>JAQSDW010000008.1:52814-85768 GCA_029946105.1 Reyranella sp. | reverse complement strand
AAAGGAATTTCGCGATGCCGACCGAACCTCAGAGACTGACGAGGCGCCGATTTTCGGTCTCTAAAGGCCCTCCGTCTCTCTCCGACCGAACCACCCTCGATTTGGTTCGGTCTAAAAAGAGACATTATTTTCAATGACCTATCGATTCGATGCCTGGCTGAAGTTTGAGCGGGTTCCACCGCTAGGCATGTCTTCGCAATTACCCGAGGCAGGCGTAGTCCCGCGTTGCAAAGCGTAGCCGATACCTCCCCCGAAATGTGGGACTACGCTGCGCGGCGGCGGCTTTGAAGCGATCTCGCGCGCTTGGGTTGCTAAACCAGCGCTGCACGGGCAGCGCGGACGAACTCCACGCCGAGAGTGACGGCGTTCTCCCGGCTGAGCATGTCGATATGATTGCCGTCCACCGGAACGATGGTCAAATCTCCGGTACGGATTCGCCAGCCCATGTCGCCACCGTTCTGCTTCGACCTAAATAATACGACCGGAATGTCCAACTGCCTGGCGGGCGTCCCCTTCATCCACCGTATGCGATGAGATTCGAGCAGCTGCTCTCGCAAATGCCGCCCCATATGAAAAGCCAGATTGCCGGTGGCCGGTGTTCTGAGCGTCGACAGCACACGCAGCAGCCACTTAGTGGATGACCTGTCGACCACCGCCGGTGGAAGAGCGACATTCATGATCACGTGCCACTGGCGATCACGAACGAGCCGGCACAAAGTGACGAACCGGCGCAGCCACCTCCCTCGTTTGCGGGGGCTTCCGTCGTCTCCGAAATCGACGGCATTGGTATCCAGTATCAGGAGGCCGGAAATCCGCCGCCCCCGCCGCAGCAGCCGTTCGGCGACAGCGTAGGCGATATCACCGCCGAACGAATAGCCGGCCAGCAGTATCGGGCCTTCCGAGCAAACGCTTTGGATCTCCCCTGCGACGTGCGCAACAATGTCGCCGAAATCGCCGCGCGCGAGACGGCCCAGGTCCGGATAGCTCAGCGTGTAAATATCAAGCGACCTGGCGCAATTGGCCCGGAACCTCGCCAGCATTGGGTCGTCACCGCCACGTCCGGGAACGAGGAAGACCTGACGCAACGTCGATGGCCGAGCCTCCTGCCGCGCTGCAAGCAGGCCGTCGAGGGCGAGCGCGAACTCCGACGGCCGCATCTGTCCATGAAACCTGTCCAGTGAAAGGGACTGCCCGTGCAGTCTTTCCAGGTGAAACACCAGCTGAAGCAGCCGCAGCGAGTCGCCACCGTATTCGTCGAAGCGATCATCGCTCCGGGGCGCCTGGCCGAAAGTGCGCCGCCACGCCTTGTCTACGAGGTCGATCGACTGCCTGCTGGCCGGGGCCGCGAAAGGTGGCGGCGACAGGTTCGATTCGGGCAAAGCGTGCCTTGCGGCATGGGCCAGCAGTGCCTCCTCGTCGACCTTCCTGCCCGGCAGCAGCGGCATCTCGCCGATGACGAAGACACGCGAGGGCCGCATGTAGGTCGGCAGCCTCTCGGTCAGGCGGCTTCGCACGCTGGCGATAAACTTCGGCGAATCCACCTCGCGCGGCACCACAAACGCATATAGCCGGGGTTCCACGCCGATTCGACTGGCGACCACGGCGGCGTCGAGGACGCCGGGTGTGCGCTTCAGAAGGGCTTCGATCTCCGCCAGCTCGACGCGATTGCCCAGGACCTTCACCTGGCGATCCTTGCGCCCCAGTGTCACGAGCAAACCATCCGGACGGATGCGCACGAGGTCTCCTGTGCGATAGACTGGCGTCGATGGATCGCCCGCATCCAGCTCGAACGGGCCCGGATGGACGGCGCCCTCCCGCCACAGACCGCGAGACATCCAGCCGCTCTTGACCACGAGCTCGCCGGTTTCGCCGTCCACCACGGCATTGCCCGCTTCGTCGAGTACCGCGAGGGAGATCCCGGCGAGTGGGTAGCCGGCAGCGACGCGCGCTTCGTCACTCGGCTGATCGGTCGGCACAAACCATTGAACCAAAGCCGGCGCCTCCGTAGCACCGTAGACGGAGAGTACATGACAATCAGCGGGCAGCACGGCGCGGATCAACGCAAGATCGACCGCCAGCAGTACATCGCCGGAGGACTGAATGCAGCGAAGGCTGGTCAGAGAGGCGCGGGCCGTCTCGATGCCGGCGACGCTACGCCATACCGCGGGCGTCGAGAACATCATGGTGATGCCCCAATCGTCGACCGTCGTCACGACGCGACCGAGACCCACTCGCTGCAGGTCCAGCTTCACCAATGATGCTCCTGACAGCATCACTTCGAATATCTGCTGGAGGCCGCCGATCGTGCTGGGCGATGCGAGCGAGAGGACCTTGTCGTCGGGCCGGAGATGCACGGCGTTTACCAATTCGGCTGCGCGATGAAGGACGGCGCGCTGGCTCAGCACGATGCCCTTGGGTCGGCCTGAGCTGCCTGACGTGTAGACAATAAAACTCGGCCCGTCGGGCGGCAGCGTGTGGTTGGCAAGACTCTCCGGCGTCGGGCCGTCCTGCAACGCCTCATCGATCACGATGTTGCAAACGCCGGCCGGTAGCGGGAGGCCATCGACGACATCCGCCCGTCTCAGGATCACGGCGGCGAGTCCCGCATCACGGATGATGCCGGCGACCCGATCTTCGGGATGATGGCGATCGATCATCACACAGGGCCGGCCGGCGGCGAGGCATGCCAGCACCGCCACGGGATAGGAGGCTTCGTTCGGCAGCAACACGCCGACCGGCGCACCGGCTGCGACGGTTGCGTCCACCGTTGCGGCCAAGCGCCGGCAGGCCGCCCAGATCTGGGCGTAGGTCAGGTGGCCATCGAGGTCTTGGCAGGCGACGTGCTGGGCGAAAGTCTCGGCGGCTTCGCGAAACAGATCGATTGCCGGCTGTCCGACCCACTCTTCGCGAAACTCCCGGAACGGAACAGTCGGCCCGTTGAAATCAAGCGCCGAAATCTTTGGGCGCAACCAGGAGATTTCGCGGGCTCGTTCGGAGGTCATGATCCGGAGGAATACTACGCGGCGTCGGACCGGCGGAACAACGGCTCGAGTTTGCCTTTACACCCCAGGAACCAGGGCCGTTCGCTATGGCGCGGCAGGAAATAGATCGCCCGGCCGCACTCGCGCCACCCCAGCTGGAACAGACCCTTGTGGCTGTCTGCCCGGTCGAGTCTGGCCAGCGTATAGGCGTGCCTGTCCCCGCGCACCTGCGCGTGTTCCAACATCGCCCGCAATACGACCGCATGGAGACCCTTGCCGCGGAAGCGATCGGTGGTGAGCGCATCGGTCGTATAGATCTCACCGGGCTTCAGGCGTATCGGGTTGCCGGGCAGCGCATCGCCCCAGGTCGAACACACCCAGTTCACATGGGCGATCTCGCCGTCACTGATCGCCAGGAAGCAAAGCTCGCCACGGCGCAGCCGGTCGCGATAAAGTTCCCTAGCCGCCGTATCGACGCCGCCCTTGGCCGACGCCTTGCCGAGGTACAGCCAAGCATCGGTGGAATAGAGACGGCATATCTCGCCAATGTCCGCCTCCGTGGCCTGCCTGAGGATGACATCGACGCTCGTTTTCGCGACGGGCAATGGATCGAGCAGCGAGCGCTCAAACAGGATGCCGCAGCAGAAGTCGCCGAAGGGCGATATCACCCGATTCAATCCATACCAGAAGCGAGCTAAGCTCATTGGGACTCTGATGTTCCGGACAGCGCGGCGCGTCGCGAGCTCATTGCGATGTGCCTATCACACATGGACGGCGGCAAAATACAAGCATCGAGCCCTCTCATCCCGCCGGGTGGCTATCGTCGCGTCGCCACGACGACCGGCCGCTTCCCGTGCTGGAAGATGCCGTCTGGCGTCATGATCGCCGCTAGCCGCCGCGCCATCGCCTCGCGCGCCTGCGGTTTGAGCCGACATTGCCCGATGACCTCCGAAACAGCCTGAACGGTAGCGGATGTCGAGGCCCTGCCCAAGTCGCAGGCGGGCTGCGCCGTGTTTCCCGGCGCTCCCGCCGCGCCCGACACCCAAAACGACATTTGATCCACCAAATTGGCCCTTCCCCTTGTCATTCGGCCACACTCCTCCCGTGGTGACGACGCCTCCGACCGTCCCAGCCCTGCGCTGACGCCGGTCCAGGTTGCAGTTCCGCGATCAGCCGCAAGATCATTTCGAACAGCGGCCATGGGCTCACAAGCCTCGCACCGATCTTGTTCAGCTTGTCGTCCAGCCTGGTCAGCGACCAGTGCCATCACCTCTCTCCCAACCGTCAGCCAAATACGACGTTGGCCTGCTCTCGCCACGGCAGCCTGGCGGCCGCGACCAGATCGTTGAGCGAGAGCGCCGTCGGCTCGCGGTGCGTGACCAGCCTCTCCAGGACCTCCGGGGCGAGATAGGCCAGCCGCATCCTGTGGCTGACGAACCGGTCGGACACCTTCTCCGCCGTGGCAATGTCCGCAATGGTGGAGGCGGTGCCGGCCTCCAGTTGCCGCCGCCAGCCCCAGGCGCGTGCGATGGCGCGCAGGACATGAGGCTCCTGGGGCGCCGGTTCGGCCGCCTGCAGATCGGCCGGCGGCAGGATCCTGGGCCGCCCGTTGAGTTGCGGGCTGCTAGCCGCCGAATGTCGCCAAGAATTGTGCCGTCGCCAGCCAGGCTGGCGTGGTCGCCGCGACACCGCGCAGAACCACGACGGCAGTGATCACAGCGGCGCCGATGAGCCAGGCCGGATGCGGTCGGCCACGGGTGCGCCAGTCGTAGACCAGGCCGGCAACGATCAGCAGCTCGGGCACCAGGCTCGGTACCAGTCCTATGGCGAGTGGCGGCGGCTCGCCAAGGCCTGGCCGCAACCCCGGCCCGCCGCCGGTGACCAACACGAAGGCGATGCGGCCCATGGCGGCCTGGAGCAGCGACAGCGTGGCCAGGATCATCAGGCGCTTGTGCATCTCGGGCCGTGCGATGTTGGCGATTGCAGCAGCGAAAAAGCCGGCAAACAGGGCGATGGCGGTAACGGGAATGATCGCGAAGGCGCGCGAACGGTCGCCGTACCCTGCAGCAAGGCCAGCGTTAAGCGTGCCAATCGCTGCCGCCAAGCCGGTAAACACCATCGCAGAGGCAAGCGCGATACCCGCCAGCCCCCAGGCGCGGTGGGCGTCGAGCCGTCGGTTGGAGGCTCGCCACGTCTGACCGACCAACAGCAGTGTCCAGGCGAAGAACAGAGCGCCATGCAGGTGGAGCAGGGGCGAGCCGACGAACGTGCGGGTCGGGAGCTGCAACCAATAGGTCGGTGCAAAGGCCGCGAACGCGACTGCTGCGCAGGCGAGCGCTAGCCAGACATAGAATCGTGGATGGTCGGACCGGTTGGTGGAGATCGTGGTTGCGACCATGGCGACTGCCCTCGATCATTGTTGTAGGCCAGCGTCGGAAACTACTGGCGGGGGCGGCATCAAGTCGACATTCATCAGATGACCGCTGAACGTCCGATATCGTCCAGCTCCTAGGCTACCACTGTATCGCCGCTTAGCATCAATTCACAGGTACACCAGATCCACCACTCTTCAACCAGACCCACCCCGTCCCACTTGATCATGCGCGTCGGCGCCTTGTCTGGGGCGAGCAACGTCTAAGTCAGGTTCTTATCTTGACGATCCAGTGATGGTGCCGACCGCCAACAGGCAAGATACAGACGAACGAAGCCGGTAGCTCGAATAGTCAAATTTGCGCCGCGGACTTTGCTTCAGTGGCCGCTACCATCGTACGCTTTGGAAGGCGTATCCACCGTGGAACTTTATCGTTGGACGCCGCAGTCGATGAGGGGGAGCGATGCGGCAATCACTGCAGGATGCAGTATTCAGCACGCACAGGCATGCGAAGCGGTTGATCGGCATGATCAACAGCGAGCGCCCCGATTACGTCGTCGTCTTCGGCGAGGATCATCCCCCTCAAACGTCCCCGCTTAACGCAGATCAATGCGCGCCTGCCACAGATCGGGCCCGCTTGCCCGGCAGCATTGCAAGGATGGGAGACAGCGGTGATAGAGAGTCCGGAAGAGCATCGCGCTCTACAAGAGACAGTCAGCCGGTTCGTCGAGCGGGAGCTGATGCCTCTGGAGAAGGCGATGCTCGCGCGTGAGGCCGGTGGCGGCGAGCTCCACCTGACGGCGGCGGAGGCGGCGCCCCTTCTGCAGAAATGTCGCGAACTGGGTCTATGGGGCCTTGATGCGCCGGCCGATCTGGGCGGCGCCGATCTGCCGGCGACCGCCTTGATGCTGGTGCAGGAAGAACTGAGCCGCACCGTCGTCCCCTTCTCCTTTCCCCCTGAATCACCGGTTCTGCGTCTCCTGCTGGCGGTGGCGAATGAGGACCAGCGCGAGCGCTATTTGACACCCTACGCACAGGGGAAACTTCGCTCGGCCACGGCGATCTCCGAGCCGGGCGCCGGGGCCGATCCGGCGGCGATGGCCACTCGCGCGTTGAGGGACGGCGACCACTGGGTTCTAAACGGCCGCAAGCTCTGGGTCAGCTATATGCCGCAGGCCGACTTTACTATTGTGCTGGCGCGTACCGCTGCGGGGCGAGATCATCGCGGCATCACCGCCTTCATAGTCGACCGCGACACGCCCGGCTTCCGGATCGAGCGCGAGATTGCCATGCTCGGCGGCCATCGCACCTACGAGATCGCACTCGAGAATTGCCGCGTGGCTGAGAACCAGGTTTTGGGCGAGCCCGGCAGTGGTTTCGCGCACATGCAGCTTCGGCTCACGCGCCGGCGGCTGCTGATGGGCCCGATGTGCATCGGCGTGGCGCGTCGGGCCCTCGAGATGATGTGCGATCATGCCAAGCAGCGCACCACGTTCGGTATAAAGCTCGCCGACCGCCAGGCCGTTCAGTGGTGGATCGCCGACGCGGCGATCGCCATTCACGCCTGCCGGTTGATGGCGCTGGATGCCGCAGCCAAGCAGGATGCCGGCCTCGATGTCCGCACCGAAGCCTCGATGATCAAGGTCTTCGCTACCGAGATGGCGAGCGTGGTGATCGATCGGGCCATGCAGGCCTTCGGCGCCATGGGAATGACGAAGGAAATGCCGCTGCAGCTCATGGCGCAGAAGGTGCGGACTATGCGGGTCTACGAGGGGCCGACCGAGGTGCACCGCATGGTGGTCGCCCGCCGGCGATTGGCGCAGGGCCGTTGACGCCAGAGCTCGCCTCTGTCTTTGGCGTGATCCCGTACTTGCAAGCCGGAAAGTTATCCATCGTGGAAATGTACCGTCGGGTGCCGCAGTCGATGCGGGGGAACGGTGCGGCGATCAACCCGGCCCGGCAACTCCCGCACTCCCCCGCAGGCCTACGCTCTGCTACGCAGAGAGCTTTGGATTTCAGCTCCTTTCCCTCCGCCATTACCACCCGAGACAACTGTCTCCGGGCCAGACGAGGCCTCTAAAAGGCCCAATGGTTGCGGGCTTTTCGCCGAAAGCTCCCGACTTCGCTCTCTCGCCAAACGGCCATTTTCGTCTCTCTTCGGCCCATTCTCTCCAAAGCTCCCGACTTGGTGAATTCAGTACGGAATTCTAAGTCTTTGATTTGACTCGGTAATTCGGAACGGCGATTCCGTACTTTCCGACTCCCCCACGGATGGGCGGAGAGAACTGAAATCCAACCGCACCATTGAAATCGCTGGGCTTTCTCGAATCTCCGGTACGGCATTTGATCGAGGGATCGAGGCAGCTTCCGGGCGGCGAGATGAGGGTCTGTCGTCGTATGAGAGAAAATCGCTACACTCTCTTTGCCGACTTCTTGAAGCTCTCTCCTAGCCATTCTCTCCGAAGCTCCGGACCCAGTATGGAGAGCGTGGCGCCGGCGGAGTCAGTCCGCTCAACGCGACGCTGATTCTCGACGTCGAGCCACTGGCGATCAAGTGAGCCCCCGATTTCGCGGGCGGGGGAACGTGGGAAATCGTTCACACTCCCTCCGCCATTCATCCTTATCGGAAAGTCTCGCCGGTTTGGGGGCGTCCAAAAGCCCAATAGCGTCGATCACCTCGCGACGACCTGTTGGCTGACGTAGTACCCGACCAACTGCGTCTCGTCTGGCTCTATCGCCTGTTCCCGTCGACTTTGAAGGCTATCGCCATTGTTCAGCCGGAGACGATCATCCGGTGGCATCGGGCGGGCTTCCGCGTGACTGGCGCTGGAAGTCGCGATCTCGCGGCGGTCGGCCGAGGCTACCCGGGGAGATCCGCCGCCTTATCCGGGAGATGAGTCTGGCCAATCGGCTTTGGGGAGCACGGCGCATCCACGGCGGACTGCTGAAGCTCGGCATCGTGGTCGATCAGATCGACGAGCACTTCCGCGTCGAAGGCCGCAGGACCTGGTTCGAGACCGTCGAGCAGATGCAGGAGGCGCTCGACGCCTACCTCGTCACCTACAAGCGGGCATCACAACACCCATCTGTCTATGTTGCTGAAGGGAATAGGCTTTCCTGATCGGGATGCGATCCCGTGGGGTACTTGGGGTTCCGCCGCGCGCGCTGGACAATTGCCTGAGCGGCGGTGGCGGCCAGACTGGCCCGGCTGAATATCCAGGGACCATCGGGCAGGGGATGAATAGCGTCGATCTCGCCGGCCTCCGCCGCCAACCTCAAGGTCTTGGATGAGACATGCAGAATGCGAACGGCATCGCTGAGATTGAGTCACGGCTCGATCCCCTTGTCGGCAGGCCTGTGCACCGGGATACGGTGGTGAGAACGCAGTGCGGTGACACGCCATGAGCCGTCACCATGAGCGATGCGGCGCCTGAAGTCGCGGAGCGTCTTCTCAAATTTGCCTCCCTCGATGGTGTTCTGTCCCGCAACCGCGCGCAGCGCTCCTTGTTCTCACGAGTGCTGACGCCGGTCAGGCCATCCTGACGACGGATCCATTCCGCCACGGAACAGAGTCGCGGCTAGCCGCTTTGGGTCGATTCGTAGAATTTCTCCTCGATCAGCGGGCTTCCCAGCAACTCGTCGATCTGTCGCTTCAGCCTGCTACGCCGATCGTTACTAAGATAGACCATTCGCGCGGCGTCAATGAAATGACTGTCGAAACTCTGGCGGCGTTCATGATCGCGCACGGCTTCTTCAGCCTGCCAAAGTGCTTCGTTCACGGCTTTAAGTTCACCGTTCAGCTCGGTGAGACGCGGTGTGCAAAGGATCTCCGTCGACAATATTTTCGACAAGGAAGCATAGGCTCGATTGACGTTGAAAAGTTTCTTCGGATCTCTGATCCGTGCTTGCTTGATCTCAAGGATAGTGATCCGGTCGATCAACTCCCCCGGCGATACGGCAATGTGCAGCTCCATCCTAGCTCCGCCGTAAGTTGACCAGTTTTGCTGCCATTCGCTCGAAGACCTCCGTCCAATCGCCGTCGCTGGTCTGACGGAACAAGAGTGCCGAAGGATACCAAGGGCTGTCCTCGCGATCCATCATCCAGGTCCAGTGGGGAACTGCCCTAAGGGCGACCCAGACCGGGCGATTCAGCGCCCCGGCCAGATGCACAATCGCCGTGTCCGTGCTGATCACGAGGTCCAGATTCATCATCACGGCCGCCGAATCAACGAACACATCGGGACCTGCGTCAAAATCCGAACCCAGCGTCTCGACGATCATACCCACCGGCAGTTGGTCGAGCTGATCGAGGCCGTGGTGCTTCTGCAAACTGATAAGGCGGACGCCGGGCACGCGTGCCAGAGGAGCGAAACTGGCCAGCGGCGCCGAACGTCCGCGATCAATCGCCCCCGCGGGATTGCCCTGCCAGGTGATACCAATCCGGATTCCGTCAGGCGGCAAGCGCTCGCGCCAATATGCAACGAGCTTCGCTTCCGCAGTCAGATAGGGCATTCGCGCTGGAATGGTCTCGATCACGGTTCTTAAGAGGCCGGATACACTCATCAATGGACAATGTAGATCAAAGGTTGGCAAGTCGTCGCCAGACGCAACGATCGACGCGCCACAGGTCAATCCCAACAGCAGACGAACAAGAGAGCGAGGCGCCTCGAGCAAGATCTTGGCCCCACGCTCAACGAGGGGCTGTACGTAGCGACAGAACTGGATCGTGTCACCCAAGCCTTGCTCGGAATGAAGGAGGATTGTCTTGTCCTGTATGAGCTCTGAGCCCAGCCAAGGCGCTTGGGAGAAGCTTCGCCTCTGCGATCGTACTTCTTCGAGTTCCCAGCGCCATTCATACAGAGGCCATCCGCTTTGAAAATTTCCAAGTCCGAGTTCGAGCTGCGCCTTGCAGAAGTAAGCCCGCGCGTTTCCTGCCTCCAGGTCGATCGATTTGTCGTAGCTTGCCAGTGCTTCTTCGTAACGCCGGAGATCTCGCAGCATATTGCCCCGATTTGCATGGGCGGCCGCATGATGGGGCTGTAGGTAGATTGCCCGATCGAATCGTGAGAGGGCCTCGGCGTATCGTTCGAGGTACATCAGGGCAACGCCCTGGTTGTAGAAGGCATCCGCATAATCGAGCCTCAGTGTCGCCGCTCGCTCGTAGCTTGCGAGTGCCTCGCCATGTCTGTGGAGGACTATTAGGACGCTGCCGCGATTGAAATGGGCATCGACGTGATCGGGGTCCAGCGAAATCGCCCGATCATATCGCGTGAGTGCTTCTTCGCAGCGTCGGAGGTTCAGCAACGCATTGCCTTGATGATAGTGGGCATCCACGCATTCGGGCTTCAGTGCGGCCGCCTGGTCGCAACTCTCCAGCGCCTCTTCGTAGCGCTGCAGGTTCTGCAGCGCGGTACCGCGATCATTGTGAGCGTCGGCCCAATCGGGATTTAGTGCGATGGCTTGGTCGTAGCTCGTCAGAGATTCTTCATATCGCCGGAGGCTCTGCAGCACGAAGCCGCGATTCATACAAGCCTCGGCAGAAGGGGCCAACGAAATCGCTCGATCATACCGCGCGAGTGCCTCGTCGTACCGTCCAAGAGCCAAAAGCGAAGTGCCCTGATTGTAGGACACGCGAGCGTCATCCGGTCTCAGCGTGGCCGCGCGATCGTAGTTCGCAAGTGCTTCGTCGTATCGTTGCATATAGTGCAGCGCGGTGCCGCAATCATTGAAGGCATCCGCCGAACCTGGATCGAGTCTCAGCGCCTCGTCGTAGCTCGCCAAAGCCTCCTTGTGTCGATTGAGCTTTTGCAACGCATTGCCTCGACGCACATGCCTCTTCGCCGCATCGGCATCCAGCGCTATCGCATCGTCACAATCTTCCGACACTTCGTCCTCGGGCTCATAAACGCCGATGGAGGCCGCACAGTAAATTCTCGCCGTTGGAAGAGTACGCGTTCCGGCACTCCAATCAAGATTTCGCATCCCTTTTGTTGTATAGTCGAGCGAGCGTCGTCATGTTAGTGTGCAAGGACTTGAGATAGTGATTCTCGACGCATTCACAAGTTGCAATGCCGACGCGATGGCGTGGCCGAATCTTAGTTTGGCGGGTGAAGCCGATGAGCAATGACGAATCGGGTAACCGTGATCCGCGTCGTTCGGATCGCAGTACCACGCCCAAGATATTGAACCTAGGTACATTGGCCGTTCTGACTGCAAGCGCCCTTCTGACTCCGGAATCGGCGATGGCGGCGGGACCAATCGGACCCGGTGCGCCCTCGGCACCAGCAGCCCCAAGGACCTCTCCCGCACCACCTCCTGTGATGGCCCCTCAAGTGCCGGCCATAACTCCCAACACCTTCCCGCTCCAAGGAACCATTCCTACCGGTCAGATGGCTCCGTCTGCAGCTACCCCGGCTGAACCTAAGGGAACGGATCAAGCAGTTACCATTCGAGGGGAACACTTCGGGTCCACAACCGCTCCATCGGCGCCCAAGGGGGCTGGTGGCACCGTAATCACCCTCAATGGGGATTCGAGGGCCATAACGGCGCCGTCGACTCCCAACCCGCCGCAAAAGCCGTCTCCCACCGGCAGCGGTCGTTAGTCGAGGGACGCGCTCGTCACTCAGACGAGCTTTCTACCAAGGGCAGTATTGTTACGCTTCCGTGAACGTATGAGATTAACCGGCGCGCCTTTTCGGGGAGGTCGTCGACGAACGCCGGATCGAAGACCAACTGGCCGGCCAGGAACTAGCCCCGTGTGGTCAAAAAACTGAACCGACCGCGCGGGATCACACTGCCTCTCGATGGTAGTAGCGCAGAAGCCCGCCCAATCGCTCGCGGCACTGCACCAGCCCCTCGCGATGGCGGTCCGTAGTCCGAGGGAGTAGCAGGACGTTGCCTTTCCCCTAATGATTCCGCTCGTCATGGAAATGATCGACGTAGTCGCGCAGCGCCCGCCGCAAGGAGCGCTCGCCGAACAGGATCATTTTGGACAAGCATTCGTCCTTGACCGACCGGACCCAGCGCTCCGCGTAGGCAATGCGAGCGGCTCAACCTTGCTCGACACAAGGTGGCCTCGCGGGGGGTCGGACCGTCGATTAGTTGAGAGACTGGCCTCCACGAGGAGGCAGGATGAAGAAGTCGAAGTTCACGGAAGAGATGGGGTATTCGGTTCAGCTCGCTGAACGCCCTGATCCCTTTCTGGACCACGACGTTTGCCTGATGCTCGGAGCCGACCTGGCAAGGAGAGATCGGCATGGGCGTTTATGCAGGACTGGATGTTTCTCTCGACGCGGTGGCCATTTGCGTCGTCGGCGAGACCGGCGAGATGCTGTGCAGGGGAAGGTGCTCGGTGATCCCGACGCGGTGACAGCTACTCTTCAGCGACGGCGGGATGGTCTGGTTCGCATTGGCCTGGAAGCCGGTGCAACGTCGGAGTGGATTGGCGGCATCTTGTCGATGAAGGCTTCCCGGTCGTTTGCCTCGAGAGTCGACATGTCAAAGCTGCTCTGGGCGCTATGACGGTGAAGACGGACCGGAATGACGCGCAGGGGCTTGCGCAGATTGTTCGCACGGGTTGGTTCAAGGCAGTTCATCTGAAGTCGGTAGCCGGCCAACGGCTACGCACGCTGACTGCGGCTCGCAAGGCTGCCGTGAGGGCGGTTACTGCCAGCGAGCAGGTCATCCGCGGCCTATTGCGTCCGCTTGGGCTGAAGATTGGCGCCGTCACGCGCGTTCCTGCGGACTCTTTGCCCTTCACCACCTACGGCGTCTCGCCGCAGCGCGACGGCATCCTACTGGGGTTCTCCGCCAGCACCGCCGTCGCCGACGCTACAAATCTGTTCATCCGATACGAGGGCACTATGTCGGGGCAGGACAGCAACCATGCGCTGACGGCGGGCGTGCGCATAACCTGGTGATTCGTCTCGTCTCCTCACAAAGAAGGCGGCAGCTCCTTTGCAGGAAGGCAATCAACGTGGTTCAGGGACTGTCTTTGCTCAAAAGCTGCTCGCTTTGGGTATCGAGAGACCGGGGGTGGCAACCAGCATTTCTGCGTCAGGCAAATAGAGCCTCGGGTACGTCCCCGACCTGGCCATCATGGACGGGCTATGGTGTCCTCACATTGGAGCGGCGCAGTTGTGACATGGGCAACGCCGCCGGCCAGGGCCTTTCCATCGCCGGGCGCCAGATCTTCTCAGGTCTCGGGCTGCCGTTTCCCTTCGTCGTGTTCCTGGGAAACACCGTCGGCACTGTGCTTATCACCTGGATGCTGATGCCGGCCGCCTGCCGGCTCTTCGACTGGTGGCTCAGCCCCTCATCGACGCGCGCGCAAACGATCCGCGGAATTCTTCTTCTTGGCACCCTTTACGCGGCGGAGATCTAGCGGAGGGGGCTCACAGCCAGAACTTCACACTGGCCGGAAATGTTTTTTCAGCTATATTTCAATTAGTTGAGCAGCGATAGTCTGAGGCGGTTATGTCGACGCTTGCGCCGTCCATGGTGACGGAGTCCGAGAAGGTCGCGTTCAGGACGGCCGACCAGAGCATGTGGAGCACCGGCCAGGCGCTCTCCATCGACGAGTCGTGGACGCTGTTCAGCCAGTCGTTTTCCGACAGCTTCTCGGAGTTCGACGGCGACCTGACGGCCTCGGCAAGCGCCAGCGCGGCGCTGGTGTTCAACGTCCAGGGCGATGCCGGCGGCATCTCGCTGGATTATCCGATCGGCGTCGGCTTCAACCTGCCGAACCTGGTCGCGCCCGGACAGCAGTTCACGGTGTTCACCGACGGCACGGGCCTGGACAGTTCCGCGCCGCACTTCGACGCCAGGTTTCCCGAATTCAAGATCGACCTCGACGCCATCTTCAGCGCCGACTTCGCGCTCAATTTCGACTCCGACTTTCTCGGCTCCGATTCGGTGGGCTACAGCTACAACAAGACGGTGCCGCTGGTCTCGCTGCACTCGGGCGACCACAAGAGCGTGGCCGACGGCTTCGATCTCTTCCTGCCCAGGGACTATTACAGGACGCTGACCGCCGAGCAGGCCGGCAGCGGGGCGCTGCCGACGGTGACGCTCGATGTCACCACGCCCGACATCGCCACCGTCACCGTCGACCTGATTTCGGTGATCGAGGATATCGTCGGCCCGGAATTCCCGTCGCTGTCGGGCAGCTTCCTAGACGGCGAGATCGATTACGACCTGTTCTCGGCCAACCTCGAGGCCGGGATCGCCATCACCCAGCAGTTCCAGTTCGTGCCGGCCGCGATCGACGTGACGCTGACGGCCCCGTGGGGCGCCAGCGTCACCGTGCCGCTCGGCCAGTCCGCGACCTTCGTCATGCCGGCCCATTGGGACCAGGCGACGTCGCTGGCGGCGAGCTACAGCCTCCAGGGCAACCTGATCAACCAGACGGGGTTCGTCGGCACCGCCACCCTCGACCTCGCCGCGCTGTCGGGCAGCGTCCATCATTTGGGTTCCTTCGGCCCGCTCTACAGCAACAGCTTCCCGCTCTACGACAGCGGCGCGATCTACATCTACAATCCCGGCGGCGCCTCGGGCTTTGCCCTCGACGGCTTCAACACGCCCACGCACGCCGTGAAGATCGACCGGGGGACGGGCTCGCTCGTGGCGCCCGGCAGCGTCCTGATCAATGCCGCGACCTTCTCGGCCAACGACGCCGCCCTGATGCAGGCCGCAATCGACGCGATTGCCGCGGGGCCCGGCGCTCCGGCTGCCACCAATGTCCACGGTGTCGGCATCGGGAGCGGCGACACGGGCAGCGCCGCAGCCGATCCGGACAAGCTCAATGTCGCCATTTTCAGCCGCTCCACCGATCCCGCGATTCTGGCCGCGGGCTTCTCCATCGGCATCCTCGACGGCAGCGCCGACGGGGGATCGCTGACCGGCAATGCCGAGGCCCGCGTCATCGCCGCGGCGCCGAAGCGCGGCGGATCGGCGACGCTGACCGCCGGCGGCAACGAGCTCATGGTGGCCGGCCAGGCCGGCAAGGTCGCCTTCAACATCAGCGCAAGCTTCGCGGGCAGCCTGGCCGGGCTCGAGGCCGGCGACAGCATCGCGGTCTCCGGCATCCAGGCGACCGGCGTCTCCCTCGATGGGTCGATGCTGGTCTTCTCGAGCTTCTTCGGGGAGGGCTACCAGGTCCCGGTGGCGGGCGATCTCACCAACGTCACCTTCCAGATGACGAGCGACGGCTTCAGTGGCCCCGTGACGGTCACGATCGTGGGTCCGCCGTCGCCGCCGGCCACGACGGGCGACGACCGGATCGCGGGCTCCTCCGGCGACGACACGCTGGGCGGCGGCTACGGCAACGACACGATGAGCGGCGGCGACGGCGCCGATGCCATCGACCTTGGCGCCGGGGCGGACGTGCTGCGCGACTGGCTGGGCGACCTCGGCGGCGACAGCGTGTCGGGCTTCGGCCTCTCCGACATGCTGGATATCACCGGCTCCCTGATCGGGAGGACCAACCTCGCCGTCACCAAGGCGGCGGGCATGGCGACGCTCAGCGCCGGCGGTTCCACCTTTCAGCTCAACGGCGATTTCTCTGGCGGCGACTTCATGACGGTGACCCGCGGCAGCGGCGACGCGGCGCACACGGTGGTGAGCTTTCACAACTTTCTGCCGGTGCTGCAGGAGGGAATGAGTGTCGATCCGGCGGCGATCAACGGCGTCGCCAACGAGCCCTTCCTGACGGGCGATGGATCGGTCGGCTTCACGCTGGACCTGCGCTCGGCCGGCTCGGCCTACACCAACACGCTGGGGACCTACCGGGTGGCCGCCGACGGCACGATCGGCGATGTCCGTGTCCTGTTCGCCAACACCCTCGACGTCGCCCCGGCAGCGCGGACCGTGGATCTCGGCGTGCCGGTCGACGGCGACCGCATCGGCTTTTTCCTGATCCAGGACGGCTTCCGGCGCTACGGTGCGCTGCCCGACAATCTCTCCTTCGTGACCCCGGGCACGACCTCGGCGGCCGACCTCGATGCCGGCCTGCCGCCCGTGCTGCACAGCGCGACCCGCGGCGTGCTGGCCAATGCCCCGATCTTCCACTCCTTCTCGACGCTCAACCCCGGCGATGCCAACCAGGTCCTGTCCGGCGTCGCCCCCGGCGGCCGCGAGCTCTTCATCGGTTTCGAGGACCTGCCCGGCACAAGCGGCGACAACGATTTCCAGGACGTCGTCTTCAGCGTCCGCGTCGACAACGATGGTCTCCTGATCGCCTAGGGCGCGTTCCGGCTCTACACCAGCCAGCCCTGACCCGAGGTGCTGGTGAAGTCGAGCTGGAAGATGAGATCGTTGAAGTCGCGGTCGCCGCCGCCGTAGAGATCCTCCCAGCCCCAGGTGTTGAGGCCGTAGTTCCACAGGTGGCCCTGGCCGTCGCCATTGGCCTGCGCGAAGCCCCAGTAGAGGTTGCCGCTGCTCTGGTTGACCATCGCCATGGCGATCAGGTCGCCGGCATCGACGTCGAGCAGCATCGACTGGGTGTAGTTGCCGTAACCCGGACCGGCGAGCGCCGTGCCGCCCGAGGCGAGCGCGTAGGTCGTGGCCTGGGCCGCCTCGATGTAGCCGGCCTGGCCGGGCTGCAGCCCGTTGATCGTGCCGGCATAGTCGTCGACCTGGTAGAAGGTAAGCGTGGTGCTGTCCTGACCGTTCTGGCGCACCCGCACCACCGCGGTCTGGTCGTCGAGCCCGCCGGCGGTCTCGGCCACGCGGACGACGCCGCTTGCCGTGACGAAGTCGGCGAAGCCGAAGGCGCTGCTGAGCGTACCCTGGATGGCGTCGGCCGCGCTGCCGTCGATCGCCACCGAGAGGCTCGCGCCCGAGGCCACGAAGGACTGCGCCACCGCGCCCTGGCCGTAACTGTCGAACATCCGCACCAGCGCCGGATCGAAGTCGGGCTGCAGCGTCTGCTGCGCCAGCTGACTGGTCCAGGCGAAGGAGCCCGAGGCGCCGCTGAGCCAGGCGAGGCCGCCGGCGCCGATGCCGACGCTGACGCTGGCGCCGTCGGCCGACATGGTCTGGAACAGGAGGCTCTGGCCGGTGCCGCTGGTCCAGCCGCCGTCGCCGGAGTCGAGCATGTCGGGGCTCGAGGCATAGGACGTCTGCGCGTGGCCGATCGCGGTCAGCGCCCGCGCCAGCAGCAGGCCGTTGGGCGTGCCGAGGCCGGTCGTGAGGTCGTAGCCGTAGGTGGCCGAGTAGCCGAAGCCGGTGGGATCGACGCTGACATTGCCGTCGTAGTCGTAATCAATGGTGTTGTAGGTCCCCGGCGTGGCGAACAGGAACGACGAGGTATTGTTGCCCATCGAGACATCGTTGAACGATGCCGGCGCGATCGCCGAGGCGATGTACAGCAGGTCGTTCATATAGCCGAGCTGCGGCAGCCCCTGGTCGGCGAAGATCGTGTTGAGCTGCAGGCCGAGCGACGCCCACAGCGGCGAGGCCGCGCTGGTGCCGTCGCTTGCCGACAGCTCCACCATATCGGCCCCGGGCACGGTGTAGAGAAGATTGCCGCCGCCGATGGCGGAAACGTCCGGCACGCCGCGGCCGGTCTGCTGGTAGGGATCCGTGGTGGTCGGGTTCAGCCCGTAGGCGGCCTGGTAGGAGGGTACGGGTTGCGTCGGGTCGACGCCGCCCGAGCCCGTCGAGTTGACCAGGTACCCGGTATAGAACTCGTTGCCCGGCGGACCGGTGATGAGGGAGCCGTCGACGTAGTAGGTGTTCCACACCGACTCGACGAAGTACTGCATGGCGGCGGCGTTGGTCGGCAGGCTTCTCAATCCGCCGGCGACGAGCTGCCAGATCGTGTCCGGGTTGCCGGCCATGGCCGACGCCACCGTCGTGGCAAGCGTCGGGTCGCTCTGGGCGAGGCCGAGCGTCGAGAGCGACGAGCCGCCGACCAGGATGTTGTAGGGCTGGGTGACGTTGTATTCGACATTGGTCAGGCCGTTGCCGGTCTCGTTGCCCGACCCGCCGTCGCCGAGCGCGATGAAGGTCGTCTGGTTGCGCAGCGCGGCGTCGACGAAGAGCTCCCAGTAGGCCGTGTAGAACGGCGAGCCCGGCGTCATGCTCTGCGCGTCGCCCCATGAATTGGAGGTGACCTGCGGGTTGTTGACGGTGTCCCAGATCGCGCTCTGGGCCGCCGTGTAGACCGAGGCCTGGGCGTTGCCCGTGGCATTGGTATCGCCCGAGCCGTTGTAGAGGGCGATGTCGCTGTTGGGATTGACCGCGGCGGCGATGCCGATGTCGAGCGAGCGCTCGCCGCTGTCGCCGGACTGGCCGTCGATGCCCTGGACGGGCAGGACCACGCCGGTGCCGCCCTGGCCGAGCTTGGTCAGGTACTCCGTGAGCCGGGTCTGGAACTGGATGCCGGCCGGGTCGCCACTGAGCGACGAGCCGACGGCCGGCTCGATCAGCCCGATCGTTCCCGTCTGGACGGTTTCGCCATCGAGGGGGAAGTTGTAGAGCGCCGCGATGTCCTGGGGCGCGAGCTGGCCGGCGGCAATGGCGCTGTTGCCGATGCTCTGCGCACCCTGCGGCAGCGGCACCGCGATGCCGCCGAGATCGGAGGGGTTGGGGGCATTGCTGGTGTCGAACCACAGGCCCGCGACGTTCCATTCGGGGGGCAGCGAGAGCTGCCCGTTCCAGAACACGAACTCCTGCTCGGTCGAATATTTCAGCGTGTTCTGGAACAGGTTCTGAAAGTCGGCCTGGGTGTTGATCTCGACCCAGATGGTGCGCGATTCGGCCGAGGTGACGTAGTTGCTGTTGCTGCTGTCCAGCACCGTGAGGTTGTAGGGCGCGCCCTGGAGCTGGGCGACGACGCTGGCGAACAGGGCCGGATCGGCGCCGTAGGTCGACCATAGCGTGCCGCTGCCGTTGAGCTGCTCGAGGGTCTGCTGGCGGGTGCCCCAGTCGCTGTCGAGCAGGGAAGTCGGATCCGCCGCACGGTCGAGGACGATGGCGACGTTGATGCCGCTGTCGGTGGCGGCGTCGAAGTTGCGGACCTGGCTGGCCTCGAGCCCGTAGGCCGCCTCGACCGTCGTCTCGGCGGTGATGCGATAGCCGGTGAAATCGAGATAGGTCGAATTGGCGAGCTCGACGCCGGTCTGGAAGGTGATGTTTTCCGGCTGCAGCGACTGAAGCGACACGCCCTGGAGCTGCACCATGTCCGAGATCGCGAGGGTTTCGCCGCCGTTGGTCGTGGTGAACGACGGGGTGCTGCCGAGCTCGATGTCCATGTCGGCGATGCGGACGTTCCCGCCGAGATCCTGGTAGGCGATGATGTAGTGGTTGAACTCGGCGGTCTGGGCGGACGCGAAGGTGATGGGATTGATCGCCAGTTCCGCCGCCACCGCCGCGGCATTGAGAAAGTCCCCGGGGCGATCGATCAGCAGGACATCGGCATTGGCCACCGTGACCGTCCCGCCGGGGGCGACCAGGTTGCTGAACACGGCCGTGCCCACGTCAGGAGCGTCGCCGGCGCCGAAGCTGCGCAGGAGATTGCTGAAGGCGTTGAGCGCGATATCGACGGTGTCGACCGGCGCGCTGGACGTTCCGGTGGCGAAGTTGGCGACCGTCGACATGTCCTGGCTGGTGCCGGTGCCGAAGCCGGCATTGGTCGTGGCATTGGAGACGGGTCCGCCGAGCTGCGCCGTCGCCTGCCCCCACCAGCCGAGCTGGGGCACGTTGTTGGCATCGACGATGCTGCCGGCGACGGCGTTGACGGGATTACCGGGAGCGAGCGCCGCGGCGTTGCTGCTGCTGTTGCCGGCGAAGAGTTCGACGCGATCCTGGGCCGTGCTGGCGGCCGAGAGCGTGATGGTGTCGGCGCCACCGCCGGTGAAGATCGTGTCGGGCTGGGTCGTGCTCTCGGTGCCGGTGATGGTGTCGTTGCCGATCGAGCCGCCCAGCACGTTGCCGGCCGTTGTCGATCCCCCGATCGTGGCGCCGATGCTGGCGGCGACCGACAGGGAATAGGCAAAGTCATACGAGCCGACCGGCATGATCAGGCCGCCGGACGTGCTCGCATGGGCCTGATCGACGACGCCGAGGTAGCTCGAGACGTTGGCTGTGTCGTCTTCGGTGCTGTAGATGCCGCCAATGACGTTCTGGTAGGCGATGTTGCCGGTCAGCAGATCGCTTCCGGGAAGATCGACGGCTGCCCATGTGGCTTCGCCGAACGAGCCGTCGGGATTCACCGTGACGGAGGCGAAGGCCGGGCCGCTGTCGGTCGTGGCGACCAGGTTGAAGGCGCCGGGGACGGCGGTGATGTTCTCGAAATGGGTGACGACGCCCGGCTGGTTGTTGCCGGTGTAATAGGTGAGGTTGGAGAAGACGCCCGAGAGCGAATCGTAGTTCTGTAGGAAGGCGACATTGAGCCCGTTGGCGTCCTTGGTGCCGCCGGCCAGCGTGTAGGACGAATTGCCGACGCCATTCTGCCAGATGCCGTAGAGCGACGTCAGGTTGTCGGTGCTGCCGTTGATGCTCATCAACGTGTATTGGCCGGTCGCGATGTTGTAGATGAACGCGTTGGCGTTCGCCGACGGCGACCCCGACTGCACCAGATCGTAGTTGCCGACGGTGAGGTCGCCCATCGTGCTGTGCAGGATGGTGTTCGCGACGGTGGCGCCGATGACGCTCCCGCCGACGACATTCGCGCCGTTCGATGGCACGTCGATCTGGGTCCAGGTGCCGCCGACGCCGTCGATCGGGCCCTGGTACATCATGCCGTGACTCATCACGCCGGTCGGGCTCTCGTCGTACTGGTAGTTGCCGACCGCGCGGACGTTGCCGAGGCCGATCGACGGCGTGAAGATCGCGGTGTCGGGGCCGTAGAAGCTGCCGTTCCTGACCGTCTGGCCGGCGAATTCCGGCGCGAGAACATAGGTGGTGCCGAAGGCGGTGTTGTTCAGCGGGCCCTGGAAGAGAAAGGGCTGCGTGTCTGTGCCGGCAGGCGGACCCTGGATGCCGGTCAGGATGACCGAGCCATGCAGGTCGGCGCGGACGCCGGTGATGGTGTCGAGCGGGGACAGGATCGACTGATAGTCGATCTGCGTATGGCTCGAGCCCAGCAGCGCGTTGGTGGCGGCCTCCGAGGCCAGCGCCGTGGTGAGATCGGTGACGTCCGAGACGGCGGCCTGCATCGCCGCCAGCGACGGCGGCGCGCCGATCCCGGCCACGGCCTCGGTGAAATACGACGCCGCCTGGATCCTGGCGTTCATCACCGCGATGTCGCCGCTCTGGGCGGCCGAGGCGATGTCGTAGACCAGGTCCGCGAAGGGGATCGCGCCCTGGAAATAGGCGGAGCCCCACAAAGCGAGTTCGGAAACCTCGGCGGAGCGGTCGAACAGGTTCTGGAAGGTCCGGTTGACGAAGCTGTCGACCAGTGCGCTCTGCTCCGGCGTCGGACTGGCGATCGGCGGCGGCACCAGCGTGAGCAGCGCCGCATAGGGCGCGCTTTCGGGCGCGGCCGCGAAGCCCTGCGAGACGGTGAGCGCGGCGGTGGCGAGGGAGGCGTCGCCCTGGATCTCGCCCAGGAGGGCTTCCATGTTGCCGCGGAAGCCCAGCGGATCGGCGGCGCGGCCGAACCAGCCGATGTAGAGGGCCTCGAGCTGGCCGGTCGGGGATTCCACCGGCAGCGGACCGCTCGAGGCATTGCCGTAGACCAGGTTGATGCCGCCGTTGTCGACGATGTTCGGGCCGGTGTTCGGCAGCACGGCCTGGCCGAAGACGTTGAGCCCGATCCAGTTGTTGATGACGGCGTTGAAGGTGACGCCCGTGTCGATCGTGACGCCGGTGCCGGTATTGCCGCTGATGACGTTGACGTGGGCCGCGGGCGACGGCAGCGGCGAGAAGCCCGTGATGGCGGTGCCGATGACATTGCCGATGCCAGAGCCCGACAGCAGGACGCCGCCGGCCCCGTTGGGCAGGGCGCCGAGCTCCTGGATGTTGGTGCCGATGGCGCTGTCGGCGATGACGTTGTTGAAGGCGGCACCGGCGATCTCGACGCCGTAGCCGCCATTGCCGGAGATGGTGTTCTGGCGGATGACCGAATCCGAGCTCACCACCCCGGTGCCGCCGACCACGTTGTCGTGGGCGGTGCCGGCGATCAGGATGCCGTTGCCGCCGTTGGCAAGGACTCCGTCACCGCGTGTGTTGAGGCCGATGATGTTGGGAACGACCGTCACGCCCGAGGCGTCGCCGGAAATTTCCAGCCCGTTGCCGAGGTTGCCCGAGATCACGTTGGTCTGGACGGTCTGGTTGCCGCCGGTCGAGGTGATCAGGATGCCGTTGAGGCCGTTGGGCGCGATACCGAAGAAGGCGGTGATGCCGCCAAAGGTGTTGAGCGTGCTGAAGCCGCTCGCGGTGCCGGCGACCTCGATTCCGTTCAGGCTGTTGCCCGACACGACGTTGCCGAGCGGGATGACGCCGCCGACCTGGGTGTTCTGCGAATTGCCGTTGATCAGGATACCGTCGCCCGCGTTCGCGACCATGGTGGCATTGTCGGCGCCGAGGCCGACGAAATTGGCCCGGATCGTCACATTGTCCGAATTGGTGACTAGGATGCCGTTACCGGCGTTGCCGGCGACGACGTTGTAGTAGACGAACGGGTTGTCGGTCACCAGGCAACCGACAAGCGTGTTGGAATCGGCATCGACGATGGCGACGCCGTCACCCTGGTTGCCGAGCGCCGAGGTGCCGCCGGTGGTCGTGCCGACGTAGTTGCCGCTCAGCGTATTGCCGGTCGAACCGGAATCGATGCGGATGCCGTCGCCGGCGTTGCCCGACACGAGGTTGCCGAGCGGTGGTGCCACGATGACGATTGCGCTGGCGTCGCCCTTGTTGCCGGTCGGATTGTTGGGGTCGCCCGAGGCGTCGTTGCCGGTGATAGTGCCGCCGATCGTGTTGCCGTCGGCGCCACCCGTCAGGTGGATGCCGTTGCTGCCATTGGCCAGCGCCGAGGTGCCGTCGACGCTGGTGCCGATCCGGTTCGACACGATCGTGTTGTCGTCGGAGCCCTGCAGCGTGATGCCGTTGCCGCCGTTGGCGGAGATCACGTTGGAGACAACGCCGGTGGCCGGATCGCCATTCCCGGCGAGCGTCGCGGCCTGGGGGTTGACGCCGATCAGGTTGCCCGACGAGGCGGCGGAGACGAAGACGCCGTCGCCTGAATTGCCGAGCGCCGTGCCGTCGAGGGCGAGGCCGATGTAGTTGTTGTTGAGGAGGATGTTGCCGGCATTGAGGGTGATGCCGTTGCCGCCAGCGTTGCCGAGCGAGAGGCCGACGAGCTGCGAGCCCGCCGACCCGGCCGCGAACGCTAGGCCACCGTTGCCGTTGAAATCGATTCCAACGGTCGGCGCGTTGCCGGTGGCGGTGTTTCCCGCGAAGATTCCCGCGATCGCAGTCAGCGCCGGCAGGTCGCTCGACAGCGTGATCGTTCCGGCGACCGTGAAGCTGATGGTGTTGACGACGCCGGCGGCGGTGGCGTTGGCGTCGAGAATGGCGGCGCGCAGGGATCCGGCGCCGCTGTCGTTCAAATTGGTTACGGTGAAAGCCGCCATTGCAAAAAGTTCCGTAACGGACGCCGCGCCCGGCCAAGAGTTTCTGCCAACGCCGCGCACGGTACCATGACTGGCAGACGATGTTGCGGCAATAATGCAACCAATTTGGTTGCGCTTTCGGGGCAGGCTTCTCCTTGATGTTCTCTATTACATCGAAGGGCTGTGGAGCGGCCTTTGACGAGGCCCGATAGCTCGGCCTCGGCGAAGTACTCCTGCACAGGCCTACATGCCATCAGCCGTGAGGTATTTTTACTCCGGCGATGACACGTCGGCCGGCTCCTGAGTGGATTCCGCCAGCAAGCAATTGAGCCGACTTCGCCCAACCGCGCCAGCGGTTTGGTTCAATCCGCACCGGCACGCCCTACATCAGCAGATCCGCCGGATGGAAACGAACGAGTAGGTCGTTGTAGTCGCGGTCCGACTGGGCACTGGTGACGAGGATATCCTCGATGCCGAAGGTGATACCTCCCGCCGAATCGCCGAACGCGAGAATCTGGGTGGCGCCGCCGGGATTGGCCGACGAATACGACGAATAGATTTCCGCGGGGCTGTTGTTCACCAGCACGAGCAGTCCGTAGCTCTTGGCGTCGTCAAGCGGCAGGCCGGCCAGCGTGACTTCCTGCCCGAACGCCGGCAGCCGGCCGGGATCGATCACCAGTCCCTCCACCCATGCATTTGCGAGCGCGCCCTGGAGATAGCCCGCCTGGTTTGGCCGCAACGCTACACCGTTCACCACGATTTCGCCGGTCCGCGCATTGGCTTCGTAAAAAGCCAGTCCGTTGTCGAAAGCCGCCAGCCGCTTCACCGTCACCGCCACATCGTCGGTGATGCTGCCATTGGGGATCGACCGGCTGCCCCCCAGGGTGAAAGTTGCCTGATAGCCGCCCTCGAAGGTGGCGAAGGCACTGTTGCCGTCGATCTGCAGGGACGTGATCGCCAGCGGCAGTATTCCGTCGAGCGTGGCTGTCGGCAGCCAAACGCCGGCGCCGATTTCACCAGGGGCGGAGGCGACACTGCCGAGCGCCTGGCCCTCCGACGCGAACCAGGCGATGCCGGCGGTGTCGTCGTAGGCTAGAGCATTGGCGGTACGGCCCACGGCATTTTCCAGCATGGGCACGACCGACCCGTCAGCCAGGGAGAGCAGGCCGAAACTTACGAGGCCGCCCAGGCTGTCGGCACGCGACACCACGGCAGGCGTGCTGTCGACGCAGGCAAGCGTATTGCTGGTCGCGGCGAAGCCCGCCAGGAGGTCGGTGTTGATCGACTGCAGCCCGTCGATCGTATGATTTAACAGGAAGTCAAGCGTAGTCGGATAGACAACGCCGTTGCGGTCCGTGTAGTGGCCGGGATCGTAGTACAAGGGCGTGTCCGGCCATTGGGCGTAGTTGGTCTGGACGACCGCCAGGTAGACGATCAGTTCCTCGAAGAGCTGCCAGATCTCGCTGCCCGGCTGCGTCGAGTCCCATACCGGCTGCAGCGAGCCCCACAGGTTTTGCCAGTAGTTGTTCAGGTAGAGGATGTCGCCGTAGGTGATACAGCCGCCGATGTCGCTGCCATAGGGCACCCAGCTGTTGAGCTTCGGGAGAGCCACGAACGGATTCAACGCGGTCGTCCCGTTCAGCGGGTCGGTTGTGCTGAACTCGGGGCCGAAGTTCACATAGCCTTGGTCGTTTCCAAATGAGATATTGCCGTCGAGCTCGAGGAAGCGGCTGCCGCCGTCGGTATAGAAGATGTTGCTGCCCGCTCCTGGCGTCTTGTCATGGGCGAAGTTCCGCGCAATGATCGTTCCGTTCAACCCGTCGGAGACATCGCCGTCCTGGAAGCCGGTCGTGTAGATCGCGCCGCCGTCCCATGCCTTCTGCATGAACCGCGTGATGTAGTTGTCGGTGATCGCGTTGCCTTCCATGATAGTGGGCGACGTCTGTACACCCCACATGTTCGGCGTGGCGCCGACGAGGCCGGGGAAGCTACCCTCGTCCATGAGGCCCCAGCCCCATCCGATGGCGATGCCTGCCCACGGCACATCGGTGATGTAGTTCCTGGCGACGATCGCGTTGCGTGAGAAGCCGACGAAGACGCCCGCGGCGTCGATGAACTCAGCGCCGGACTTGCTGATGTAATTGTCGACGATCGCGTTGTCCTGAACGACGTCAGCGGCCGAGGCGGGTCGTGCGTCGGATGGAGAGACGCCGCCGAGTAAGATGGCTGACGAGGAGATGTCCTGAAATATGTTGTAGGCGACGCGATTGCTCTGGGCACCGCCCGATAGATCCAGGCCGACGCCACCCAGATGGCTGAAACTGTTGCCCTCGAAGGTGATGTTCGTGGCGTCGTGGAAGGAGAGGTTGCCGGGCGTGCGCTCGACCTCCTTAAAATGGCCGATGAGGTTCGCCTCGTTGTCGGTGCCGGTCACGCGAAACGCGCTCTGATCGGCGACATAGCCTTCGTCGGTGTTCGGGCCTAGCCAGGTCGCGTACTTGAAGGAAAGCCCCTCGAAGCTGATGTTCGAGGCGCCGTCGCCGGTGACGAGTTGCTCCAGCACTGGGAGCTCGATGTCTTGACCGTTCGGGTCGACGCCCGCCGCGGCGACGAGGTAGAGCTTGCCGGTCGCCCGGTCGAGATACCATTCGTTGGGCTGGTCGAGGAAATCGTAGTCATTGACGAATTTGGTGACCCGCCAGAAGCTCCATTCATTCGGCGCCGCGGCCACCACGTGCTGGTCCGTCGGGTCGGTGAAGGTCAATCCGACCGGCGCATCTGACTCTGTGGTCGCCGTCGCATTGTCGCTCAACAGGACCTGCTGGGAACTCGGGTCGACGGCAAGGACGGTGACGATGCGGTCGGTCGGGATTCCCGCCCCGGAAACCGTCATCCCGACGGTAATGTCATTGATGTAGGTGCTGGCCTGCGCGAGATAGTTGTTCATGCCTTTGTCGACCATGGCGATGACGGCAGAGCCGCTCTCGGTCTCGGCGAGCGGTGCGTAGCGGATGAGGTTGGCGTTGGTCCAGCCCGGCTCCTGCAGCGTGATCAGGCCGACGGCGCCCACCGCGGACTGGACCGCCTCCAGCGGGACCGACGCCATCTTCCACTGGCTGTAGATGACGGCCTCGATGTCCTTGACGTTGTCGGCGTTGCCGTGGCCCCAGTCGCTCGGATCCTGCCAGTTCGCGCTGTTCGGGTTCGGCTCGCCGGACGGGATGACTGCATACTTTATGCCCGATACGCCCTGATCCTCCTCGAAGCTGGGCCGGAAGCCGTACGGGTAAGTCTCCTCGCTGTTGGTTTCGGCGCGAACGCCGCGCTCGCCGTCGATGTAGAGCTGGCGGGTGTCGATGCCCGTGCCGACGTTGGCTTCCCAGAGCTGCGCGCCCGATGCGAGCGTGAGGCCGGGATCGGCGACCGGTGTCCAGTTCGACACCGCGATACCGCCCGAGATGACCGGATGCTCGCCACTCGCTGCCTGATAGTAGACGACGTGTCCGTCGCGGCCGGAGTCGGCCGAGCCAAAGGTCAGCGGTGCTTCGAGCCGATAGGTGCCTCCACCAATGTTGACGACGATGTCGTGGTCGAGCGTCCCTGGCGCCTGCAGCACGGCCTGTACAGCCTGCTGGGCTTCCGCGATCGTGCCGAAGGGATTTTGCCGGCTGCCGTCGCCGCCTGGACCGCCGGTGGCAGACACCCAAAAAGAAACTGCATCCTGATCGATTGGGGGCATTTTCGAGTTGTCCTTAGTGAAAACCAAATCCGACAATATTCGTGATGAAGTCCGCCAAGGATCGGTTGAGCGGCGAACTGGCCAAGCTGTCGGATCGGCCGATTGCTCGGCCAACCCATCCGATGCCACCGCAGGATCGTCCCTGGCTGGATAAGGGTGACGGCGTTCAACCCCGACGGAAACAGACGATAGAGCCACACGGAGAGCAACCGGTCGGTTACCGCCAGCTTCGGCTTCGAAGGACAGCGCCGGCGCAACACGCTCAACTGATTCCGCAGCATGATGATCTCGGCTTCAAGCTCCGCCCGGGCTTTGAACGGCAAGACCAGGACGTGGACCAACAGCTTTAGAAACTCGATCATTAGGGATCAGCCTAGCCGATCCCGCCGTTCACACCAGCCCGGATGAAGATTTCAGTAAGGACAGCCGACACCTCAAACGAAAACAACAACATTCGTGACACAATCTGTGTCGGGCCGCAGAATACTGAAATGTTTGCACTGCCTTCCGTTGGCGTGGTCATCGCCAATTTCAACAACCAGGCCTTCGTCGGAAGCGCTATTCGATCGGCAGCGCGCCAAACGATCCGGGATCTTCAGATTGTCATTGTCGACGATGCATCAACCGATGGTTCGGATAGCGCAATCCGGGAGGTTCTTTCGCGTTTGAACGATTCCCGTTGCCATTATGTCCGTCTTGACTCGAACCGCGGGCAAGCAGGCGCCATTCGACGCGGCCTCGCCGATCTGGACACTCCTTTCGTGTGCTTCCTCGATTCCGACGACTACTGGTACCCGGAATTCGTGGCGCAGCACCTGGCCGCACACCTGAACGCTGACTATCCGGTCGCGGTCACTTTCTGCGATTCACACATCGTCGATGCGCGAGGACGCATGCTGGCGGGCACGGCGTGGTGGTTCGACTCCAACGACGGAAGGCCGGCCTGCCGGCTTGTCGATCCGGCATTGATTCCCGACATCGAGCCCGGATCCGGAGCGCTGACCTACCCGGGAAGGCGGGGCATGACTCTTCGCACCGAATGGTCCCCCGACAGCGCCACCAACACCATGGCAAGCATGATGTTACGGCGCAATTTCGTGGATCTTGTCCTCGTGCCTTCCGATTCGCGCCTTCCCTTGTACGTCGACTACTATCTGTCGACTTTTGCCGCCTTGCTGACGGGCGTCATCGCCGTGCACGATGCGCTCTATGCCTATCGGATGCACGGCGGGAACTTACACTCGACCGGGCAGGTCTTTGGCGGCACCTACAATTCGTCCTTGGCGGACTGGCGCGCGATCCGCGACGATATCCTGCGGCTTATCCGGGAAACGCTGCACGGCCAGGCCGGGCCGATCCGGCAGGCGTTCGGCGATCGTCAATACACGCTGGCCGAGGCGGCGCTGAAGAAGGCCCTCGATCAGCGGGCGCGGACCAGGGTTCGCCGCGACCGCCTGCGGCGGTTCCTGCGATGGCCGTAGCCGACGCTACAGACGCGCTTGCCGCGATGCCCAAGCCAGCGGGCCCCCATCCGGGTGAACCCCGGCTGGCGCGGCGCGCCGTCGTCAGCGGCGTGGCCCGCAACTGCGCCCGGCACTTGCCACGCGTCCTCGAGAACCTCGCGCTTCTCGGCGGCCTCTATGCCGAGGTGTGTTTTGTCTTCGCGGTCAGCGACACGACGGATGGCACGCACCGTCTGCTCAGCAACTGGCTGGCGGCGGGGCGCGAGGGCAGGGTGCTCGATCTTGGCGACCTCGAGGCGGAGATTCCGATCCGTTCGGCGCGCATCGCCAGGGCCCGCAACGCCTGCCTGGAGGAAATACGCCGGTCGCGCTGGGCCGCGTACGACCACCTGATCGTGGCCGATCTCGACGATGTCCTCGAGGGGGATCTCGACCTCGCGGCCTGCGCACAGGCGGCCCGCTGGCTCGACGCCTCGGCCGGGCGGGCGGGTGTCTTCGCCAATGCCGCCCCGCGCTACTACGATGTCTGGGCGCTGCGCCACGACACCTGGTGCCCGGGCGATTGCTGGCATCCGATCTGGCACCGCCCCCACGGCCACTCCTTCGAGGCCGCCAAGATCCGCGAGGTCTTCTCCCGGCAGATTGCGATTCCGCCGGGGCTGCCGCCGATCGCCGTGCGCTCGGCGTTCGGCGGGCTCGGCCTCTACCGGATGACGTTCGCCCTGGGCGCCAGCTACCGCGGCGTCGACGGGCAGGGCCGTTCCGTCTCCGAGCACGTCGCCCTGAACCTCGCCATCGGCGCGGCCGGAGGACAGCTCCATATCTTTCCCTCGCTGATCGTGCAGGCGCCGCCGGAGCATCTTTATGACGCCCGCGCCTTCGGGTTGCGGTGGCGCCTGGCGATGCTGCGACGGCGGCTTGTGGAGGCCCGAACGCCGCCCTGGCGCGCGTGGTCGGCGGGGCCAGGCGTGCGCCCGTCATGAAGGCCCTGATCATCGATCCCGCCCTGCGGTCGATGGGGGGCCACCACTACAATGCCGCGCTCACCCTGAAGGCCGAACTGTCGGCCCTAGGCATCGACCATGCCTGCCTCGGCTCATCGTTCGCCGAGGCAGGGGTGACGAAAGACCTCGGCTGCACGCCCTGCTTCTCGAGATCGGTGTATGGCCGCGCGTACCGGGAGTTAAGGGAATTCCGCGACGGCGTCCGCCTGACCCGGGTGGAACTGGGGCTTGCTCTCACCCAGCCCCCGTCCAGAGGGCTTGCGCTCCACGGGGACAGGTCGAGGCCGGACCTCCTCATCCTGCCGTGTTGCGACCAGGTCCTGGCGCTGGCCGTGGCGCAATATCTGCGGCGGGCCTGGTTCGACGATGCGCTCCGCGGGCGGCGCTGGCGGCCGCCTCTTATCCTTCTCTGGCTGCTGTTCGGCCCGCACGTTAAGAAGGCAACCGACGATCCGTCGCTCCAGGCCCTCTATGGCGAGTGCCGCGAGGCTTTCGCGGCGCTGCGCCGGGCCGCGGGCGCGGAACGGATCCAGGCTTTCTGCGAGACAGCCGGCATGGCGGACGCCTACCGCACGGTGACCGGCCTCAACATCGGCGTGGCACCAGGCCCCGGCCTGGCGAGGGACGTCGATGGGGTCTGCCACAATGCCCCCTCCGACACAGCACCGACAACCGATTCACTAACCGGTGCAGCGCCAACAGTCTCAGCGCCAACAGTGGTGTGCCTGGGCTTCGCCAACGCGGCCAAAGGCTATCGGCTGCTGCCGGGCGCCATCGCGCGGGTTCTCGCCGGCCATCGCCACGTCCGCTTCCTGGTTCATGGCATCTTCTGCGGATCGGATACCGAGGACCAGGAGCCGGTCTTCGATCGTCTCGCCGGCATAGGGCCGCGCGTCACCGTTCGGACCGACGTCCTCTCGCAGTCCGACTATCTTTCGTGGCTGCGGCAGGCCGACCTGGTTCTGCTGCCCTACGATCCCGAGGTCTACAGAACTCGCGGATCCGGCCTCTTTGCCGAGGCCCGGCGCCTCGGCATACCAGTCGTTGCCACGCGGGGCTGCGGCTTTGCCGAGCCGGCTTTCCGGCAGGGATGGGGCGCCGAGATCACTGACTACGACGAGGCGGGCATCGCCAGGGCGGTGCTGCAGGCGCTCGGAGGCCTCGACGCCATGACGGCGCGGGTCCCTGACGATACGGACCCCGATCCAGGCACAATCCTGAGAGCCGCCGTCGACGCGGCCCGCGCTGGCGCCTTGAGACCGAGGGAGCGGCGCTTTTGGCGCCTCTTCACGTCGCGCTGAGGCGCTCCGCGGTCGGATCGGCGCCGCCCTTTCAGCCGTTCCTACAGGGTCGCGTCCTTGGTCGCCTCCAGTCGCCCCTACAGAAGTTGTTCTTGGCCCGTCAGGATCGCCTGCCTCTGGCCGCCGCGACGCTTGGTCGTCCGCTGCCCCGTCTGCCGAAAACGCGAGGTCGTCTTCGACACATAAGACGGACTCGCCGATATCGCATTTTCTTCACGCCGGACCGTTGCGATGTGTTTGCCGGCTTTCGCAGTTGTGCGCAGTGAGAAGAACGGTGCGGCGATCAACCCCGCCCGGCCACTCCCGCATTCGCCCGCAGGTCTACGCTCTGCTACGCAGAGAACGTTGGATTTCAGGTTCTTTCCCTCCGCCATTATCGCCCGAGCCAACTGTCTCTTCGGCCTGGGCCGTGCCCCGAAAGCCCAAGGTTCGCGGGCTTCTGCTCACACGGCTCTTCGTCTGCCAGTAGCTTCAAGAGAACTTCACGTTCTGCTTTAGGGCGGCGTCCAGCAAGGATCACGCGATAGTTGTTGATATTCGTTCGGCGAATAAAATCCTGCATTGAGCGGCACCAAGGCCTGATAGAGCGGTGCGCTCTTTGTGACTGCTTGTCGATTCTGTCCAAATTTGAACACCCCGTCAGCGGTTCATTCAAACTGACCAACTACTCGTGCAAGACGACGCGTGAGTGTTGCTCTCGATGAAGTCCAAGTTGCAGAACTTGTTCATGAAGTGACTGACCCGAGGACGTGTGGCGCCGATGATTGACGCAGCCGTCCCTCCTCGGGTGTAGCGGAAGCTCTGCGGTTTATATGGCCAATCATCTTCAGCGGTGGAAATGCAACCAGATGGGCGATAGTGCGAGAAGCGCTGCGTCATTCTGAATGGAACCACACGCTATCTCGCGCGTTGATGAGCCGCAGCACCAGCGCTGCGAAAGTGGCTCCATGCTCAAACTTGCCGCCCTAGCCTTCCTCCCTACCGCGTCAGTGGTGTTCGGAGCGATGGTCGTGATGATCCTCAGTTTTCCAGCAGTCACGGGTGATTTCGCGAAGGGGGCTTGGCTGTTGTACGGCGCTGCGGCGCTGAGCGTGCTGGTCTCGATTCCCATCGCCTGGCTGGTGGCGCGGCGAATGTTGAGCCGGCGTGAGCGCCGCAGGTTGGACGTATGATATGGCGGCTTCGGCCTCAGCCGCGCGCCCTCATGCCCATGGGGATCACCTATTAGCGGTCCGAAGAAGAAAAAGAAGCACCCCAACTCAACTCCTACCGTTCCCGTGACCTTGTCGGCTAGGGGTTGTGGAGCGGTCCGCGGCAACTCAGTACAAAAGTCAGGTTTTCCCCTGACTACGGCTTTGGGTTGAATCTCCTCAGACTCTTGGCAAAGTGCACGTGGCGAAGAGCATCGGCGCGCTGGTATTGATGGAGCAACCAGCCATTTGGAACTCGTTTTACGAATCGCTTAGCGTAATCTTAACAGGTCGAGATATTCCAGATGTTGGCCGGCTGCGTCTCTCTCTCTCTCTCTCTCTCTCTCT
>JAQSDW010000008.1:4647-52714 GCA_029946105.1 Reyranella sp. | reverse complement strand
TCTCTCTCTCTCTCTCTCTCTCTCTCTTTGTGATCGCGGCCAGTAGCAGGAGCTGGGCGGGCCGCCGTGATGGAGGCGATAGGCCGGGTTGCTAGCTTGCCCATTGCGTAGATTGAGGAAGCGATGCCATCCGATCTCGCCTGGAGGCCGCCTCAGAATACCTCACGACCCAAAATTGCTCCTGCCATTCCAATTCATGAGCGCGTTCAAGCTTGGCTTTAGCTCCAGGCCTGTGGACTTTCTGGAATGATGCCTGAAACGCATACTCGAAAGTTGCGACTACAAGGCGTACTGCGGCGTGCAGCCATTCTTGATAGTCTTGTGATCAGTAACGGTTAGTAAGCGATAGTGAATGGTCCTGCAGGCAATGAAGCGCATCATATCGTGGGGGTTAGCGGCGGCGCTGGTTGCCGTCGGCGGCGCGTCCGTCTACGCTCAGAGTTTCGTGTCGATGGGGCCGGCGCCCAGTTACGGGGCGACGGACACCGTTCAGAGCGCCGATGTGACATCGAAGACCGGCACGGTCTCCGGCGCCATACAGTCTATCGTCATCGATCCCACCCATGCCGGCACGATGTATATCGGTGCGGTCAACGGGGGCGTGTGGAAGAGCCAGAACAGCGGAGCGAGCTGGACGCCGTTGACCGACAAGCAGCTCTCCCTGTCGATCGCCAGCCTGGTGATGGATCCGACCGACGCCACGGGCCAGAAGATCTACGCCGGCAGCGGTGTGACCTCCAACAGCAACATGGGAGGGCAGAAGGTCGGTATCCTCTACAGTTCCGACGCCGGCGCGAACTGGTCGCTGCTGGGCAACGGGACCCTCGACAAGAGCGTCGTCGGGCTTGTGGTGCGTGGCAGCACGATCGTGGCGGCGGAGGCGGAACCGGTCAATCCCAAGACCGGCGGCGGCGGGCTCTTTCGCAGTGTCGACGGCGGCACCACCTTCCAGTCCGTGACGCCCGTGGCCGGCATCCCGGCCGGCGCCGTGACCTCCCTGGTGAGTGCCAGCGTGGCGGGGTCCCCGCTCTATGCCGTGGTCAACTCCGCCGACCCCCTGACGCGCGGGCTCTACAAGAGCGCCAACGACGGCACCACCTGGACCCAGATTTCGGCGAGCCAGGTGCCGGTCAATTTCAACCAATCGGCGCGGCTGGCAGCCGGCCCCAACGGCTCGGTAGTGGCCGGCGTCTACCAATATACCTCGTCCGACTCTTCTTCCAGCAGCGCCAAGCTCGTGGCCCTCTACCTATCGCAGGACGGCGGGGCGAACTGGAAGTCGTTGAGCGTGCCCACCGTCGTCAATCCGGGGAATCAGGCCTCGACCAACCTGACGCTGGCGATTGACCCCGGCAATTCCAGCATCGTCTACGTGGCCGGCGACAGGATCGAAAACAGCCCTTACACCGTTCCTGTCTATCGGGTGGTGCTGAACGCCGACGGCTCGTCGTCCGCCACGGATATGAGCCGCGGAGGGACGGCGAACGACACGGCGCCGCATGCCGACTCGCGGGCCTTCGCCTTCGACAGCGCCGGCAACATGATCCTGACCGAAGATGCCGGCATCTACCGGCGCAGCAGTCCGCAGACCGCCACGGGCGACTGGAGCGGCATGAACGTGGCGAGCCTGGCAATGCGCGAGGCCTATGCCGTGGCCTATGATTCGATCGGCAAGCGGATGGTCGTGGCCTCCCAGGATACGGGAACCGCCTACCAGCAGGATCCCGGTGGGCTGACCTACAACGCCATAGGGGCGGGCGACGGCGTCAACGCGGTCGTCAACGACCGAACGCTGGCCAGTGCGGGTAGAAGTGCCATCTACACGTCCTCCCAGGGTCTGGGCAGCTTGACGCGATGGACCTACACCGCCAACGGGACCTTGGCGGTGGACCCGAAAGTATTTAACACCACCGGTTCCGGCCCGGGCGCGCTCGCCTTCCGACCCGACGACTATTCCGACGGCGAACTGCCGTTCACGAGCAGGATCGTGCTCAACAAGAAGGATCCGACCAAGATCGCCTTCGGCACCAACTACGTCTACACGACGGTCGACACCGGGGCGGCGAGCGACTTCTTGGTGCTCGACGTGCGCACTGACAAGATCGGCCTCGTCACTGCCCTGGCCTATGGCACGGGCGTCAATGCCGACGCCCTGGTGGCGGGCGCCAATAACGCGCCGGGCAGTCTCTATTACACAAATTCCGGAACGGGCAATCTCAGGTATCTCGCCAACTACGCGGCCGCCGGCGGTGCCGCCGCGAAGTCGCTGGTGTTCGACCAACGCTCCGATTTGCAGTTCTACGTCGCCGATGGCAACAAGCTGTGGTCGGGCTCGGCTGCCACCACCGACGGCACTTTCGCCGCCATCGATCTCAGCGCCGTCAAGCTGATTCAGCCGGACGCGGTCGAGTTCATTTCCAAGAACGGCGTCAATGCACTGCTCGTCGGTGGCCTGAGCAGCGACACCGGTGCGGCGCAGAGTCCGCTGGCGGTGGCCGACAGCAGCGCGGTTGGCACGCTCTCGCCGTTCCGCACCTTCGGTGCCGTTCTCCCCAATACGTTCATCTATCAGCTCGGCTACAATCCCGAGGCCGACGTGTTGGTCGTGAGTTCGTTCGGCCGCGGCGCCTGGCTGCTCTACGACGTCACGACCTACTTCACGACGGCGACGAAGCTCGAGTTCGGCGTGGCTGACAACAATTCGACACCGACCGCCGTCCAGCTCGCGGCCGGCACCGGCGGCGGCGCCGGCCGCGGCCTCGAGAAGGTTGGCATCGGCACGCTCACGATCGATGCTGGCGTCACTTCCGGCTACACCGGCGATACGAAGGTCACCGGCGGCACGATGTCGGTGAACGGCAACATCACCAGCTCGAGCGGGGTGACGGTCGGCCCCAACGGCACCCTCGGCGGCAACGGCTTCGTGCCGACGACGGTGGTGAATGGCACGCTGGCGCCGGGCAATTCGGTCGGCCTGATCACCGTCGTCGGCAACCTCACGTTCAATCCGGGCAGCACCTATCAGGTCCAGGTCGAAGGCACCGCCGACCGGACCAACGTCACCGGAGCGACGATGCTGAACGGCGGCACGGTGCAGGCGAGCTTCGCCGCCTCCACCTTTCAGCGAAGCTATCCGATCCTCTCGTCCGCCAGCGTCAGCGGCCGGTTCGATGCGTTGACGGCCAGCGGCCTGCCAGGCTTCCTCAACGCCAGCTTGGGCTACGGGCCGAACAGCGTGTCGCTCGTCCTGCAGTCGGTCATGGCTTCGATGCCGAGCCTGGGCAGCAACCGGACCGCAGTCGCGCGGGCGCTCGACACCGCCTTCAACGCTGGTCCCGGGCTCAACGGCATGCCGGCCTTGTACGGCCTGTCGAGCGGGCAGCTGCCGCAGGCGCTGTCCACCTTGTCGGGCGACAGCGCCAGCGTCGCGCAATCGGCGGCGCTCACCGCCGGCAACCAGTTCGCCTCGCTAATGACCGACCGCGTCGTCACGCGGCGCAACGAGGAACTCGCGTGTTACGACCATCCGGCCGATGCGCAGGCCTGCGGGGCGCCGCCCGACTGGAGCGCCTGGTCGGCGGGCTTCGGCGGGGCGCAGTGGCTCAATGCCAACGCGGCGACGGGCGCCGCGGCCTCGCAGCAGAGCGTGGGCGGCGGCGCCTTTGGCGGCGACTACCGCGCCGGGCCCGATACGCTGGTGGGCTTTGCCGTTGGCGCCAGCACCCTCGGCGTCTCCATGCCGACCAGCGTCGCCAACGGGCAGGCGACTGGCATGCACTTCGGCGTCTACGGGCTGCACGACTTGCGTAGCTTCTACGTGAACGCAGCGATGGTCTTCAGCCGCTTCGACGGCAGCCTGACGCGGCAGATCACGGGCATCGGCACGACCGAGACGGAACGCTCACTGGCAACCTCGACCCAATTCGGCGGGCGATTGGAAGTCGGCCGTCCCTTCGCCGTCGGACAGGCCTCGATCACGCCGTTCGCGGCGCTGCAGCCCTCGCAGTTCTGGCAGCCCGCAACCTCCGAGACGGGAACGACGGCGAACGGCGGGCCCGGCGTGTTTGCGCTCTCCTACCAGGCGCAATCGACGACCTCGCTGCCGAGCTTCCTGGGTGCCCAGATCGATGGGCGGACTGAGATCGACTCGCACGCCGCCAGCGCCTGGCTGCGCCTCGCCTGGGTGCATGAGTTCATGACCGCCCGGCCGGTGACCGCGGGCTTCGTCGGCCTGCCGGGCAGCCAGTTCACGGTCGATGGCGCGACGGCCGCGAGCGACGCGGCCCGCATCGACTTCGGCGGCCGCTATGCGCTCAACGCGCAAATGGCGCTGTTTGCCAACACCACCGCCGAGCTGTCGAACCGCGGCCAGAGCGTGGGCGGCACCGTCGGCTTAAAGTGGACCTGGTAACCTGATTGCCAAGTAGGGCGACGCCCCGTCAAACTCAGGACGGAGAACGTTGGATTTCAGGTTCTTTCCCTCCGCCATTATCCGAAGGTCTGGACATGGCATCAAGCGATGCAGCGCTCGACTGGCTGGTCGAATTGTCGGCAAACATTCCTGGCTGGCGCGCCGGTGAGGCGGCACGCGCGGTCGCCGCTGCTGCCTACGAGCTGGCGCCGAATCCGACCATCGTCGAAGTCGGGGTCTTCATGGGGCGCAGCACGTTTCTGATGGCGGGCGCGCGACGTCTGCACGGCAATGGGCAGGTCTATTGCGTCGATCCGTTCGACTGCTCCGGTGATCCGGCCTCGGTTCCCCATTACGTCGGTGTCCTGCGGAAATTTCGCGGCCAGACGCTCGAGCAGGTCTTTCGATCGCAGATCAGGCACTTCAAGCTCGAAGGCACCGTCACTGTCTGCAAGGGGACCTCGCGCCAGATCGCGGCAGGATGGGTCAAACCAATCGATCTCCTGCTGCTCGATGCCGATCATTCGCCCGACGGAGCGCGAGAGGCCTTTGAAAGCTGGATGCCATTCGTCAAACGCGGCGGCATTGTCGTCCTCGATAATACCGATGAACGGGTCTACGAGCCGTTGCATGACGGCAACTACCGGATTGCCAAGGAGCGTCTCAAGCCTCCCCATTTCGAGAATGTTCGCCGGGTTGAAAACACCTCGTTTGCGACCGTGGCGCTGCCGCACGGCCGTCTTTAGTCGCGGTATTTGCCCAGCGCGGCAGACGCGCCCTCATTCACCCAATCGCTTAGCCCGCCAATTCCACGGCATGTCGAAGGTGCCGGACCATAGTCCACGCCGCGCCTCGCGCGCCTCGTCCTCTTCGGGCGCGTAGTCGCTGCTGTGTCGCGTGAACACCAGGGCCCAGCCGGCGCGGACCATCTCGGCGCCGAGGTCCTTGTCGCCCAACCGGCAGAGCGCCGCGGTCCGGCCGTATTGATCGCTCGCGCGCGGCACGCAGACGAGTTGGGGAGGCGTTCCAGCCGCGGCGCTCTCGCCGAGGTCGGGCTCGGGAACGATAAGTGCGCGGAGATAGGCCGCGGCCTCGCGACCGCAGGCGTATCCCTGGCCGTCGCGTTGACACACCTGAATGAGTTCGGGCGCGTCGATGCCCCACAGACGATAGGTCCGGCCTTCGAGCCTCAGGGTGTCGCCATCGACGACGCGTCCCACGCCGGTCGTTCCTTGCAATTGTCGCTCAATTTCCGACGTTGCGGAGGAACGGGGCTGCACGACAGCAGCACTGGTTGCCGCGGGGGCCGGGTCGGCCTGCGGCACCGGTGCGCGCACATTGGGCACCGGCGCCCGTCCCGAACCCATTGAGGCAGGCGCCTGTGCGAACGCCTGCGACACGAACAGAAGGCCCAGCAGGAGCGGGACTACCCTAAACAGGTTGATGCGCCCGAAGGAAGCTTCGCACCTGACGCACCGCCACGGGAATCCGTTCCGTGGGTTCCTTCCAGGGGAAGAGGCTCACTTCCGACCTCGGCGCGAGCATCACCGACTCCATGGCCACCGCGTAGGGGTGCGGCGGGATGTCGTCCGGCAGCACCAGAATGGGCGTCTGGCAGGCGCGCACGAAATCGCGCGTCACCGTGAACACGAAGTCGGCGTTGGCGAGGTACATCTTCTTCAGGAAAGCATCGACCGTCGCCATCGTGATCTCGGTCCGGTGGGCGCTGAGCGCGGATCCCCAGCCCTTCATGTTGTTGTAGAATTGGTCTGGCATCTCCGGCCGATGGCCGGAAGGCTGAGTGAGCACGGCAGCGACGACGCGCCCGGGCGCGCGCTTCAGAAGATTCCAGATGAAGGGACCGCCGATGCAGTAGCCCAGCACCATGAACTTCTCGATGCCCAGGTGATCCATAAGGCCGAGCTGGTCGTCGGTGTAAGCGTCCCACGGCCGGTCGATCTCAAGCGGCCCGGACGACTGGCCGCCATTGGCGTTGCGCAGGTCCATGCTGATGCAGCGGTAACGGTCTTTGAACTCCGCCATGGCGTTGAACGGATGGGTGGTGGCGCGGCCAGCGATCGTGGAGTTCAATCCGCCGCCGGGAATGATCAGCAGAGGAAAGCCGGATCCGGCCTCTTCACAGTAAATGCGAACGGGGCCTTTCTCGTAGAACGGCATGGCGGATTCTCCCTGTCCGCATCGTGCCACGCGGCCCGAGGTGTCTCAACCGGTTCACGCATTTGGAGTTGACGGCGGTACAAGTTCGGTGGAACGACTGGCTTTCCCGGACAGGTCCGAAATCAGGCTTGATGTTCGCCTACAAGCTCAACCTCCTGCACGCTGTTGTTCTGCCTAGTGCATTGGCTTGCCTGTACTTTGCTGTATGGGAGAGCCGGCGCCGGACGATCAGACTGAGGAGACTCTTCTGGTCTCCGTGGCTTGCTCTTCTCGCCGCGCTCCTCCTTGTGTTCATGGAAGCAAGGATGAAGCAACCGGTGTGGCCATTCTGGGCCGCTCTGGGGAGTGGTTTGGTTGTTGGTGGCGCACGTAGCCTGATCATGAAGCTGGAAGTCGACCAGTACTGGTTGGTGGTGCGACCTGCCGGCAGACGCACCGTCGTCTGGATCGCGACCCTGTTGGTGACGGCGGCCCTCGTCGATATCGCAGGTGCTGAGATCGGGCCGGAGGGCAATATTTGGCGCTACTATGCGACTTTGGTTGCGGCGGCATGTTCGGGACTGTTGTTCGGGCGCGCACTTGCCATGGCGGGGCGTGTCTGGCGTTTGATCGGCTGAGGCGGAGAAGGGGTGAGCCCGATCAGCCCAGCGGGATTCCGAAGCTCACCTTGATAGAGATGACGAGGCTGGTGACGGCGATGCTGGCCAGGATCAGCCCGAAGACACGGCTCACGATCTCGACGCCAGGCCGGCCAAGCACGCGAAAGATCGCGTTCGCCAGTGTGAACAGAACGAAGAAGATGATCAGGCAAACCAGCAGGATGCCGGTCGTGGTGGCCTGCTCGGCGACCGAGCGAGTGTTGTTGTCGGTGAGCAGGACCACCGTCAGCATCGCGCCGGCGCCGGCAATGCCGGGCACCGCCAAGGGATAGACCGCGCGTTCGAACAGGCCGCCGGCCGTTCCGACGGTATCTGCTTCCTCCGATATCTTGCCCAGCACCATTTTAAGGCCGAACAGCAGAAGGACGAGAGATCCGGCGAGCTGGAACGAGGCCATCGGGATCTTCAGCGCGTTGAGCAGGTGCTGCCCGACGACGATGAAGAACAGCAAGACCAGGAAGGAGATGGCCAGCGCGTAGAAGCCGACCAGGAGAGATTGGCGTCGGCTGAGGCCCGCCGTCACCGCGGTGAAAACCGGCAGGCTCGCAATCGGATCGAGGACGACGAACAGGGTTACGAATTCATAGGTGACGTGGTTTGGAAAAATCGCGTCCAAGGCAAGGCTCCGTCGCTATCGCTCGCTCGGTCGACTCCTGTCACATTCCGATAGCAGCAATAGACGTCGACGGCCATGGGGGTCATATGGTTGAGCCAGTTCGTCCCGCCCGAATCTGGTACCAGAGCTTCGTTCATCCGATCGAGCAGGCGCCCTACATCGCACGCCTGCAAGCCGAACTCGACAGGGTGGCCGGGCCGGGTGTTCGCTTCGAGGTCCATGGTCTCGACCCGCCCGACCGCTTCTTCCACCCGCTGACGGAGTTTCGCTGCGCCGCGCAGACGATCCGGCTGGCACTGGAGGCCGAACGGGCCGGCTACGATGCTTTCGTCATCGGTCATTTCCAGGAGCCCGGCCTGCTGGAAATTCGTGGCGCGGTCGATATCCCGGTCGTCGGACTGGGCGAGGCCAGCATGCTGGCGGCGTTGACCATGGGCCGCCGGTTCGGGCTGGTGACCATAGATCCGGTCTTCGTCGATTGGCACGAGCGGCAGGTGAGGGCGCATGGCCTGGAAGCGCGCGTGGCCGGCGTACGGGCGATCCGTACCGCTCTGGCTAGATTCATGAGCGCCTTCGTCGACGAGGCAGCCTACGCCCGGGTCCGGACCGAGTTCGCCGAGCAGGTCCGGCCGCTGGTCGCAGCGGGAGCGGAAGTCGTCATCCCGGCCGGCGGCCTGCCGATGCTGCTGTTCACTCGCGAATGTCCCTTCATCATCGATGGCGCGGTCGTACTGAACGGCATCGCGACGGTTGCCAAGACGGCGGAGATGGCGCTGGCGCTTCACCGGCTGACCGGCACAGCGGTCAGCCGTCGCGGCACCTATGCCAAGGCCTCTCCTGAGTGCGTGAACGAGTTCCTGGGCGCGCACTGGTGATGTGGTAGCCTCGGCCCGCGCAACGGGGGGAAGCGGGGGCAATGAGGTCTGTCGGGGCTGTTCTGTCTATTATGTGGATCATCGGCATCGGCGCGGCCACCTGGCTCCTGGTGACCGAGGAACCCACGAGCTCATCGTGGCTGGTGCGGTTCGTCGTCTTACGTCCACAACAGGATCCCAATATTGTGGGGCTGGACGGATTCGGCCTGGTCTTCCAGCTCGTCGACCCTGTGCGGCTCTTCACCGTCATGTTGGGACCGGTGATCTTCGTTTGGCTCTGCCTCACCATTTGGCGGTGGTTGTTCGGCGGCCGACGCCCTGGCGGCATCAGGTGACAGGTCCGGGAATGGCAACCAGCACAGGACGGACCATCGCGGTCGGCGCCATCGGCAATGTGCTCGAATGGTATGATTTTGCCGTCTACGGCTACTTCGCAGCCGCCATCGGCCGCGCATTCTTTCCGAGCGAGGATCCGGTGGCGCAGGTGCTGGCGGCGTTCGGCATCTTCGCCGTCGGCTTCCTCATGCGCCCGGTGGGTGGCGCGTTGATCGGCTATATTGGCGACCGGTTCGGCCGTCGTGCGGCGCTCACTTTCTCGGTGGCGGCGATGGCAATCCCGACCTTCCTTGTCGGCGCCTTGCCGGGTTACGACGTGCTGGGCGCGGCGGCGCCGATTGCGCTCACGCTTCTGCGCATGATCCAGGGCCTGTCGGTGGGCGGCGAATACACGACGTCGATCGTGTTCATGGTCGAGCGCGCACCGCCGGGACGGCGTGGCATCATCGGCGCCATGGCCGGCTGCGGCGCGGTCGGTGGTATCTTGCTCGGTTCGGCGAGCGGCACGCTGCTGGCCTCGACGATGTCGCCGGAGGCGCTGGAGGCCTGGGGCTGGCGCATTCCATTTCTGGTCGGCCTCCTGGTCGGGCTCGCGGGCTTTCTCCTGCGGCGTCATGTTCAGGAAACTGTGAAGCCGCGTGCCAATGGGCGCTCACCCCTGGTCGAGACGCTGCGCAGCCACGGCCCGCTACTGGCGCGCCTGGCGGCGCTCTCCGTATTCAACTCCGTCGGCTTCTATCTGATGTTCGTCTACATCGTGAGCTGGCTACAACTCGTCGACGGCATGGCGCCGGCCCGTGCCCTCGGCATCAACACCATCAGCATGGCGCTGCTGTTGCCGCTCATGATCGCAATGGGCTGGGCGGCAGACCGCTTCGGCCGCAAGCCGGTGATGTTGGGCGCCACCGTGCTGGGAATTGTCGGTGCGGTGCCTTTCTTCTGGCTGATGCACCATGTCGATCCCGCGGTCGCGCTCCTCGGACAGCTCGGCTTCGTGTTGGCCGTCGGTACCTTTGTCGGCACGCAGCCCGCCATCATGGTCGAAGCCGCCCCCGTGGCGGTGCGCTGCACGGCGATCGCGCTCGGCTACAACGTCACGCTGGGCGTGGTGGGCGGCCTCAGCCCGCTGGTGGCGACATGGCTGGTCAATCGGACGGGCAACGACTACAGCCCGGCCTTCATGATCATGGCCGCTGCGGCGATCTCCTTCGCGGCGCTCCTCGCCTTCAAGGAGACTTATAAGGCGTCGCTGGAGACCGCCTAGACAGCGATGGGTCTCGGGCGACCATCGTCGTCGACCGCGACAAAGGTGAAGACGGCGTCGGTCACCTTGATGCGGTCACCCTGGCCCTGGCGCATCGCCCAGACCTCGATCGACAGCGTCACCGATGAACGACCGATGCGCAGCGTCTGGGTGTAGCAGCACACGACGTCGCCCACCTTCACGGGTTCGCGAAACACGATGCGGTCCACCGCCACGGTGACCACTCGGCCGTTTGCGACCGTGGTTGCCGACATCTTCCCCGCCATGTCCATCAGGGACATGATCCGGCCGCCGAAGATATCGCCCTTCGGATTGGTGTCGGTCGGCATGGCCAACACGCGCGAGGCAAGCTCGCCGCGCGGTTCCTGCGAGTCTTCCATCACGTAACCGGAGTCGGGCATGGCTTCCTCTGCGCAACGGCGCGGATAGAGGGCGTCTCTCCCTGCGCCTCGCTATGCTGCGACGCACACAAGGTATTTAGGCGTCAAATATGGCAAGACAAGGAACAATGCTGCATTGCACAAATTGAGGCAGTGCAAGCGTTGAAATGCCTCCAGCATGGTCAGGCGATGCTCAATTGAGCTTGATACCGGCCTCGGCACCGCCGCGATACGGGATGTGGATCGGCTTGATGCCGGCTGGCTTTTCAGTGCTTCGCCGGCGAGATGTCCCATTTCTGCCGCGGCGGCGTGCCGTAGCTGACGGTAGCGGGCTTGGCCTTGGCCAGCGCGATGTATTCCTGAATGGTCTGGCGGGAAAGTCGTGCTTCACGGTCACGGCATGGGGAAGGATCTACAATCCTGAGGAAACCAGATGCTTGCACTGCCAGCACATGCTCGCGCAATCGTGTAGTGCAGGTTCAGCAGGTTCTGGTATGATTCATCTATAGGCTGACGCGAAAACCGCGCCGGCCTTTTTCATGTTCGGCACGACCTGCCCGCGGCACGCCCGCGGGTCCGGCCAAAAGGCCTCTGGTGCAGCCGCCGCGGGTCCTCACCCGTGGACAGTTCCAAGAACAACCCCGTCTCAACCGCGCGCCGAATAACGACGCCGGAACAGACACTTAACGACGCCTGGGAAACAGGTCGCGCCGGGTTCCGTGCAACAGAAGAAACGGCGAGATGCCAGAATAGCTTGTGGGAGCGAGCTTATCCCGGAATCCGGGACAACTTCGGAGACAACATACGATACGTTTTGGTGTCTCGCGGAAGCGGGCGAAAAGCCCGTGGTTATTGGCTTACCGGCGTGCGGGAAGCCGAAGCTCAGGCCGAGGAACGAAGCGAGCTGAGAGGGGGGTAACCCATCATCGTGTCGGCTCGGCGAGGCGGTCTAGAGAAGTTCGGGAACCACCCAGAGCGCCGGCTCGCCGCGCGCCACACGCTGGACGTTGTCGAAGCCATTGCGCAGGCGGGTGACGTTGCTCTCCCAGGTCGGGCCGGCGAGATGCGCCGTCAGGATCACGTTGTCGAGCTTGAGCAGAGGATTGTCGGGCGGCGTCGGCTCTTCGTCGAACACGTCGAGGCCGGCACCGAACAGATTGCCGGCGCTCAGTGCCGCCGTCATCGCCTTCTCGTCGATCACCGGGCCGCGCGAGGTGTTCACGATGATCGCCGACTTCTTCATCATGGCGAGCTCGCCCGCGCCGATCATGTGCTGCGTCGAACTGTTCAGTGGCACATGCAGCGACAGGATATCGGAGTGGCGCAGGATCTCGGGCAGCAGGCGGAAGCGCACGCCGAGCGCATCCTCTTCCTCTTCCTTGAGGCGAGCGATGTCGTAGTAGTGCACGGTCATGCCGAAGGCGAGCGCCAGGCGGGCGACCTTCTTGCCGATCGTGCCGAGGCCAACGATGCCCAGCACCTTGTTGCGGACCTCGTGGACGGTCGGCGGCGAGTTGCCGTGCCAGCGGCCGGCCGTCACGTTGATGTGCTGGGTGATCAACCGTCGCGACACCGACAGCATCAGCAGCAACGCATGCTCGGACACTGCGACCGAGTTGGCGCCGCCGTTGTTGCACAACGGGATCTTGCTCTTGCGCGCCGCGTCGAGATCGGCGCGGTCGTAGCCTGCGCTCAGCAGCTGGATCAGCTTCAGCTTGGGCGCGTCCTTGAAGAGCTGCGGCGTGACGTACTGCTGCACGAAGCCCACGAAGTAGTCGGTGCCCGGCAGGGCTGCCTTCATCTCCGGCGAGTTGTGAAGCGCCTTCACGATCTCGAAGCCCTTGGGCGCGAGGTCGTCGACCATGGAGATGGTGTCCTTGGGTCCTACCACGAGTACGCGTTCAACCATTAGAGTGCCTCCGCAGCAACACGATGAGATTTCAGAAGCCCGGGCAGCCGCCCGGGCTCGGTGCGGCCCCAGCCGCATTCGGCCGACAGGCCGAAATCGTCCGCGAACCGCCGCGCTACGGCGACACGGGCCTTGTCGCCGGCCTCGTCGTCGTAGTGCAGCAGTCCGAGGTAGAGGCTTGTGCCCTCGGGTTTCTTCCAACCCTTGAGCGGAGCGTAGTAGGCCTCATCCGTGCGACCCTTGGGAACGGGAATATGCAGAAAGTCGATGCGCCGCTTGGTGGTGGCGGCAATGCCATTCATCATCTCGACCAGGATGGCGGCATCCTTGGGCTGTACCAGATGCTCGTCACGCGGCGAGCCATAGCAAAGGTGATAGCCCATCTCGACATCCGCAGGCACGGCATCGCCCAGTCGACCGAGCATCTCGAATATCTGCGTCTTGTAGTGCGCCGATCGATCCTTGAAATAATTCTCGAAAGCCAGGACCTCCTGGCAGACGTCCCACTGGATCGAAAGATCGCTGGCAGGGATCGTCTTCACGATGTTGGCCAGCGCCATCTTCAGGGCGCGCTCGTAGACGCCGAAGTAGGTCTCGCGCGCCGGTCCGCTCACATAGAGGTAGCCGCTGGCCTGCGGTGTCGGCAGGCAGACCTGGAAGCGCATGTGCTTTTGAATAGCGCCGGCTGAACGCAGCCGCTGGAAGGTTTCCCATGAGGCGAGGGCCGCCTTGTCGTAGCCGGTCTCGAACACCACCGTCGCAGGGTCGACACCCGGCTTGAAGCGCACCTGCTCGACTTCGCGCACCACCTTGCCGTCCCATTGAATGAACTTGTAGGGCGGCACCGTGGGGTCGATCTCCATGGCCGGATGGTCGAGCAGCATCTGACGCTGGAAATAGACCCAGCGCGAGCGTTCGCCGGTCTCGCCGTCAGGCATGCGGCTGAGAAACGGGCCGAGCTCCGTCGCGAGCGCGCGGAAGACCTGCTCGCTATTGTCGAGCGGGATCGAGCCGATCAGATGGAGACGGTCGGCGCGGTCCATCACAAGACTTTTTCCAGCTTCTGCAGCGAGCGCAGGTATTTCGGCACCGGGATGCCGGGGTGGGTGCTCGGCCAGTTGGTGTAGCTCACTTCGCCGACGTAGATGTCGCCCTTGGAATCTACTGCGAGGCCGTGCGGTGACAGGAAGCGGCCGGTTTCCTGGCCGGGGCCGTGCTCGCCGCCCAGGCGCGCGATCACCTTGCCCTTTTGGTCGACGATGCTGAGGCGCGGTCCGATATTCGTGTGATGGGTGTTGACCGGCATGCCGGGCCCGAGCTCGCCGATGATGAACGTCGGGTTCTTGGCGCCGCCGCAGCAGTAGAGCGCGCAAGGCCTGTGCATGTTGTTCCACTGCGCCTCATACTTGCCGTTGCCGTCGAAGACCTGGACGCGATGGTTCTCACGGTCGGCGACATAGACCCAGCCGTCGGCATCGCTGACGATATTGTGCACGATGTTGAACTCGCCGGGATCGGTGCCGGTCGTGCCCCAGCACATCAGATGGCGGCCATCGGGTGCGTACTTGTGGACGCGGGAATTGCCGTAGCCGTCGGAGACGTAGATATCGCCCTTGGGCGACAGCGCCGTATGGGTGCAGCGGTTGAAGGGCTTGCCGCTCAGGAAGGGGGCGGGCTCGTTGGGCACGCCGATGGTCAGCAGCACCTTGCCGTCGGTGGTGATCTTGCGAACGGTATGGTCGCCGTCGTCGGTGCAATAGAGCGTGTCGTCGCTGTCGATATGGATGCCGTGGGCGCGGCTGAACAGGCCTTCGCCCCAGGAGCGCAGGAAGTTGCCGTCGCGGTCGAACACCATCATCGGATGTTCGCCACGGTTGAAGACATAGACGCGGTCCTTGCTGTCGACGGCCACGGCCGCGACATCGCGGAACTCCCAGCCATCGGGCAATTTTGCCCAGTTCTCGACCACGCGATAGCGATGCTCGCCGCTGCCCAGAACGACCGACATGCGTTGCTCCTTCAGGAACCGGCGAGAACGGCTTCCGAGATTTTCTCGGCCGTCATCAGCGTCGGGAAGTTGGTGTTGGCGCAGGGCACCACGGGGAACACCGAGGCATCGACGACGCGCAGACCCTGGACGCCCCGTACGCGGCCCTGCGTGTCGACCACAGCCATTGGATCGTCGTCGCGGCCCATGCGGCAGGTACAGGACGCATGCCAGACGCCGATCGCGGCTTTTCGCACGAAGGCTTCCAGCGCCTCGTCGTCGGTCATCACCTGGTCGAAGGTGAAGCCTTCGACCACGAAATTGTCGATCATGTAGCGCCGGAGCGCCGTCGGGCCGTCGAGCAGGGTGGCTACTGCCTTCGTCAGCCACTTGTTCTTGGTGTTGACCACGCCGATCTCGCGGACCTTGTCGCTATACGAGGCCGGGAAGGGGACATCCGTCACCTTCCTGAGCGCGTCGGTCATCTGCACCGCGGCCATCAGCTTGAAGCCGCTCATCAACCGGTCGAGGTCGCGCTTGTCCGAGAGCAGGTTGAACTCGACGATCGGCTCGTTCCACCAGTCGCGCGTGGCGAGCTTGACCTGACCGGTCTCGGAGTAGGTCTTGTTGATGAAGGTCAGCAACGACCCGATCTGCTCTCCTACCGCGTGCCAGGCCGACTTGCTGGCCACGGCCACGAACATGTCGCCCTTGGGCACGCCCGGCAAGTTCGAGGAATAGCGCAGGCCGACATGGATGTGGCGGCGCGTATGCTCCCGGAGACGCGCGCTGCGCTTGATGAACGAAGAAAGCGCAATCGAGGGATGGTCCATCAACCGCTGGCCGACGCCAGGCAGCGCCGAGAGAACCGGAATGCCTAAATCGGTGAGCTGACCCACCGGCCCGATGCCGGCACGCATCAAATGGGCCGGCGAGTGGATGGCGCCGCTCGACAGGATGATCTCGCGGCCGCGGAACTCCTGCTCCTTGCCGCCGATCATCGCTGTCACGCCGACGCAGCGCGTGCCCTCGAACAGCAGGGACATGACCTGGGTGTCGGTCGAGATCGTGAGGTTGGACCGCTTGCGCGTCTCAACGTCTAGATAGCCCATCGCCGCCGACACCCGCCGCTCGTTGGCGTTGGAATGGGTGACGGGGAAAAAGCCTTCGACGAACTCGCCGTTCTGGTCGGGCAGGAACTTGAAGCCCTTCTCCTCGAACGCCTTGCCGACGGCCTGGGCGTGACCGCTCCAGTGCTCGCGCGGAATGCGGCGCACCGGAATGCGTCCTTCCTTGCCGTGCAGCGGGCCGTCGAAATCGAGGTCGCGCTCGACCTTCTTGAAGTAGGGCAGCACGTCGTTCCAGCCCCAGCCGGCGGCACCGCGGGCCTGCCATTCGTCGTAGTCGGTGGGCGCGCCACGGTTGGCCATTTGGCCGTTGATCGAGGAGCCGCCGCCCAGCACGCGGGCCTGCTCGTACTTGCGCAACGGCGGGCGGTTCTCCTGCGGGTTGTTGTGGCTGACGACCTGGGTGTGGACCTTCAGTTCGGTCCAGTGGAAACGCGGGTCGAAGTAGGCGGTGCCGGAATAGCTGTCGGCGATCTCCGGTGGCTCCTTGCCCGGCGGCGTGTCCTGGCCTGCCTCGCACAGCAGGACCTTGTTGGCGCTCCGGGCCGAGAGCCGATGGGCCATGACCGAGCCGGCCGAGCCGCCACCCACAATGATGTAATCGTACACCGCGCGTTTCCCCTGTTTGTTGAGCCCACGCTAGCACGCCTGCGGCCGGATGTGGCCAATGCAACGAAGCGTTGCGGAACTGCAAACCGCGGAGCGCGTTCTCCGTCCACCCCCAACCAGTGGAGGAAAAGCAAACGATGAAACGTACCTTTTGACCCTGGCCCTCACGGCCGCCGCCGGCACCGCCGGAGCCCAGACCGTCACCCCGCCGTCGGTCGGCACCGGCAGCGTGACCACGCCGCCGGTCAATCCCGGCAGCGTGACGACTCCCGGCGTCCCCGGCACGCCCGCTATCGGCGGCGCCACGATCATGCCGCCGAGCACCAACTCCGGCAGCGTGACCACACCCAGCGTGACGCCGCCCGCGGTCGCGACTCCCGATATCGCCACGCGGCCTCCGGCCAACGCCGAAGGCTCGGCCGAAGCGCGCGCCCGCATCGAGGCCGATGGCTACAGCAACGTGCAGGGCCTGACGCGCGGCCCCGACGGCAAATGGCGCGGTCAGGCCACGCGCGGGAATGCCCGGGTGGGCGTCACGCTTGACGCCGCCGGCCGTGTCGCCACCGAATAGTCGCTCGGTCCAGTCGGCCGTCGATCGCCCGCCTCGTCGTTGGACGGGGCGGGCTTTCGGCGTTGCCGTCGTTCGTGAAGCCTGCAATCGTTTGGAAGCATCGCGACGGAGGTTTCGTATGCCGGACATCACAGCCGCAAACACCGACATCGCTACACCGGAACTCATGAAGTCGATTTCGGCGGCTTTCAACAGCCGCGACGTCGACCGCATCGTCGCCTGCTTCACCGACGACGCCACCTTCTGGCTGGCGCGCGGCCCCGAGCCGGTCGGCCGCACGCTTCGCGGCAAGGCGGAGATCCGCAAGACGCTTGCCGACCGCTTCAAGGTGATCCCCGACATGCGCTGGGACCACAAGGAGTACATCTTTGCCGGCAACCGCGCGATCTCGGTCTGGACGGTGAAGGGTAAGAGCGCCGACGGCGAGGATCTCAACTATCAGGGTTGCGACATCTACACGTTCCGCGGCGGCAAGATCTCGGCCAAGGACACCTATTGGAAGATCGTCGAACAGAAGGATCGCCTCTGATGGCCCTCGATTTGGTGATCCGCGGCGGTACGGTCGTCGACGGCTCTGGCAAGTCCCGTTTCACCGCCGATGTCGGCATTGCGGATGGAAAAATCGTCGAAGTCGGCCGCATCACGTCGGTCGCGGTGCGGACCATCGATGCCGACGGCTTGATTGTCTCGCCGGGCTTCATCGACGGCCATACCCACATGGATGCACAGGTCGCCTGGGATCCGCTCGGCACCTGCTCGTGCTGGCATGGCGTCACCTCCGTGATCATGAGCAACTGTGGCTTCGCGCTGGCGCCGTGCAAGCCGGAGGATCGCGACTGGTACGCGCGCTGCCTGTCGGCGGTCGAGGACATCCCGACCGCGGCGATGGCCGCGGGCATCGACTGGACCTGGGAGACATTCCCGGAATACATGGCCACCGTCGAGCGCCTGCCCAAGGCGATCAACTACGGCATGTACATCGGCCATTCGGCGCTGCGCATGTATGTGATGGGCAAGCGGGCGCTCTCGGGAAAGGCCACCGAGGACGACATGGTGCACATGGCTGCAGCGGTGCAGGAAGCGTTGCGCGCTGGCGCCATGGGCTTCTCCAGTTCGCGCGCCTCCACGCATGTGACGCCCGATGACACGCCCGTCGCGAGCCGTATCGCTGAATGGGAAGAGATCGACCGCATCATCGCCGCCATGTCGAAACTCGACGCCGGCATCTTCCAGGTCGGGCCAGACATCGCGAGTGGCGCCGCGCACCGCGCTTTCCTCGCGCGCCTGCGTGAGGTGGCGCTCGCCTACAAGCGCCCGATCATGTTCGGCGTTCTGGCAACGAAACAGGGCGATGATCCGACGGGCTGGGCCTACCAGACGCGCTACATCGACGAGACAGTGGCCGCCGGCGGCCGCATGTTCGGCCAAGGCACGACACGTTCGATCAACGCCATCTTCTCGTTGAAGTCCTATCTGCCGTTCGACGTGCTGCCGGCGTGGCGCAAGGTTCGCGACCTGCCGATGGCCGAGCAGAAGCGGCGGTTGGCCGATCCCGAAGTGCGGCGCGAGCTGGTGGCGGCCGAAAGCCGGATGAAGCCGCGCGACAATGTCTTCCAGGGAGGAGGGGCCGCGACCACGGACCCGCGCAAGCCCGACTATTCCAACCTGTACGCGATGAACGGCGTCGACTGGGACGATCCTACGGTCGAGCAACTCGCCAGGGAGCGCGGACAGCATCCGGTCGAAGTTATGATCGACCTATCGCTGGCCAACGAGAACCAGGTCTATGTTCAGCCGCTGGTCAACGAATCTCCGGACGATGTGCTGGGTATCCTTAAGCACGACCGCACGCTCGCGACCTTCTCCGACTCCGGAGCCCACGTGGCGCAGGAGATGGGTTCTTCGCTGCAGACGCATCTGCTCAGCTACTGGGTGCGCAAGCGCGGCTCCTTTACGCTCGAGCAGGCGGTCAAGAAGCTTACCCACGACAACGCCAAGGCCTGGGAACTCGACGATCGCGGCTTGATCCGCGAAGGTTACCGGGCGGACATCGTGCTGTTCGAGGAGAATGGCATCCGGCCTTGCCTGCCGACGGTTGAAACGGACTTGCCCGGCGGTGCCCGCCGTTTGGTGCAGAAGGCCGAAGGCATCAAGGCTACACTCGTGAATGGCGCCGTGGCTTTCGAGGACGGCGAGTCGACCGGGGCTTACTTCGGCCACGTTTTGAAGGGCAAACTGGCGTCATGACACGCATCGTTCTCGCCTCCATCCTGATGGCTCTTGCCGGGTCGGCGGCCGCGCAGACGAAGGCCAATCCGGCGAATGCCCCGGGATCGGCAGACACCAAGGTCCGTCTGCAGGCACTAGGCTACAAGGATGTCCACGACCTGAGGCGCGGGCCCGATGGCCAATGGACGGCCAAGGCGACGCGGGACAACGTCGCGAAGTCGGTAACGGCCTCGCCCAATGGCAGCGTGATCGCGCGCTAGCCGAGCTCCTCGCGCACCATCGCGGCACCTGCGGCCAGCGACTTCAATTTTCCGAAAGCCGTCGCGCGCGGCAGATACTTCATGCCGCAATCCGGGGCCGGCAGCAGCTTGTCGGGTGACATGTACTTCAGGCCGGCGCGGATTCGCTCGGCGATCTTTTCCGGCGTCTCTATCTCGGGATCGTTGAGGTCGATGACGCCCAGCATGACCTTCTTGGGCGCGAGGTCCTTCAGCACGCCGAGGTCGATCTTGGGCTGCGCCGACTCGATGGAGATCTGCTGGGCGATGGTGTCTGCAAGCTGCGGCAGGAACGAATAGCCCGTGGGCTTGCTGAGGCCCGGCACCACGGCGGCATAGCCGAAGCAGAGATGCACGACCGTGGGCACGGTGATGCCCTGGAGCGCGCGGTTGATCACCTTTACGGCGTAGCGGCGGGCTTCTTCGGGATTGTTGCGCAGCCATGGTTCGTCGAGCTGGATCACGTCGGCGCCGGCCTTCACGAGGTCGAGCGCCTCCTCGTTCACCGCCGCGGCGTAGTCCATGCACATCGCCTCGGCATCCTTGTAGAACTCGTCCTTCACCTGCTGGCCCATGGTGAACGGACCGGGCAGGGTGATCTTGGCCGGCCGGTCGGTGTTGGCGCGCAGGAACTCCATGTCGCGCACCTCGACCGGCCGCGTGCGCCGGAGCTTGCCGACGACGCGGGGCACCGGCGTCTGCTGCCCAGAACGTGTCGTAACGTAACCGGGGTTTTCCTGGTCGATGCCTTCGAGCGCGGTGGCGAAGTGATTTGAATAGCTTTCGCGGCGCATCTCACCGTCGGTGATGATGTCGATGCCGGCCCGCTCCATGTCGCGGATGGCCAGCAGCGTGGCGTCGTCCTGCGCCTGCTGCAGGTAGGCCTCCGGCACGCGCCAGATTTCCTTCAGGCGCGTGCGCGGCACGACCTTCGACAGCATTTCGCGGTTCACCAGCCAGTCGGGCTGCGGATAGGAGCCGACGACGGTGGTCTGCAGCAATACTTCGGACATCACTTCTCCTACTGAACCTTGATGTTGGCCCGTTTGACCAGCTCCGCATTCTCCGCCAGTTCGCGAGCGACCTTCTTGTCGAACTCGGCCGGCGTCGTCGGGGCGATGTCCGTGCCGAGCGCGCTCAGCCGTTCCTTGACCTCGGGCGATTCAAGCGCCTTCCGGACCTCGGCATTGAGTTTTGCAATGACGGCCGGCGGCGTACCGGCCGGGGCGAACAGGCCGCTCCAGAAGTCGTAGGCGCTGTTCTTGAAGCCCTGCTCCTCCGTCGTCGGCACATCGGGCAGGACCGAGGAGCGCTTCTCGCTGCCGGCAGCCAGCGCCACGACCCGCCCATCGCGAACCATCGGAAGGGCCGCGATCACGGGAGCGAAGAAGATGTCGGTGCGGCCGTTCATGGTGTCGGCGAGCGCCTCGGGTGTGCCGCGATAGGGCACATGCAGCGTGTCGATGCCGGCCGCCAGCTTGAACTTCTCGGCATTCATGTGGGTGCCGCTGCCGACGCCGGCTGAGGCGTAGGTGAGTTTGCCGGGGTTGGCCTTTGCCGCGTTCGCATAGTCGACGGCGGTCTTCCAGCCTTTCGCCGGCGAAGCGACCATGATGTTGGGTTGCTGCGCGAGGAGGCTCACCGCGATGAGATCTTTCGCAGTGTCGTAATTGAGGTTGGGATAGATCGACGGATTGACGGTATGGGCCGAGGAGTTGGCCAGCAGCGTGTAGCCGTCGGGTGCCGACTTGGCGACCTGGGACGCGCCAATGGTTCCGCCAGCGCCGGTCTTGTTGTCGACGATGACCGGCTGGCCGAGGTTCTTGGACATCGCCTGCGCGAGCGAGCGCGCCACAACGTCGGTGGCACTGCCTGCTGTAAAGGGCACGATGATATGAATGGGCTTGTCGGGAAAGGTCTGGGCTTGCGCGGCCGTCGCGGCGAGGGCCGCGGTGGTAGCGATCAGGACACGACGCAGCATGGGTTTCCTCCTGTTGTCGTTTATTGAGCAGCAACCTGCCGGCTGATGCTGGGAACCTTGAGTTGACCGAGCATGCGCTCGCCCGATGCCGCGAGTGTTGCGCGAATGCTGGCGATGTCGGAGCGGAGGAGCTTGCCATCGCGCTTGGCGAAGCGTCCTCGCACCAGCACGTCGCGTACCCGCGCGCCGGCGCCCTGCATGACCACGGTGGCCACGGGATCGTGCACCGGCCACATGGCGAGCGGGCCCAGCGACATGACCGCGATGTCGGCCTGCTTGCCTGGTGCGAGACTGCCGATACGGTCGCCTTTGCCCAACATCGCCGCACCCCGGGTGGTGATCCAGTCGAACGCCTCGGCGGCCAGCACGGTCGAGGTCGCGGGAATGCCGCCGCTCCTGGCCCGTTCCGCGGCATTGTCGAGGGCGCGTTGCGAGGCGAGCGCCATGCGGGCCACCGTGAACATGTCGCCGCTGATCGCCGATTCGAGGTCGACGCCAACCGACGGGGCAGAACCCAGTGCGCGCAGGCGGCCGGTAATGGGATGGCCGTGGCCCTGGGCCATCTCGTTCTCCGGCGTGATCGAAAAGCTGACGCCCAGATCGACGAAAGCCTTGAGCTGGGCGTCGGTGAGGTTGTTGCCGTGCACGATATTGATGTGCGGGCCGACCAGGCCGCGCTCCATTAGGATCTCCCAGCCGCCCGACGTCTTGGCATCGCCGCCGCCCTGGTGCATCGACGCGACCATGCCCAACTCGCGGGCCAACGCGAAATCGTGGGCGCTGACCTCGAGCGTGGAATAGTGCGGACCAAGCACCGCCATGCCGAGCGTGACCAAAGCGTCGCGATCGGCAAGCGAGCCTTTGAGCAGCCGTTCGATCTCGTGGCGGGGGTGGGGGACTTCCGAGAAATGCGGTTCGCCCGGCTTGGGATCGGGTTTGGGCGAGCCGTGGAAGAAGGCGGCGCGGATGCCGCTTTCCTTGAGGCCGGCGATGCCGGCATCGGTGTGTTCGGGCGTCGGATTGTTGTGGCACCAGTCGACCAGGGTGGTGACGCCGTGGTCGAGCTGGTTGAGCGCGCCGGCCAGTGTGGCGATATGGATATCGTCGGGCGTGAATACGGTGGCGAGGCCGGCGTGCACGTGGCGAAAGTATTCGAGCAACGTCCAGTTGGCGGCGACCGACCGCAAGGCCGTCTGCCAGGTGTGCATGTGGGCGTTGATCAGGCCCGGCAACACGAAATGGCCGGTACAATCGACACTCTCTGCATCGGCTGCGGCGAGGGAGGGGCCGACGGCTGCAATGCGGCCGTTCTCCACGAGCACGTCACCGCTCGGCAGCACGCCCAGCGACGCGTCCTGGGTGACGACGATGCCCGATTTCAGCAGCAGCGGTGCCATGGCTATTTGAGCCCGTCGCTCACGTCGACATTCTCGGACTTGAGCGTCATGCCGGCCGCGCGCGCCAGCTCGACCAGCAGCACGGAGAAGTCGATGTCGCCGGGGTGCTGATGCGAAAGCGACAGGATGGAGTCGCGCGTGACGGAAGCGGTCGGCATCATCACACCGAGCGACTTGGCCGCGCCCATGCCGAGTTCCATGTCCTTCAGTAGCAGTTTGGGCGTGAAGGTCGTGGTGAAGTCGAGGTTCACCAGCGCCGGCGTCTTGTACCTGGTGTACATTGAGCCGAGCACGCTCTGGTTGATCGATTCCAGGAAGACGTGGCGCGGGATGCCGGCCTTCTCGGCCAGGAGCGTGATCTCGCACAGGGACTGGATGATGACGCCGAACATGGTGTTGTGCGCGATCTTCCAGATGCGCGAGAGTTCGCCTTCGCCGACGTACATCGCCGATCGGCCGAGTGCCGCCAGCAACGGTTGCACGGCGTCGTATTCGGCGCGCGGACCGGACGCCACGACCAGCAGTTTGCCTGCCTTGGCGACCTTGGCATTGCCGGAGACCGGCGCGCTCAGATAGGCGACGCCGGCTTCGGTCAGGCTCTTGCGAATCTCGGTCGAGCCTGAGTCGGAGATCGACGACATGTCGACGACGCGCTGCGGCCGGGCTTTGCCCGCCAGCACGCCTCCCTTGCCGAACAGGATCTCCTTCAGGTCGTCGGTGGTCGACACCATGGTGAAGACGGTGGCGCAGTGGGCCATCGCCATCTTGTCGGTCACGACCTCGGCGCCGATCTGGGCCAAAGGGTCGGCTTTCGACGCGGTGCGGTTCCAGACAGAGACACCATGGCCTGCCTTGACCAGGCGGGCGGCCATCGCCTCGCCCATGCGGCCGAGGCCGATCCAGCCGATGGAATGCGATGCTTTGCTGCTCATGTCGTTTTTCCTTGGGGCGGTAAGGTCTTCAGGTCGTCGCCGGATCGATCGGCGTCACGATGCCCTCCGCCGCCTCGATCACCTCGCCGGCATCGAGGCAGAGGTCCTCGCGGTTGCGCATCGACATGATCTGGACGCCGGTGCGCAGCTTGCCCTGGCTGCCGACCGGCACGGCGAGGCCGGGCAGTCCGAGAAGCGGGGCGAGCAGGGCAGGGCGCATCGCATCCAGAACCTGCGCCTGACCGTCCTTGGTGATGTCGGCCACCTGCTTGGGCGGCAGATCGCAGAGTGTCGGCAGGACGACCAGCGGCCATTGCTGCATGAAGCTCATCCAGCGGAACAGCAGGCTTTCGCGTTCGGTGAGGGCGGCAACATAGGTCGCGAGATCGACCGGCTTGTGAATCTCGAGCCAGCCCTTCATCGCGGCAATGCCGTCGGGGTCGCCCATCTTCTGCATCGTGGGCCACAACCCACCGAACACGTCGGTGATACAGATCTCGTGCCAGAGCGCCACGCCGCGCTCGATGTCGGGCGGCAGCACTTCCTCGACGACGTAGCCCGCGGCCTGCAGATGCTTGCCGGCCTGACGCACCGCGGCGACCTGCGCGGGATGGCTCTTGCCTCCCGGCACTTCGGGTACGATCGCGACCTTGATCGGCCGCGCCGGCGGCGGGCCCTGCATCGGCACGTCGTTCCAGCGCCAGTCGCGGCGGTCGCCGCGCGCCATCACTTCGAGCGCCAGGCGCGCATCGCGCACCGTGCGCGTGTGCGGGCCCTGCACCGCCATCAGAACGGCACCGATCGGGCGTCCCGTCGCCGCCGCACTGGGATTGAGGGACGGGATGCGGGCAAAGCCCGTACGCAGGCCGACGACGCCGTTGCAGTAGGCTGGGATGCGGACAGAGCCGCCGATATCGTTACCGTGGGCAATCGGGCCGATGCCGGTGGCGACAGCTGCCCCCGCGCCGCCGCTCGAGCCACCCGGCGTCACCGAGGGATCGCGCGGATTGAGCGTGCGGCCGTGCAGCGCATTGTCGGTGAAGATGCGCATCGAGAAGGCCGGCGCATTGGTGCGGCCGACGATGATAGCGCCGGCATGCTTCAGGTTGGCGACGACCGGACTGTCTTCCTTGGCGATGAAGTCCTTCAGCGGTATGACGCCGTTGTCGGTCGGCAAGCCTGCCTGATCGACATTGATTTTGGTCGTGACCGGCACGCCATGGAGCGGCGGCAGTGCGTAGCCGCGGGCGCGGGCGGCGTCGGCGGTCTCGGCCTGGGCGCGCGCCTCGTCTTCCAGCACACGCACCACGGCATTGATCGCCGGATTGACCTTGTGCAGGCGGGCCAGCACCGAATCGACGGCTTCGCGGGCCGAGGCCTGCCCGGTGCGGATGAGGCGCGCCAAGTCGGTCGCATCGTATTGCCAGAGGTCCATGAACGCTTCTCCTTCAATCGCCGCAGCGTCCGGGAGAAGCCGTCAGTTTGCAAGTATGCCGATGTCGCGTCAGTTGCCCCGCTGCCGCGTGCAGTCCCACGGACAGGGCTGGGGCGGGCCACAGGCTGCCAATGGCATCAGTAGCAGTGCGATCAGGACAAGTCTCAACGCCATCCGATCCTCCAACGCTGGATCTCTTGCTCGACAGAAGCAGCTACGTGCAATGATCCCGAAGATCCATCCGGGGAAGTCACGATTCGGAGAGGCGGCGGCGGCTCATCGCAGAAGATGGCGGTGCTGCCACGCATCATTTCGCTCTCCCCTTCATCGCGTGTTTCTGGAACGCCGTCAGGGCGCTGGAGCACAGCATGTCGTGGCGGCGCACGAAGACGGTCTGCACGCGCGCCTCGGCCGGTGGCAGCCGATGCGATGCTATGCGTCCGCCACGCCAGACCGGGCCGATCAGGGCGCGCGGCAGCAAGGTGATGCCTAGGTCGGCGGCGACCGCCCCCAGGATCGCCTCGAGCGTTCCGAATTCGAGACGCCGCAGTCCGACGATGCCGCGTCGTGCCAGCACCTCTTCCAGGCGCTGGCGGTAGGAGCAGCCGGCCCGAAGGATGACGAGGCGGAGATCGGGCCGGGCGAGGAGCGAGGTGACCGAGCGATGCGATGGCGCGCTCAGCAGCGCCAGCTCCTCCTCGAAGACGGGCGTGGAGAGCAGCAGGGGGTGGGCGACCGGCCCGCAGACGAAAGCGCCTTCCAGTTCGCGTTCGAGCACGCGTTCGATCAGCTCGGCCGTCGTGCCGGTGCGCAGCACGAGGTCGACACCGGGATGGGCGCGCGCATACTCGGCCAGGATCGGCGACAGGCGAAGCGCCGCCGTGGTTTCCAATGAGCCGATGGTGAGGGTGCCGAGCGGCGCGCCGTCGTCGCGTGCGGCGCGGCTCGCCTCGGCGAGGAGCGCGCCGACCCGCGACGCATAGGGCATCAGCCGCTTGCCCGCCGGCGTCAGCCTTGTGCCGGCCCGGCTTCGCTCGAACAGGGCGACGCCCAGCACTTCCTCCAGTCGGCGCACGCGCTGGGTCACGTTGGATTGCACCGTGTTCAATTCGTGCGCGGCGCGTCCCATGCCGCCCAGCCGGGCGACGGCTTCGAAGGTGACGAGATCCTTGGCGTCCATAAGCATCACATTAGCAGATGCTAGTAATCGGTATAAATCGCTATTTGAGATATTTGGCAACGTACTAGAATGCCGCCGAACCTCTCGGGAGTAGCGCACATGAAGTGGCAGGACCGTCGTCTGCTCGATCTCTTCGGCACAGAGCATCCCATCCTGCAGGCGCCGATGGCGGGCGTGACCTCGCCGCAGATGGCGATAGCCACCTCGGAAGCAGGGGCGCTTGGCTCCATCGCCGCCGCGATGCTGACGCCCGAGGGCACCCGACAGGAAATCCAGATGGTCCAGCAGGGCACCGGCCGGCCGTTCAACATCAACTTCTTCGCCCACAAGCCGCCCGTGCCGGATGCGGCGCGCGCCGCGCGCTGGCGGCAGAGGCTCGCCGCCTACTATGGCGAACTCGGCCTTCCGCCCGATGCCAAGGGAGCCTCGCGCGCGGCGTTCGATGCGTCGTTCTGCGATCTCCTGATCGAGTTCATGCCCAAGGTGGCGAGCTTTCACTTCGGCCTGCCCGACAGCGCCCTGGTCAAGCGGCTGAAGGCCGCAAAAATCCTGATCCTGAGTTCGGCGACCACCGCCGAGGAGGCGCGCTGGCTGGAAGGCGAGGGCGCCGATGCGGTGATTGCCCAGGGAGGGGAGGCGGGCGGCCATCGCGGCATGTTCCTGGTCGACGACATCTCCCGTCAGGCGGGCACGATGGCGCTGGTGCCGCAGGTCGTCGATGCGGTGAAGATTCCCGTGATCGCCGCGGGCGGTATCGGCGACGGACGGGGGATCGCGGCGGCCCTGGCGCTGGGTGCCGCCGGGGCGCAGATCGGCACCGCCTTCATGCTGACGCCGGAGGCCAAGACAACGGCGCTGCATCGCGCGGCGCTGAAGCAGGCCAACGACAACAGCACGGTGCTCACCAACGTGTTCACCGGCCGGCCGGCGCGCGGCATCGTGAACCGTATCATCCGCGAGATCGGCCCGATGAGCGCCGACGCGCCGGCCTTTCCGCTCGCGGCCGAGGCAACGCAGCCGCTGCGCGGTCCTGCCGAGGCCAAGGGCTCGATCGACTTCACGTCGCTGTGGAGCGGCCAGGCGCCGACGCTGGCGCGCGAAATGCCGGCGGGCGAGCTGATCGCGGCGATGGTGCGCGAGACCGAGGCCGCGCTCAGGCGGACGCGCGGATGACCGTATCGATCAGCCGGTCGACGAAGCCGCGCGTAATCGGCGCGTGGCCCATCAGCAGGCGGTAGAACAGCGGCCCGAAAATCAGGTCGAGCGCGAGTTCCATGTCAGCGGGCGGTGTCACGAGCCCGTCTGCGATGCAGCGCTCCAGCAGCAGGCGGGTGGCATCGCGGTTGCGGGCGATGAATTCGTGGCGGAACGCCTTGGCGAGTTCGGTCTCCGATTGCGCGGCGGCGACCATGGCGGCGACGCTGCGGCCGGTCGGGGCGGCGAAGGCGTCGGCCACGGCATGGAGTTGGGCGCGCAATGCGGCAAGCGGCGTGCGGCCGGTCTTGGCCGCGTCGGGCGCACCGGTTGCTTCGAGAAATGCCGCCATGGCGACGGCCGGCGCGTTGGACCAGTAGCGATAGATCGTGGGACGGCTGACGCCGGCCTTCTGTGCGATCGCCTCGATGGTGACGGCCGTCAGTCCGCCGCGCTCTAGCAACGCGCGCGCCGCCGCGAGGATGGCGGCGCGGGTGCGCGGATCGCGGGGCCGCCCGCGCGCGGGCCGAAGTGCTTGGGGTTGACGTGGCATCTATTAATGTTACGGTACGTAACGTAATATAACACAGGTGATGCCATGGCGGCAAAACAGAAGGTTTCGGGTCATGCTTCAGACCAGACCCTGCGTGCCCACGCGACGGTTCATGACGCCAAGGCGGCGATCGCCTTCTACACCAAGGCGTTCGGCGCCGTGGAGCAGTTCCGGCTGTCCGAGCCCTCGGGCAGGGTCGGCCATGCCGAGATCAGAATCGGCGACAGCGTGCTGATGCTGAACGACGAGTATCCCGACTTTGGCGCCAGGAGTCCGGCATCCATTGGCGGCTCGCCCGTCGCCTTCCGCATCGAGGTGCCGGATGCCGATGCGGCGGTCGAGCGGGCCGTCAAGGCGGGCGCCACCGTGGTGCGCCCGGTACAGGACGAGTTTTATGGAGACCGTATGGGCATGGTGGCTTGTCCCTTCGGCTATCGCTGGTCTCTCGCCACGCCCAAGGAGCAGGTGAGCCCGGCCGAGATGCAGAAGCGCTGGAACAAGATGCTGGCGGGCAGCTAGGGACTCAACGCTCAGTGAAAGCGAGCTTGGCGCCGAGCGCCGCGAAAGCGCCGGCGAAGGTCCGCCGCATCCAGGTCATGACCCTGGGCCGAGAGATCACGTGGTCGCGCACCGAGGCGGCGAACAGGCCGTAGCCCGCAAAGACCACGAAGGTCATCTGCATGAAGACGGCGCTCAGCATCAGCATGTGCGGCAGCGGATGTGCCTCGTCCGCGCTCACGAACTGCGGGAGGAACGCCAGGAAGAAGATCGACAGCTTGGGATTGAGGATGTTGATCAGCACGGCTTCGACCGTCACCTGCCTCACCGTCCGGGCGCCGCTCTCCCTGCCGACACTGAGCGCGCCGCGTTCCTGCAGCGTGTTTCAGGCCATGTAGAGCAGATAGGCGACGCCGAGATACTTGAAGGTTTCGAAGGCGAGCGCGCTGGCATGCAGCAGCGCCGCGAGGCCCAGGATCGCTGCGGCCATGTGCGGCACGCAGCCCAGCGTGCAGCCGAACGCCGCCACGACGCTGGCGCGTGAGCCGCGCGAAAGACCTGCCGCCATCGTGTAGAGCGCGCCGGTGCCGGGCGAGGCGACGATGATGAGAGAGGTGATCAGGAATTCGAGGCTCACGACGGCGCTCCTCTCAGAAAAGCGAGAAATACTCGCGCTGCTCCCAGTCGCTGACGTCGGCGTTGAAACGGTCGATCACGGCCCGCTTCAGCTTGAGATGATAGTCGACGAAGAAGTCGCCGAAGCCCTCGCGCAGCGCTTGGTCGCCACGGAGCGCCTCCAGCGCCTCGGTCAAGCTGCGCGGCAGGGCCGGCGCCTGGGTCTCGTAAGGCGTGTCGGCCGAGGGGCCGGGATCGAGCTTGCCGCATCAAGGCGCCACACATGGTGCCCGGACCGATACGGGTGATCAGCTCGTTCTGCTCGGCGCTCATCATTCCGGGAGAGTGGCGCAAACCGGCGCGGGGCGGAAGTCCCTGGATTATTCCGGCTTGAAGTTCACCGCGCGCAGCAGGGCAACGTTGCGTTCGACATCGCGGGCGATGAAGTCGGCGAAGGCCTTCGGACCCTCGAAGGCGGGCACCGTCCCGAGCGCGAGGAGCAGACGACGTACCTCCTCGTCGGCCATTGTGCGCTGCAAGCCGTCAACCAGTTTGGCCAATATCGCCGGCGGCATCTGCAGGGGCGCCCAGACGCCATACCAGCTTTTGAACTCGAAACCGGGCAAGCCGGATTCGGCGGCGGTCGGAATCTCCGGTGCCAGCGGGCTGCGGGTCGTCGTGGCGATCGCGAGCACCTTCATCCGGCCGGCACGGACCTGCTGCATGGCGGCGACGCCGGCATCAATGAAGAGCTGGACGTTGTTGCCGGCGATGTCGGTGAGGGCAGCTGCGGCGCCGCGATACGGCACCATGCTGATATCGACGCCGGCCAGCCGGTTGAAATCGATGGTCGCGAGATGGCCGGCGGCGCCGAGCGAGGACACGGCGAACGAGTAACGCTGCGGCTCGCGACGGGCCGCGATCACCAGCTCGCCCAGAGTGTTCGCCGGCATGCTATTGGCTGCCAGTACGACCAGTGGCGCCTCGCCGACGCGGGCGACTGGCTGGAAGTGGGTCTGCGGATCGTAGGGCGTGCTCTTCAGGATGTGACGGCCCATCGCGAAGATGTTGGCACTGCACAGCTATGTGAGGCCGTCAGGCGCCGACTGGCGCACCTGGTTGCTGCCGACGGTGCCTTGGCCGCCGCCGCGGTTCTAAACGACGATGGTCGCGGGCAGCAACCGGGCGAGACCTTGGGCGACGACGCGGGCCGTCGAATCGGTCTGGCCGCCGGGCGGAAAGGGAACGACCCAGTGGAGCGGCCGGCCATCGCCGAACGATTGTGCCGACGCGGAGCGACCAAACAGCGGCAACCCGACACCGGCGGCCAGACAAAGACGTCGCGTGAGGCTCATGGTTCGAAACTCCGGAAGAGGAACAGTCAGACTGCGGCGATTCTCTCGGACGGGTCAACAAGGAGAGGGTGCGCAGAGCGCACGCGTCGTGCGCTGTGGGAACGAGTGATACTGCAAAGGGCTTGCACTGCATCGCCACATGGAGTGGCATCAGGTCATGAGAAATAGTCCCGGCAAGACGGAGAAGGAGGGGCGAGTAGCAGTGCAGTCGTTCGCCCGCGGTTGGCGCTTCTGCGCGCCTTCGGCGCCGGGCGCACCGCGCTCACCTCGGCCGAGGCCGCCGCTACGGCGGGACTGACGCGTGCCGGCGCGCGTCGGCTGCTGATGACCCTGCAGGCGCTCGGCTATGCAAGCTTTGACGGCAAACGCTATGCGTTGACATCGCGCGTGCTTGAACTCGGCTTCACTTGGCTTTCGGCACAGCCGCTGTTCGGAGTCGGCGAGTCGGTGGCCAAACGGCTGGCCGAGCGGCTGAACGAGACGGTGTCGATCGGCGTCCTCGATCTGCTGGATGTCGTCTACGTCGTGCGGGCGCTGTCTTCGCGCGCTGCACCTTCGGCTCGATCTCGGCGCGCGCATCCCGGCACACACCTCGTCGATGGGCCTGATCTTGCTCGGCGCGCTCGAGCCGGCGCAGCTCGCCGCTTTCCTGAAGCAATGGCCGCGCCGGCGCTACACCGAGCGCACGCCGTTCGAGGAGGTCGACATCCGCGACTGCATCGCGGCGGCCCGCCGCGACGGCTTCTGCTACTTCAACGGCGTGATGGATGACGGCGTCGCCGGCCTCTCCGTGCCGCTGCACGACCGCGCTGGTGGTCGGCCGATCGCCGCGCTCAATCTCAGCACCAGCCTGCAGCGCACCTCGCCGGAGGTGGCGATGACGCGGTTTCTGCCCGAGCTGCGCGCTGCGGCCTCAGCCATCGAAGCGGCGCTGCCGGGACGCCCGCAAGGCGGCCGTTCGTGAATCTCCTGTCGAATGCCGTGCGGGATCACCGGCATGCTCGCCTGCGCGCGGTCATGAATCGCGACGGCCTCGATGCGCTCGCCTTCACCGGCGCCGACTTCTTTTCCTTCGTTTCCAACCACGACATGACCGACCTGTCGTTCGAGCGGCCGTTCCTCGCGGTACTGCCGGCGTCGGGTGCCTCCTTCGCCATTGTCGCGGATCAGGGGCGGCACCTCTTCGAGGCCGAACGCCAACGCGGCACGTTGTGGGTGGATTATCTGATCTTCTATTCGGAGACGCCGCATCTGCGCCCCGGCGTGCGGCCGGCGACGGCGTGGCGCGAACTCGTAGCCGACACGCTGGCCGCCCATGGCTTCGCCAAGGCGCGGATCGGCTGCGATGCCGTGAGCGGCCTCCTCAACGATGCCAAGGCACGGATGCCCGGGCTCGAGCTGGTGAACGCCAATGGAGCACTCCGGCCGGCACGCTGGATCAAGCACCGCGAGGAGGTCGCGACGGTAACAGCGCTCGCCGAGCTCTCCGCCGCGGTCATGCCGCACTATCGCGACGTGCTGCGCCCGGGCCGTTCCGTGCGGCAGGCCGACCTCGCCATAGCGGCGCGGCTGCACGAGGAGGCAGAGCGGCGCTTTCCAGCGGCGAGTTTCGCGCTGATAAAGGCGCACACCGTCAGCGGCTTGGCCTCCGCCTCACCGCACGGCGACGGCGCGGACTGCGGCCACCGGGTCGAGGCCGATGGCGTTGCAATCAGCACCCTGGTGACGCGCCTCAACGGCATGGTGATGGAACTGGCACGAACCTGGCAAATCGGCCGGCCGGATGAGCGCCGGCGGGCGTTGCACGAATGTGCCGTGGCCGCCCAGGAGGCCGGCATCGATGCCGCCGCTGCCGGCCGGCCTGTATCGGCCATCGATGCGGCCGCCCGCGCGGCGATCGCGGCGGCCGGCTTCAGCGAACATCTGCTGCACCGGAGCGGCCACGGCATCGGCGTCGTGCAGCACGACTTTCCCGAGGACGTGCCGTTCAACGGCCGTCCGCTCGAAGCGGGCGAGCTCTATGCCATCGAACCCGGACTCTACGTACCCGGCGTCGGTGGCTTCCGCTGTGCCGACGTCGTGTTGGTCGGAAATGAAGTGGTGAGGTTACCGGGACCACCCAAGGATATCGTTTCCTGCACGGTGTCGTGATCCGGCATCGCCGAGTGGTCGCAACCTCAGAGATTGCGTTTCCCCTAGGCTATGTGCAAGTATTGCAGTCGATATGCAACGACTGGCAATTCAACACCCCCGTGACGCTTCAGCAGAGACCGTCGGCGTCACGGTCGCAGTGTTGCTGCTGGCGGCTCTGGCCCTTGTCGCGACTGTCGTAACCTCTCCACCGGCTTTCGTGTACGACGAGCCATACTACGCGAACTATGTATCTCTGTTTCGACGGTACGGGCTGACGGAAAAATTCCTGGATGCGCTCAGCGGCGGGGCAGGACCGTTGTACGCCTTCGTGCATCGGGCTCTCGAGCCGCTGACGAACCTCAGCCCGATCAGGATGCGACTGGTCAACATCGTCCTTCTGGCCGTTGTCACCGGAATTCTTGCGGCGTGGCTCAAGCGGCAAAATCGGCCCGACTATCTGCTGGCGAGCAGCGCGATCCTGGTCGTGCCGATGACGTGGGTGTTGGCTGGAATGGCGCTGACTTCCATGCCCGCCTTGGTATTCCTGTCGCTCAGCCTTTACGTACAGTTGAGAGGTGTAGAAGCCCTCGAGCGGGGAAGCGCGGTATTGGGCTGGTTTGTCGCCGGTGGCATTTTCCTGGGTGTCGCGGTGTGGGGTCGGCAAACCGTCCTGGTATTGACCGCCCTGCCTATGTTGTTGGCGCTGCTGGACCGGAGATTGAGGGTTCCGGCATTGGCGTTCTTGGCCATCGTCGTGGTCTTTACGGCGCCGCTCGTCATTGCCTGGGAGGGCTTCACGCCACCGAACGAGGAGGCCGACGAGGGGCTCTCGCTCTGCCATGGGCTGGCTTCCCTGGGCTATACTGGTCTTTGCTTCTTCCTGCTGGCGCCGCGACGGGAATGGTTTTCCCACAAGTCGTTTGTCGCGGCGGCGGCCGTTGTCGCCGTCGTCAATGCCACGTTCGGCATCGTCGTCCTCAGTCCATTCTCGTCTTTCCTGGACGATTTTCTCTCCGACGCCGGCATGGCCGTCTACGCCGGGCTGTTCGGGTCGCTGTTGGCTTTTTGCGCCGTCCTGTTTCTCGGCTGGATCCTGAAGATCATTTGGGAGGGGCGCCGAGACCTGAAGCAGGTGACAATCAACGCTGGCCTGCTGTGCATCGCTCTGTCACCGGCTTTGATCGCGAACTACTACTCCAGCCGGTACACGGCGCTGGCCTTGCCTTATCTGGTCCTCGCGGCGCAGCCCTGGCGCGCCTGGGGATGGAGAACAAGCGGGGCGGCCCTCGCGGGCTGCATCACGGGATTGCTGTCGTTGCTTGGATATTTCTGGGCGACCTGATCACCAGGATTAGCCAGTAGCGCCGCTGGAGGTGCCAAATTATGGTGCCGCGCATGAACATCCTGCACGACATGCCCGGCCCGACCTCTCGGGTCTTCTTCTCGCAACGCCTGCGCCTTCATTATGTCGACTGGGGCAACCCGGAGGCGCCGCCGCTGCTGCTGGTCCACGGCGGGCGCGACCATTGCCGCAACTGGGATTGGGTCGCTCAGGCGTTGCGCAAGGACTGGCACGTGATCTGCCCGGACCTGCGCGGCCATGGCGACAGCCAATGGTCGCCAGACGGCAACTATTCCATGGCAGCCTACATCTACGATCTCGCTCAGCTCATCCACCAGCAGGCGCTGGCGCCGGTGACGATCGTCGCCCATTCGCTGGGCGGCAACATCTGCCTGCGCTACGCCGGCGTCTATCCCGAGAAGGTGCGCCGGCTGGTGGCGATCGAAGGGCTGGGGCCATCGCCCAAGGTCATCGCCGAGCGCAAGAAGTCGATGGCCGAGCGCATGCGCGACTGGATCGAGGAGCAGCGCAAGCTGTCGGCGCGCGGACCGCGCAAGTACCCGACCATCGAGGATGCCTTCAAACGCATGCAGGAGGAGAACAAGCATCTCTCGGCCGAGCAGGCGCGCCATCTCACCCAGCAGGGCGTCAACCAGAACGAGGATGGCACCTACAGCTGGAAGTTCGATAACTATGTCCGCGCCTGGGCGCCCTACGACATGAGCTACCCCGACATCGAAACGTTGTGGACCCAGATCTCCTGTCCGACGCTGCTGGTCTACGGCAAGGAGAGCTGGGCCTCGAACCCGGAGAAGGACGGCCGGATCGCGCACTTCAAGAGCGCCAAGGTCGTCGAATTCGACAACGCCGGCCACTGGGTGCACCACGACCGTCTCGACGATTTCGTGCAGACGACAAGAGAGTTCATCGCATGAGAGCGGCGGTCTTCCGCGGCGGCGACATCGTCGTCGACACTTTGCCGGCGCCTGTGCCGACCATGGGCCAGGTCCTGGTGAAGACGCTGGCCTGCGGTATCTGCGGCTCGGACCTGCATGCTGCCAAGCACGCCCATCGGATGGTGGCCGTGGCCAAGCGCACGCCGGGTCGCGTGCCGATGGACCTGTCGCGCGACATCGTGTTCGGTCACGAATTCTGCTGCGAGGTGCTGGACTACGGTCCGAAGACGGAACGGAGGCTGAAGCCGGGCACACGTGTCTGCGCCATGCCGCTGATGATCGAGGCCGATGGGCCGAAGGGCATGGGCTATTCCAACAGTTACCTCGGTGGCTACGCCGAGCAGATGCTGCTGTCGGCGCCGTTGATGCTGGAAGTGCCGAACGGGCTGCCGACCGAGCATGCCGCCCTGACCGAGCCGCTGGCCGTCGGCGTACACGCGGTGGAGAAGGGCGCGCTTACCGGCGACGAGGCGCCGCTGGTCGTGGGCTGCGGCCCGGTCGGCCTCGCCGTCATCGCCGCGCTGCGCCTGAAAGGCGTGAGGCCCATCGTGGCGGCGGATTTCTCGCCCAAGCGGCGTGAGCTTGCGGTCAAGATGGGTGCCGATATCGTCGTCGATCCGGCCAGGGAATCGCCCTATGCGAAACTGGCAGCCGACAAGCGCGCGGCGATCTTCGAATGCGTCGGTGTGCCGGGTCTGCTTCAGCAGGTCTTCGAGAAGGCGCCGCGTGATGCACGTATCATCGTGGCCGGGGTGTGCATGGAGCCCGACACGATCGAGCCGATGTTCGCCATCTTCAAGGAGCTGAACCTGCAGTTCGTCCTGGGCTACACGCCCGAGGAATTCGCCCGCTCGCTTCGCCTGCTGGCCGACGGCAAGGTCGACGCCGAGGCGTTGATCACGTCCAAAGTCGGGCTGGATGGTGTAAAGGGAGCGTTCGAGGCCTTGGCCAATCCGGAGAGACACACCAAGATTCTCGTCGAGCCGTGGCGCTGAGGGAGGATAAGAACAATGAAGCTCTACAATTCGGGCGGGCCCAACCCGCATGTGGTTCGCATGTTCATGGCCGAGAAAGGTCTCTCGGTACCCAAGGTCGACATCGACCTGCGCGGCGGCGAGAACCGCAAGGAGCCCTACCTCAAGATCAATCCCTCGGGCCAATGTCCGGCACTCGAACTCGATGACGGCACAGTACTGGCCGAGATCACGGCGATCTGCGAGTACGTCGACGAGATCAAGAAAGACACGCCGTCGCTGATCGGCGACACGCCCGAGGAGCGCGCCCTGACCCGCATGTGGGTCCGCCGTATCGACCTTGGAATAGCCGAGCCGGGCGCCAATGGCTTCCGCTTCGCCGAGGGGCTGAAGATGTTCCAGGACCGCGTTCATTGCATCCCGCAGGCGGCTGACGATCTCAAGGTCAGCGTCCGCAAGAGGCTGGTCTGGCTGGACGAACTGCTGGGCAGCAAGCCGTTCATTGCCGGCGACAGGCTGACCATGGCTGACATCCTCCTGTTCGCCTTCCTCGAATTCTTTGGCAAGGTCGGCCAACCGCTCAGCGCCGATTGCAAGAATCTCACGGCCTGGTTCGGCCGCATGAAGGCGCGTCCCAGCGCTGCCGCCTGAGCTTAAGGAAACCCATGATGCGCCGTCTGATCGCCCTGTTTGCTCTTCTTGCAACGCCGCTTCTCGCTTCGCAGGCCATGGCGCAGCTGCAGCCACCGGTGACGCAGGGGCTCTTCCTGCTGACCGATTATCCGGCCCAGACAGTGCGCGCGGGCGAGGTGACGACCATCCGCGTGAAGATGCAGAACTCCGGCCTCGCGCCCGAGCCCATGGCGCTGTCGCTTTCCGGCGTGCCGGCGGGATGGAAGATCGACTTGCTGGGCGGCGGCCAGCCGGTGGCTTCGGCGATGCCGGGACAGAACGAAAGCGTGACGCTGCAACTGCGCGTCGAGGTTCCCAAGGACGCCAAGCCCGGCTCCCAGCAGGTCGTGCTGACCGCCAAGGGAACCCGGCTGCAGTCTGCCGAGTTGCCGCTTACGCTCATCGTCGGCACCGAGGCGCCGGCCAAGCTCAGCCTGAAGTCGCGCCTGCCGTCGCTGCGCGGCACGCCGCGCTCGTCGTTCGAATATACGGTGACCGTCGGCAACGACAGCGGCAAGGACCTCACCGTGGCGCTGTCGGCGCAGGGCCCCGCCAACTTCCAGACGACCTTCACCGAGGGTTTCGGCTCCAACGAGATCAGCTCGATTCCGATCGAGGCGGGCCAGACCAAGGACATCAAGGTCAAGGTGACACCGCCGCGCGACGTCAAGGCCGGCGACTATCCGGTGCTCGTCAAGGTGGCGGCAGAGGGTGCTACGGCCGAGCTGCGCGTGACTCTGCAGATCAGCGGCCAGGGCAAGCTGGCGCTGTCGACCAAGGATGGCCGTCTCTCGGGCGAGGCCGAGATCGGCAAGACCTCGACCTACACGCTGGTGCTGACCAACGACGGCACCGCGGCGGTCGACGAGATCGAGATGTCGGGGACCGTGCCCACCAACTGGAAGGTCGAGTTCAACCCCAAGACCCTGGCGACCCTGGCTCCCAACGAAAAGAAGGAGGTCCAGGTCCTGGTGATGCCCGGCGACAAGGCGATCGCCGGCGATTATGTGGCCCAGTTCCGCGCCGCTGCGCGCGGCGAAGCGAGCACCGCCGACTTCCGCGTCACCGTCACGACGTCGACGCTGTGGGGCATGGTGGGCATCGGCATCATCGCCGTGGCGCTGCTCGTGCTGCTGGGTGCCGTCGCACGCTTTGGCCGCCGCTAGACTGCGGACGATGAGCGACCCCTCTGCGAGCGGCAACGTCATAGAAGTCCGCGGACTGCTGAAGCTCTATGGCGCGACCCGCGCGGTCGACGCCATCGACCTCGACATCCGCCGCGGCGAGATCTTCGGCCTGCTGGGGCCGAACGGCGCAGGCAAGACGACGACCATCCTGATGCTGCTGGGGCTCACCGAGACCAGCGGTGGCACGGTCGACGTGCTGGGTTTCGATCCGGTGCGCCAACCGCTCGAGGTCAAGCGTCGCGTGGGCTACCTGCCCGATGCCGTGGGCTTCTACGACCATCTGACGGCGCGCGAGAACCTGCGCTACACCGCACGCCTGCTCGCCATCCCGCGCCGCGACGCCGAGAAGCGCATCAGCGATGCCATGGAAAGCGTCCAGCTCGCCGACGTGCTCGACAAGCGGGTTTCGACTTTTTCCCGAGGCATGCGCCAGCGCCTCGGCATCGCCGAGATCGTGATGAAGAAGGCCGAAGTTGCCATCCTCGACGAGCCGACCTCCGGCCTCGATCCGCACGCCACCTTCGAATTGCTGGAGATGATCCGCGGCCTCAAGAAGGCGGGTGTCGCGGTACTGATCTCCTCGCACCTGCTCGATCGTGTGCAGAGCGTTTGCGATCGCGTGGCGCTGTTCAATAAGGGCAAGATCGCGTTGATGGGCACCGTCGTCGAACTCGCCAACAAGGTGCTGGGGGCCGGCCATCCGGTGCTCGTGGAAGCCCAGGGCGTCGACATCGCGGGCGCCCTGCGCGGCGTCGAGGGCGTGCAGACGGTCGTGGCCGTTGGCGAAGGCGGCTGGCGGATCGTGGCCGACCGCGACGTACGCGCCGCCGTGGCCCAGCGCATCGTCTCCTCGGGCGGCGCTCTTACGCGCCTGGCCGACTTGCAACCCAGCTTGGAAGAGGTCTACACGCGCTACTTCCAGGAAGAACGTCATGTCGCGTAGTGCAGTTCGCCGCGAAGGATCGGCCTTCACCGGTCTCGGCCCGGTGTTCATGAAGGAATTCGCCGATCACCTTTCCAGCGCCCGCATGATGGTGCTGATGCTGTTCGTGATCGCCTTCGGCGCCTTTCCGGTGGCGTCGTCGCTCCAGCAGCTGCGTACCGTCACCGAGTCGGATGCCTTCCTGTTCCTGCGCATCTTCACCTCGGCACCGGACAGCCTGCCGATCTCCTTCGTGTTTGCCCTGAACTTCATCATCCCGGTCATGGCCATCGGCCTGGGATTCGATGCGGTGAATTCCGAGTTCAACCACCGCACACTGAGCCGCGTGCTGTCGCAGCCGATCTATCGCGACGCCCTGCTGCTCGGGAAGTTCCTGGGCGGCCTCGCCACGCTTGCCGTGGCGCTGACGGCGCTGTGGCTGATCGTGTTCGGTGCGGGCCTGCTGCTGCTGGGCCTGCCGCCGCGCGGCGTCGAAGTGGCGCGCGCCGGATGCTTCCTGGTGGCGGCGATCGCCTATGGCGGGGTGTGGCTGGCGGCGTCGCTTCTGTTTTCGGTGATCTTCCGTTCGACGGCGACCTCGGCGCTCTGCTCGCTGGGGCTTTGGCTGTTCTTCTTCCTGCTGTGGCCGATGATCGCCCAGGCGATCACCCTCGGGTTGGCGCCGGCTCAGATCCGCAGTGCCGAGGAATACCTGGCGATCGAGCAGATCGGCCTCGTGCTGGCGCGCTTTTCGCCGGGCACCCTGTTCAGCGAGGCCGTCGTCGGCCTGCTCAATCCCGAGACACGTACTTTCGGCAGCATGCTGCCGGCCCAGATGCGCGGCGTGATTCCGGGCGCGCCGCTGCCACTCGACCAGAGCCTGATCCTGATCTGGCCGCAGATGACCGGGCTGATCGCCGGCACGATCGTGGTGTTTGCCGCGGCCTATGTGATCTTCCAGCGAGAGGAAGTGCGCGCCTGAAGGACTTCACACTCCCGGCCGCGATCAACAACGCGCGCTGGTGCGATGCGGTCTGTCGCGCGCACGGCCATCCCGGCCGCTTCCTGCTGCACTGCTGGGTCAATGCCCAGACGGTGCCGCGCTTCTATCCCAATGTCGTCACCCTGCAGCCGGGCAAGGGGGTGCTCGCCGAACAGCGCGAGACCATCGACCTCCTGCTGAAATCGAACCTGCCCGGCCGCTGGTCGGTGAAGGACAGCTTCCGCACCCTCGACCTTTCGCGCCAGGGTTTCGAGGTGCTGTTCGAGGCCCGCTGGATCCGAAACACGATGCCTTTGGCCGACCCATCGTCGGACATCGTCTGGCAGCGCGAGACCACGGGGGCGGCGGGCCTGCCGTTCGACGACCCCGACTTTGCGATGTTCACGGGGCGGCGCGGCTTCCAGATCGTGGCGGGCGGCATGTTCTACCGCGCCAAGGGTGTCGTCGGATTGTCCAACGTGGTCGCCGATGCCGCCGACGCACGCACGGTGTGGCGCGCGCTGGCCCTTCTGGCTGCCCGGACTTTTCCGCGGCTGCCGCTGGTCGGCTACGAATCCGGCAATGAGCTGGAAGCGGCCCGCGACGCCGGCTACGAGGTCGGCGACAGACTCCGCATCTGGGTCAAGTCGAAGGACTGAAGCCGCACGCTGTGAGCGCCGTCCTCATGTGCGACGGAGGCGGGGCGGTGACGACGACGGCCGGCTTGTTCTTCGACAGCGCCAGCACGATGGCGCGCGAGTGCAGGTGCAATTGCTGGCCGGCTTCGGGCCGGCCGTAGAAGCGGTCGCCGATCACCGGGCAGCCGGCGTCGGCGCAATGAACGCGGATCTGATGCGTGCGGCCGGTTTCCGGCTTCAGTTCCAGCCAGGTCATTCCGGGCGCGCGGCCCAGCGTGCGATAGCGCGTCACGGCGGTCTGGCCCTTGTCCGACACTTTCACCGTCCAGCCGCTCTTGCTGTTGAGCTTCAGCAGCTTCTTGTCGAACACGCCTTCCTCGGCCGGCGGCGCGCCCTGGACGACCGCCCAATAAGTCTTCTCGGTGGCGTGCCCGGAGAAAAGCCGACCGAGCTTGGCCAGCGCCTTGGGATGCCGGCCCAGCACCAGCACGCCCGAGGTATCGGCATCGAGCCGGTGGGCAAGCGCCGGAGGGCGCGGCAAGCCGAAGCGCAAGGCATCGAAACATTCTTCCAGATTGGGCGCGCGGCTCGGGCCGGCGTGAACGGCGAGGCCGGCCGGCTTGTCGATCACCAGGATCAGCCCGTCGCGATGAAGCACGCGGGCCTGGATCTCCTCGGCCCTGAGCGGCGGCGGTCGCGTCACAGGTGAGGCCAGTGCGACAGCCAGTCCTCGGACGCTTCGTAGAGGGCGGCGGCGCGCAGCACCGAGGCATCGTCGCGGAACTGGCCCACGATCTGCAGGCCGATCGGCAGGCCTTCGGTATCGTAGCCGCTGCACAGCGTCAGCGCCGGATGGCCGGTGATGTTGAAGGGCATGGTGTAGGGGAACCAGTTGGCTCGCAGTTCACCCACCGGGACGCCGTCGATCTCGATCGGGTCGAACAGGTCCTGATCGATGGGAAGCGCGGTGCGCGACAAGGTCGGCGTCACCAGATAGTCGGCGCTCTCGAACCAGCCCTGCACCATGCGGAAGATCTCGGTGCGCTGGAACTGCGCGCGCTGATAGTCGGCGCCGGTCCAGTCGGCCGCCATCGCGACCTGGCGCACCAGCGACGGCGTCATGCGGTTGCCGTCGCGGCGGATCATCTCGTCGAAGCGCGCCTTCCACGTCGTGTGGTTGATCACCGTCCACACCGGCGCCATGTCGGGCAGCTTCACGTCGAGTTCGATCAGCTCGGCGCCCAGTTCGCGCAGCTTACCCAGCGCGCGCTCGAAGGAGGCGCGGACGTCACGGGCCACGACGGTATTGCCGAGCGTCGCGCTGAACAGGATCCGCTTGCCCCTAAGCGTCCCCTCGGGCCGGGCGGCGGCGATGTAGTCCTGGGGTGCGAGGCCGATCGACCAGGGATCTGAAGGGTGCGGCCCGGCCATCGCCTGCAGCATCAGCGCCGTGTCCATCACCGTGCGCGTCATCGGCGTCACGTAGGTGTAGTTGCCGAAGGCATCGGCCACCTGGCTGTGCGGGATGACACCGTTGCTCTGCTTCAGGCCCACCATGCCGTTGGCCGCGGCCGGAATGCGGGTCGAGCCGCCGCCGTCGGTGGCGATGCCGATCGGGCCGATGCCCGCGGCGACGGCAACGGCGGCACCTCCGCTCGAGCCGCCCGAGGTGTGCCTGGCGCTGAAAGCATTTCGCGTGCGGCCGAACAGCGGCGCATCGGTCAGGGACTTGTGGCCGAACTCCGGCGTCGTTGTCTTGCCGAACAGGATCGCGCCCGCGGATTTCATCCGTGCGGCAGCGACCGCGTCTTCCTTGGGCACGTTGTTTTCGAACAGCAGCGAGCCGAAGGTCGTGCGCATGCCTGCTGTATTGACGAGATCCTTGGCGGCGAAGGGAATGCCGTGCAGCAGGCCGAGCGGCTTGCCCTCCATCACGGTCTTCTCCGCCGCTCGCGCCGCCGCAAGCGCCTGATCGGCTGCAATCGTGATGAAGCAGTTCAGGACGGGCTGCAGTTTTTCCGCCCGTGCGAGCACAGCCTTGGTCAGTTCGACCGGAGAGACGTCCTTGGCGGCGATCCGCCCGCGCAACTCGGAGGCGGGGAGGCGGGTGAGGTCGTCGCTCAACGCAGCAGGCCTCGTGACGCCAGATTGCGCATCAGTGCCGTCAGGCCGAAGGTCCACGGCGGGACCTTGTCGCAATGGTTCACCCTGTTGGTGAGCGTGCCGAGCTTGGGCGAGCGGATGGAGACGAGATCACCCACCATATGGGTGAAGCCCGTGCCGCCCGGCGTGCGCGGCTCGTTGGGCGCGAACAGCGTGCCGGTCATCAGCGCCATGCCATCGGGATACTGATGCGTCTTCATCGCCTGGGCCACGAGGTCGGTCGGGTCGCGGCTGATCTTCGAGAGATCGCTGGCGCCGCGCAGGCGGAACTGGTCGGGCCCGGTGACTTCCAGCTCGACCTTGGCCTTGCGCACGTCATCGAGTGAAAACGTGGGGTCGAACAGGCGGACGAAGGGGCCGAGCGCGCACGAGGCGGTGTTGTCCTTGGCGATGCCCAGCAGCAGGGCGCTCCGGCCCTCGATGTCGCGCAGGTTGACGTCGTTGCCGAGCGTGGCACCCACGATCGCCCCCTTGGCGTTCACGATCAGCGTCACTTCCGGTTCGGGGTTGTTCCAGTCGGAGTCCGGCCGGATGCCGATCTCCGCGCCGTAGCCGACGGCTGCCATCGGCGGCGCTTTGGTGAAGATCTCGGCGTAGGGGCCGATGCCGACTTCGAGGTAGGGCGACCACGCCCCGCGCGCCATCAGCGTCTTCTTCAGTTCCTCGGCTTCGGCCGATCCCGGCTTGATGGTGGTGACGTCGGCGCCGATGATGGAATTGAGCTCGCCGCGCACTGTTTCCGCCCGCGCCGGATCGCCCTTGGCATGCTCCTCGATCAGCCGCTCGAGCAGGCTGATGGCGAAGGTGACTCCGGCCGCCTTGATCGCCTGCAGGTCGATCGGCGCCAGCAGGCTGGGCACGATCTCTTCGAGGGAACCGATCCGTTCGCCTCCGGACCGGGCCAGCGCCACGGGATCGGCCGCATTGCAGAGATCGGCCATCGTGGCCACGACCCCGGTGATGTCGAAAACCCCGTCCGGCCGCACCGCCACGACGCTGGGGCCCGCTTTGGCGCCCGTTCGCCAGACCCGGCCGACCAGGGTTCCGGCCGTGCCGTCCTCGGGAAGAATGTCGCTCGCTGAACCTGCCACTGGACGTCTCCGGCGCTTCGTTGCAGAAAAGGCGCGCCACTCACACGCTATTCCCACGTTGTTCCCTAAGGGGGGAAATCAAATCATGGCCGCTGCGCGGATCAAAGGTGTTCTTTCGCCCGTCGTCACACCCTTCAAGCGCGATCTGTCGCCCGATGTCGGCCGATTCATCGCCCACTGCAAGTGGCTGCTGAGCCAGGATTGCGGACTTGCCGTGTTCGGCACCAATTCCGAGGCCAACTCGATGTCGGCCGACGAACGCATGGGCCTGCTCGACGCCGCCGTCTCGGCCGGCGTGCCGACGGCGCGCATGATGCCCGGCACCGGCGCCTGCTCGATCAACGAGGCGGCCAAGGTGAGCGCGCATGCGACCAAGCTCGGCGTGTCGGGCGTGCTGATGCTGCCGCCCTTCTACTACAAGGGCGTTCCGGAGGAGGGGCTGTTCCGCTTCTTCTCGGAGGTGGTGCAGCGCGTCGGCGACGACCGCCTGCGCGTCTATCTCTATCACATCCCGCCTGTGTCGGCGGTGGCGATCACCCATAAGCTGGTCGAGCGGCTGATGAAGGCCTATCCGCAGCAGATCGCCGGCATGAAGGATTCGTCCGACGACTGGCCCCACACCAAGAGCATGATCGACGCCTTTGCCAAGGACGGCTTCGATGTCTTCTCCGGCAATGAGAAGCCCCTGATCGAGAACATCAAGTCGGGCGGCGCGGGCTGCATCAGCGCCACCGCCAACATCAACCCGGGCAAGATCGCAGAGACCTACAAGAAGTACGCAACGCCCGAAGGTGAGAAGCTGCAGGCCTGGATCAATGAGGTGCGCGGCGTCATGCAGGGCTACGTGATGATCCCCGGCCTGAAGTATTGCATCGCGCACTACGGTGCTGACCCCGCCTGGGGTCCGGTCCGTCCGCCGCTGGTCGAGATCGACGAGAAGGCCGGCAAGGACATGATCGCCAAGCTCGACGCGCTGGGCTTCACCATGCCTGGCCTCAAGCAGGCGATGGCTGTCGCCGCGGAGTGACGGCCGAGTGCACGGATGAGGGTGATCGGCGCGCTTCTTGATTGGTTCGCTTCGATTACGGAGCGGGTACTGCCGAATCGGGCGGCGAAGATCGTTATGACGATACTGCTGGTCGCTGTATTCGCTCTAATAATGTACGCGGCCAGCACGGTTAAGCTTGCGCGTTGGCTATAAGCCTTCTGCAATATCCAGTGTGTCATCCCGAAGCGAGGGATCTTTGGACATCAGCAAAGGTCCCTCGCTTCAGCGTGGGGGTTACCCCGCGCGACTCGGGATGACATTGTTACGTTGACAGCACCACGCACGAGCACTTATAAAATGCCCATGCGCACGACCCTGATCCAGAACGGTTGGTATTTTACGCCCCTTACATAGGCGGCGCGCAGGGTCATGACTCAACGAAGCCGCCGCATCCCGGCGGCTTCTGTGTTTCTGGAATAGGCCTCCGGGCCGCGGCGATACCGCAAATCGGAGGACGATATGTCGATCATCGAAGCAGAGTTGGAACCGCCGGCACCGCCTTTGCAGATCCGTGTGCGGCTGGCCGGCCCACGCGACCTGGACGATCTGTGCGACCTGCTGGACGACCGCGAACATGCCCGCGAGCAGGTGCTGACCTGGCTCGAGACTCCCGGCACGACCCTGCTGGTCGCGCAGAGCGAGGTGGGCGTGCTGGGCGTGGCCGTGCTCGTGACGCGGCTGGTGCCGTTGCATGGTGCCGGCGCCCACAAGATCATCGAGGTCGACAATCTCGTGGTTCGTGCCGACCATCGCGGCCGCCGCATCGGCCGGCGCCTGCTCGCCGCCGTCGTCGAATGGTCGCGCCAGCGCCGCGCTGTCCAGGTCGAGGCGGTCGTCGGTGACGTCAATCCGGATGGAAGGCGTTTCTACGAGAATTTCGGCTTCGCCGCGGCCAACGATCGGCTGGTCCTGGCGGCGTGATGTCGATCCATGTGCGCCAGGCCACGTGCGCCAGGCCACGTGCGCCAGGCGCGGCCGGATTTCTTCGGCCGTTCGCGGGGCCGGGAAGCCGGAAAGCGCCTGCCGGCTGCCGCGATGGACTGGGCGCGCGGGAGCGGGGTGCCACCCACGACGTAGCCTTGCATGCCTTTAATGACGATGCGTGGCGATTTTACCAGCGTTTCGGCATTTTTGCGTCCCTCGGGCGGCTTGTCCTGGCGGCCTGAGCAATCGGCATTGTGCGGTGAGCAATGTGGTATGGTGTTTGTCTTGCACATCCCCGTGCCGGACAAATGTGCAGGAGTGACCCGTGGCAAAGCATAGCGCGAAGCAGCAGACGGTGGTCGCCAAGGGACCGGCTCCCCTGAAGCAGACGATGGCCAAGCCGATCGCGGGCTATACCGATCCGAACGCCCTGCGAACCCTGATGACCAACGCCAAGCGGCTCGGGCGCAACGATATCTGGCGGGAGGCGTTTCAGCGCCTGTGCTCGCTCGAAGGCGCCGACCAGGCCGAGCCTTTGCACCGCGAATTCTACCAGACGCTGGCGGCGTACGAGTACCTGCTGAGCGAGAAGAACGGCCGTGCCACCCGGGCCAGCCGGACGCGCCTGAAACTCAAGGGCAAGGGCGTCGTGCAGTGCCTCGAAGACTGGGTCACCAGCAAGACGCCGACCGAAGGCTACGAACTGCTGACGGCGCACGGCATGGCCGAGATGACGGGCGAACGGCTGGTGCTGAAATATCCGGAGCAATTCTCCGAGGCCGCGATCGCCGCCGCCACGGCGCGGCTGGCGGCCGCCGAAGCATCGGCTGCCGAAGCACCCACTGCCGAAGCACCCGCCGCCGCGTAGCACGGGCTCATTGCCCGGCAGCGGCCGTGATGGTCTGATCCCCGACGGGAGGAGACCACCATGGACGTTGCATTGACGGTCAACGGCGAGGCGCGGCGCGTCGACGCCGCCGAGACCACGTCGCTCCTGGAAGCGCTGCGCAACCATCTCGGGTTGATGGGCACGCGCTATGGCTGCGGCCAGGAGCAGTGCGGCTGTTGCATGGTGCTGGTCGACGGCCAACCCGCCTATGCCTGCACGCGCGAGCTGGGCACTGTCGCGGGCCGCGAGGTCACCACCATCGAGGGGCTCGGCACGCCGGCCCGCTTGCATCCGCTGCAGCAAGCCTTCCTCGACGAGCAGGCCGGCCAATGCGGCTATTGCTTGTCCGGCATCCTGATTTCAGCCAAGGCGCTGCTCGACCGCAACCCCAATCCCAGCCGCGCCGATATCGTGACCGCGCTCGACAAGCATCTCTGCCGCTGCGGCGCGCACCAGCGCATCCTGCGCGCGGTCGAACGGGCCGCGATCTCGATGCGTGCCTCCTCACAGAGTGGCGGGACGCGGTCATGAACGCGCCGGTTCTTCCCACGAGTCTCATCGAGAACCCGCGCCTCGACCGCTGGATCCATTTCCAGCCCGATCGCACCGTGCGCATCGCCACCGGCAAGGTCGAGATGGGGCAGGGCATCGTCACCGCCATCGACCAGATCGCGGCCGAGGAACTCGACCTGCCGCTCGACCGCGTGGCCGTGATGTCCGGCAACACCACGCACGGTCCCGACGAGCTCTATACGACGTCGTCGCTGTCGGTCGACGTATCCGGCGGCTCGGTTCGCTTGGTCTGCGCCGAGGTCCGCGCCAAGGCGCTGGAACGGGCAGCGCTCCGGCTCAATTGCAGCCGCGAAGAGCTCACGGTCGTCGACGGCCGCTTCCTGCAGAACGGTGCTGCCACCGGCCAGGACTATTGGACGGTCGCTGCCGAGATCGACCTCACCCAGAACGTTACCGGCATGACGCCGCCCAAGCCGGTCGCTGGCTACAAGGTGGTGGGCCAGAGCGTGCCGCGCGTCGACCTGCCGGCAAAGATCAGCGGCGCGGCGTTCGTCCATGACGTGCTGCCCGCCGATGTCCTGCACGCCCGCACCCTGCGTCAGCCCCATCGCGGTGCCTCGTTGGCGTCGCTCGACGAGACTGCCATCCGCCGCGCGGCGAAAGGCGAGCTGCAGATCGTGCGCGAGACGAATTTCGTGGCCTTCGTCAGTCCGGTCGAATCGGTGGCCCAGGCCGCCGCCGTCGCGGCACCCCTGTATGCCAAATGGGACAACGTCCGGCGGCTGATCCCTGAGCAACAGGAAGCGGCGTGGCTGAAAGGCCAACCCAGCGACGACCGGCACATCGGCGCACCGGCGCCCTCAAGGGAAGCAGGGGCAACGCCGCCCAGGAACCTCGTGCAGGCGACCTTCTCGCGTCCCTACATCGCGCACGCCTCGATGGCGCCGTCCTGTGCCCTGGCCGAGTTCCGCGACGGCCATCTCACCGTCCGCTCGCATGGCCAGGGCATGCATCCGCTGCGCGTGAACCTGGCGGCGGCGCTCGGCCTGCCGATCGACGCCATC
>JAQSDW010000008.1:0-4637 GCA_029946105.1 Reyranella sp. | reverse complement strand
GGCGCCGGCTGCTACGGCCACCACGGCGCCGACGATGCCGCCTTCGATGCGGCCCTGATCGCGCTCCGTATTCCCGGCCGCTGCATCCGCCTGCAATGGCGCCGCGAGGAGGAGTTCGGCTTCGAGCCGGTCGGGCCCGCCATGCTGGTGACCCTGCATGTCGAAACAGACGAGCGCGGCCGCCCGGTGGACTGGACGACGGAAGTCTGGAGCCCGACCCATGTCCAGCGGCCGGGCAATGGCACCGGCTATTTGCTGGCGTCGGAAGCCATGGCGACCCCGCCGCCCGAGGTGGTGCCGTTCGATCCGACCGAGCAGCGCGGCGGCGGCGGCACGCGCAATGCGCTGCCGATCTACGACGTGCCGGCGCACCGCATCATCCATCACCTGGTGCTGCGGCCGCCCGTCCGCACCTCGGCGCTGCGTGGCCTCGGCGCGCTGCCCAACGTCTTCGCCGTCGAATCCATGATCGACGATCTGGCGGCGCGTGTCGGCGAAGATCCGGTAACCTATCGTCTGTCGATCCTGTCCGAGAAACGCGCCCGGCGTCTGGTCGAAATGGTGGCCGAGCGTGCGGGTTGGGCGTCGCGCGGCGCGGGCGGCATGGGCAAGGGGCTCGGCATCGGCTTTGCGCGCTACAAGAATCGCGCGGCCTATGCCGCCGTCGTCGCTTCCGTCACCGTGCAGGAGACCGTGAAGGTCGATCGCATCTGGTGCGTCGCCGACGCCGGCCTGGTCGTCAATCCCGACGGCGCGCGCAACCAGCTCGAAGGCGGCATCGTCCAGGCCGTGAGCTGGACCCTGAAGGAACAGGTTCGGCTGGACGAACAGGGCATCGCCTCGCGCGACTGGGAGAGCTACCCGATCCTGCGCTTCAGCGAGGTCCCCGAGATGCAGGTGGAGTTCGTCGATCCCGCCGGCAATCCGGCGCTCGGAGTCGGCGAGTGCACGGTGGGACCGACGGCGGCCGCCATCGGCAACGCCGTCAACCACGCGCTGGGTGTCCGCATCCACGATATGCCGCTCACCCGCGACCGCATCATGGCGGCGCTGCTCAAGACGTAGGGGGCGAAGCCCGAAGCCCAGTGGGCAAAAAGCTGATGCTGGATCAGATTTTGATTAGGTGCCGAATAGGGTTTCGCTTCAAATCTGGCGCTCCCTACGGGAGGCGACGGTTCATCGCTGGGATGCTGATTCTATAAGGGTTTTACGAACCGACGGAAAGCAGATTGTTACCAGCTTTGTTACCACCCGGGAGGGCCACGCCCCGAGGTCGGTTTGGCGCTCCGCGCGGAAGGGAGCGCCAATCAAACTATGTGCCTTCTATAGCTTGCTAGGCTGTTTCGGTGCCTTGATGGAGAACCGGCTCCGATCACATTGAGGTCATTGCAGCGGCATTGCCGAGCCATGGTAAGAAGGAGGTGCCATCGCCGTTTGCGCGTAGTTTTGGTTCGCTACGAGTCATCGCACCGACCACGACGAGCCAAAATAGACCGCGATACTTGGTTGGCCCGGCGTGGGCGTATTCGCAACGCTGATATTGCCGCCGGTAATGTAGTTAGCGGTCGACTGCGGCACGATCAACACTTGCCGGCCCGGCCAAAAGCCATTGATGGTTTGAACGGACGCGACGCCGCTAAGAACGACAGTCGGATTCACAGGCAAAGTGATTGTCGTTGCAGAGGCGATCGTAGGGACGACGTTATCTATTCCAATGTTGTCTTTAATGATTGCCGTCGTCGGAGCCGCCGCAAGACTGACCGGGCCCCCGACATTGCCATTCAGGGTATTGCCCTGAATTTGGATTGAAGGTGAGAGCGATAGAACACCCCAAGCTTGGGTCGGAGTTCCTCCTCCCACCAGTGCACAAGTGCCGATGGTAGAATCCGTAATCTTTACTCCGGTGGCTCCTGCATCAGCCAATATTCCATTGTGTGTGTTCGTTGGCGCAGTACTATTGCCGCAGATGGAACTCGCATTCACCGAAAGATTTGTTCCAGAGTTAAAGGCGACGCCATTTTGCTTGTTGGCGAACGCGCGAAGGCCGGTAAAGCTTACTTGGTCGATTGTTCCTGTGCCTTGTGTCACGGAGATGCCGTTTTGGTCGAAAGACGAAGCCCAATCACCTGTCGACTGAAAGCCCTTCAACACGCCCGCGCCGTTGGCCGTCAGCAGTAACCCAGTGCCAGTGCCCGTATCCATTACTGTATTGACACTGAATATCCACTCGATCGTCACCCCATTTGCATTGACCACAAGTCCATTGCCGGACCAGATGCCCTGCATGTTGTAGAGTACATGTCCCCCGCCCGCGCCGACAATTTTGACGGCCGCATACGGCTGCAGCGTGCTCGACGTACCTCGGCATAGGTTGTTGAGCAAATAGGTATTGAAGCTCACATTGATGACGAAGCAAGTGCCGGTCGTTGTCGTTGGATTCAGAACGATAGTGTTCTGGATGGTTACCGCAGTCCCTGACGAGCACACGCCTTCGAAAGAGCCGAGAATCGTCACTTGATTGACGTACCCGAACTCTCCACCGCCAATATTGATCGCGCAGCCCGAAGCGTTCGTGAAGGCCGACTGGTCGATCATGAGATTTGTGACAGCGGCCCCCGCTCCCCCAAGATTGAAAAGCGTAAGATTTGCCGACAGTGCCTTGACGCTCGGTAGCGACTGTCCGGTTCCATTGAAGACGACTTTCGCGCTCACTTTCACAGTCGAACCCAGCGAACATCCCGGCGGAACATCGATTGTTGCGCCTCCCAAGGCTACGGCGACGGCATTGGCGGTTGTGAAGGCCTTCGCGTCGTCAAACACTCCATTACAAAGTGCGCCATATGTCGTAACGCTGAGGCCCCACGCGTGGAATGGCAGGACGAACACCATAAGGAACACTAAGTACCCAATTCGCGCCATGGCAGAGTTCTCCCGTATTAGAATCCATTTGCCCTTCACGCCTTCGGAGTGTGGAGGCATCAATGCTCTTTACGCGTAAACCACCAACGCCTTCGAGCTTCATTCCGAAACTTTGCGCACCCTTTTCGTATAGCAACGATTTCCGGCGAGTAGATCATCGCGTCTAGTTCCGGAAGTTTCAAACAGGGGCGGAGCAGCACGTCCGTCACACCTTGATGGTGCGCGATATTCTCGTAAGCGATACCGATTGCTTCCTTGGGTGGCGGCAACAGCTTGTCCAAGTGAAACAAACCAATGACGTGGCTCGATTCCCAAATCGCCTTGGAAAATTCTATCGGGTTGTAGCCGCGGACCAGCAGGCACCACGAATTGAACTCCATAAGGACGATTGGCTGATGCCTGATGAACAGGCTGCGTGCACCAGCGCAAACGAACGGTTCATGGCCCTCCGTATCGATCTTCACGAAAGCGACGTCGCTTTCGGCGTAATCGTCGAGTGGGATGGCCCGACATTGGATGGGTGCTCCGGGGGTCACCGTCGACCAAGGACCGTTATTCGTTATGTGCAGAACGCCCCGTCGATCACTAGCGGCAGCTTGAACCACGTCGATGTTCGTGATCGAGTTCGTTTGGATGTTACGACGAAGGCAGTCTGCGTTCTCGGGAACAGGTTCAAACGCAATGATGCGAACGTCCGGACGCTGAACAGCTAGTGTAAGACAGGTAGCGCCAATGTTTGCCCCTACGTCTAGGCAGAGTGCGCCACGGGCTAGGTCTTTTGTTGCTTGGGCCACCGGCGCAGTATCCGCGTTCCACCCCTGCAGGCCATCTAGGTATTCAGACTTCGTGCCGGTGATTCTGATTCGCCGACCCTGCGCCGTAATTGTGACCTCTCGCATTGCAACACACTCTTTGGTTTGGCCTCGGAATACTGGCCGCCCTCTCGACTGGAGTCATGTCGAGTATTACACAACCTAGTCGCTGCCGAGCGGGACGGCGAGGACAGTGCGGTCCGAGGCGTTCCGTTGAGACGACGAGACACGTCCCCGGGAACGATCCGAACGAGATTGAATCCGGCAATGACAAAGCCGAGAATCGGGACCATCGACCACATGCTGACCGGGGCGAAAACCAGTAGCGCGGTGCTAATCGCGAAGATCGCCCAGAGGACGCGAACGTACTTGGCCAGAGACGGGGGCGGGATCGGGTCAGTTGCCATGGCCGGAAGAATACCATGGTTTAGTCGTAGGTTCGCTAAAGCAGGCCGACCCCAAATATGAGTCAACGGAAATCTGACCGTACAGGTGAATGCCAGTTTTCAGCCACCCGGGTACCAGCCGGGGTCAGGAACGAGTCCTACGGGGCCTAGAATTGGATTCCTGAACGGGTCTGGGTGTGAGGTCGAAGCCAACGACGGGGCGGGCCCGGACCAACCGTCGACCCTGAGAGTCGAACAGACCGGTAGGTGCGGGATCATCCTCGTACACGATCAACGCGGGTAGAAAAAGAATCTCATCATCCCAGTGCATGAACGTACTTAGGAATCTGAGAGGGTGATTATTTGATCTGTGTCTGCTGAGAGGGTTGCGCCCAGCCTAGCGCGCGGCCTCGGGGCATCGACCCGCCCCGGGGGGCACTGGCGCGAGCGAGCCAGATAATGCACCCGGCACCCCTCGCGGATCGCGCGCATCATGGGGGAAGGAATCGCCCGGATAGGC
>JAQSDW010000007.1 GCA_029946105.1 Reyranella sp. | reverse complement strand
GAACCTTAGACCATGCCCCGGCCGGCGCATTCGCCGGTTACGCTCCAATCGAGGATGAGGGGCCGTCCCGCGGTCATGTGCCGTGCGTAGCAACGAATGGCTGCCCTCGCTGGAGACCGTCCAGTGGCAGGGTGGACCGAAGGCGCGAGAAAACGTGCCCCAATATGGACTTAGACGGTCTGCTGCGGCGATCGGACCGCAGGTAAATGTTCCGATGTCACACGTCCCTGTCACAGAAAATGTCTCAACTTGGTGTGACACCTTCAGTGTGACACGGCAGGCACCTACCGCACCTTGGCCCTGGGATGGGCGGCGCGGTAGACGGCGCTGAGGCGGGCCGAATCGACATCGGTGTAGCGTTGGGTGGTCGACAGCGAGGCGTGGCCCAAAAGTTCCTGGATGGTGCGCAGGTCGCCGCCGGCGCCCAGCAGGTGGGTGGCGAAGGAGTGGCGCAGCGCATGCGGCGTCACGCTGTCGGCGAGGCCAAGATGGCGGCGGATGTCGCGCACCCGCTTCTGCACGATGGCGGGATCGAGCGCGCCGCCGCGGGCGCCCATGAAGAATGCATCGCCGGGGCGGGCGGCCTTCAGCCACGGGCAGGCGTCGCGATAGGCCACGATCGCGTCGAGCGCCTGGGGCAGCAGCGGCACCAGGCGCGTCTTGTTGCCCTTGCCGGTGATGGAGAGCGTGTCCTGGCCGGCGGCGAGCAGGCCCTCGACCATGGCCTTGGTGAGGCCGAGCGCCTCGCCGATGCGGAGGCCCGCGCCATAGAGCAGCAGCAGCACCGCGGAATCGCGCAGGTCGAGCCACGGCGCGCGCTCCTGTTCGGCCGGATCGGCATCGAGCAGGTCGCCCATGTCGCGTTCGTTGAGCGCCTTGGGGATGGAGCGCGGCAGCTTGGGTGTCTGGATGGTGGCGATGCTGGCATTGTGGGCGAGGCCGCGCTTGTCGAGGAAGCCGAAGAAGGAGCGCACCGAGGAGAAGGCCCGCGCCGTTGAGCTGCGCGCCATGCCTTGGCGCGACCGCTCCGCCAGCCAGGCGCGGAACTCGGCGGGCTTGAGCTTGGCCAACGCCTCCAGCGTGGGGGCGGAGCCGAGATAGGTCGTCATGAAACCGAGAAAGCCCGCGACGTCGTGCTCGTAGGCGATCAGCGTGTGGGCGGCGAGGCGGCGTTCGCTCTTCAGCCAGTCGCGCCAGCCTTCCTGTGCCGACGCGAGGCTCATGCGAGGATCACTCTGGCCTCATTCAGGCAGGTCGAGCCAGGCGCGGATGGTGTTCTCCAGCACCTTGGCCAGGAAGAACAGCAGCTCGGTCGACATGTCGGGGCCGAAGGCTTCGGGCTCGCGCGAGCCGAAGCACATCACGCCGTCGGGCGAGTCGGTCGAGACTTTCAGGCGCATCAGCACGTCGGACTTCACGAAGCGCGAGACCTCGCCGAAGAAGGCATCCTCGCCGAGGATCGAGCTGCGCAGCCTGGCGTGCTTTTCGGGCCCGATGGCGGCGTCGATGGCGCCCGGCGCCAGCACGTAGACGCCGCGGACCGGCACGCGCTTGGGGGCGTCGGCATTGGCCTCGATGGCCAGCGTGATGAAGTCGACGTCGAGCAGCTCGGGGAGCTCGTGGGTCACGACATGGATCATCTTCTCGAAGGTCGTGGCCTGGATGATGCTGATCACCGCCGCCTGGATGCGATTCTGGACGATCTGGTTCTGCTTGGAATTGGCGATGATCTCGCCGCGCTCGGTCTTGAGCTTGTCGATCTCGCTGCGCAGGCGCTTCAGGATCGCCTGCTGCATGTCGATGACGCCCGGTCCCTGCACGCGCGGCACCGGGGCGAGTTCCTCGGCGAGGTCGGCATGCTCGGTGAAGAAATTCGGGTGGGCCTTGAGATAGGCCACGACATCGTCGGCGGTGATCAGCTTCACCTGCCGTCCCGATCCGTCGGGCGCCGTGACCGTGCCGTCGTTAGCCATGAGCAGGCCTTTGCGGTCAGAGGATCGACTGGCCGGTCTTGGCCCAGTCGTCGAGGAAGGCTTTTAGGCCATTGTCCGTCAGCACGTGCTTGAAGAGCTGACGCAGCACGTTTGGCGGCAGCGTGGCGACATGGGCGCCGAGCTTGGCGGCCGCGATCACGTGCTGGCTGTGGCGCACCGAGGCGACCAGAACCTCGGTCCTGAAGTGCGGATACTGGCGATAGATCGTCATGATCTCGCCGATCAGGTGCATGCCGTCCTGGCCGATGTCGTCGAGGCGGCCGACGAAGGGCGAGATGAAGGTGGCGCCGGCCTTGGCCGCCAGCAGCGCCTGGGCGGCCGAAAAGCACAGGGTGACGTTCACCATCGTGCCTTCGGAAGTCAGCACCTTGCAGGTTTTCAGGCCGTCGGGCGTCAGCGGCACCTTGACCGCGACGTTCTTGGCCAGCTTGGCGAGCTTGCGGCCCTCCTCGAGCATCGTTTTGTGGTCGGTCGCGACCGTTTCGGCGCTGACCGGGCCGGCAACGATGGCGCAAATCTCCTTGATGACGTCCAGCATCGGCCGTCCGGCCTTGGCGATCAGCGAGGGATTGGTCGTTACGCCATCGAGCAGGCCGGAGGCTGCGAGGTCCTTGATCTCGGCGACATCAGCGGTATCGACGAAGAACTTCATATAAACTACCCCAATGGCCAGTGGTACGGACGTGCACGCCACCACAATTTCTAGCGTTTCCCCCACCGAGCCACAAGGCGAGGAGGCCGCCTCGTCATGCCTTCGGCCGGTGGAAAACACGCTTGCCCGGACGGTGAAGGTTCTGCTGCCGCTGCCGCTGGCAGACGCCTACGACTATAGCGTCCCCGAAGACATGGCCGTCTTGCCCGGCCACTTCGTCGTCGTGCCGCTGGGCAAGCGCGAGACGGTAGGTGTCGTCTGGGGCGACGGCTTGGGCGAGGTGGCGCCGGAAAAGCTGCGCGACATCGTGGGCATCCTGCCCGCTCTGCCGATGGCCGATGCGCTGCGCCGGTTCGTCGATTGGGTCTCGACCTATACGCTGGCGCCGCCCGGCGCCGTGCTACGCATGGCGATGAGCGTGCCCTCGGCCCTCGAGGCGCCCAAGACCGAGATCATCTATCGGCCTGCCGAAACATCGGGCGACGTGGCGCTGAAACTCACGGCGGCGCGGCGTCGCGTGCTCGATGCTCTGAAGGACGGGCCGGCCATGCCGGTGGCGGAGCTTGCCCATCTTGCGGGTGTCGGCACCTCAGTCATCAAGACCATGGCCCAGGTCGGCCTGCTGGAACCGGTCGAACGCACGATGCGGCGGACCTTTCCGCGGCCCGATGGCGAACACCCGGGCCCGACGCTCTCGCCCGAACAGCAGGCGGCGGCAGAGGCGCTGGTCGAGAAAGTACGGGCCAACGCCTTTTCCGCGACCCTGCTCGATGGCGTGCCGGGTGCGGGCAAGACCGAGGTCTATTTCGAGGCGATTGCGGCGGCCCTCGCCGCCGGCCGGCAGGTGCTGGTGCTGCTGCCCGAAATCGCGCTTACCGCGCAGTGGCTGAAACGCTTCGAGGATCGCTTCGGTGCGCCGCCCGCGTCCTGGCACTCCGGCCTGACCGGTCTGGAGCGCCGCGAGACCTGGCGCGCCATCGCCGAAGGGAGGGTAGGCGTCGTGGTTGGCGCCCGCTCGGCGCTGTTCCTGCCGTTTTCGAAGCTCGGCCTGATCGTGGTCGACGAGGAGCACGACGGTTCGTTCAAGCAGGACGAGGGCGTGACTTATAACGCCCGCGACATGGCGGTGGTGCGGGCCCGACTTGTCGCGGCGCCGATCGTGCTCGCCTCGGCCACGCCCTCGCTCGAGAGCGTCGTCAATGTCACGGCAGGGCGTTACGGCGCGCTCCATCTGCCGGGGCGCCATGGCGGCCAGCAACTGGCGCGGCTGACGGCGGTCGATCTCAGGCGCGATCAGCCTTCCCGCGGGCGCTGGCTGTCGCCGCCGGTGGTAGAGGCGATGAAGCAGACCCTGGCGGCGGGCGAGCAGGCGCTGCTGTTCCTCAATCGCCGGGGCTATGCGCCGCTCACGCTCTGCCGCGCCTGTGGTCATGGGCTGGAATGCCCACAATGCTCGGCCTGGCTGGTCGAACACCGGTTCCGGCGCACCCTGGTCTGCCATCACTGCGGGCACACGGAGCCGCCGGCGCATGCCTGCAAATATTGCGGCGCCGCCGATCAGTTCGTCGCCTGCGGTCCGGGCGTCGAGCGGTTGGCGGAAGAAGCGCTGGAACTCTTCCCCGAGGCGCGGCTGGAACTGTTCACATCGGATTCGCTGATGAACCGCGACCAGGCGTCGGCTGCGGTCGAACGCATGATCGCGGGCGAGATCGACATTCTGATCGGCACGCAAATGGCGGCCAAGGGCCACCACTTTCCCAACCTGACGCTGGTCGCCGTGATCGATGCGGACCTCGGCCTGAACGGCGGTGATTTGCGCGCGGCGGAACGTACGTTCCAGCTGCTCTATCAGGTGGCGGGCCGCGCCGGCCGCGAGGATCGGCCGGGGCGCGCCCTGGTCCAGACTCACATGCCCGAGCATCCGGTCATGCAGGCGCTGGTATCGGGCAATCGCGACCGCTTCGTCAGCGCGGAACTGGCCGACCGGGCCGCTGCCGGCATGCCGCCCTATGGTCGGCTCGCCTCGCTGATCGTGTCCGGACCCGACCCGGCGGCGGTTGACAGCGTCTGTGCTGCGCTCGCGCGCCGGGCGCCGCAGCAGCCGGGCGTGACGGTGCTGGGACCGTCGACGGCGCCGCTGGCGCTGCTGCGCGGCCGCCACCGCCGGCGGTTCCTGCTGAAGGCCTCCCGGGACACGGCGCTGCAGCCGTTGCTGCATGGCTGGCTGGAACGGATCGGCCTGCCCGGATCAGTCCGTCTGCAGGTCGATGTCGATCCCTATTCCTTCCTGTGACGGCGCGCGCTGAAAAACCGCGGTAATACAGGCCTTTGGCAATCTTGCGCGTGGGAAAACCGCATGGTAGCAACGCGCGCTTTTCCGGGGTGGGGGCGAGATACTGCGCGACACGTTCTCCTGGGAAAAGTCTTGTCGGAACAATAACTTGCCGGCTTGACGCAACGGGACTCGGAGAGGCTTTCAACGTGTCAACCGCTACCTCTGCCACGACCGGCGTTGCCGGACGCTACGCCAGCGCCCTTTTTGACCTGGCAGACAGTGCCAAGTCGCTCGACCAGGTCGCCGAGGATCTCGGCACGTTCCGCAAAATGGCTGCTGAAAGCGCCGACCTTGCTCGCCTGATCGCAAGCCCGGTGATCGGCCGTCCGCTCCAGACCAAGGCGCTGCTGGCCGTGCTCGACGCCGCCGGCATCAAGGGCCTCACCCGCAATTTCATCGGCACCGTGGCCGGCAACGGCCGCGCTCGCGAACTGGTCGCCATGGCCACGGCGTTCCTGGCCGAGCTGGCGAGCCGTCGCGGCGAGACCACTGTCGCCGTCACCTCGGCCGTGGCGCTCTCGCCGGCCCAGCTTCAACAGCTCACCGACACACTGCGCAGCGTGTTGGGAAGCACCAAAGTCTCCGTCGACGCGCGCGTCGAACCGGACATTCTCGGCGGTCTCGTCGTGAAGGTCGGTTCGCGTCTGTTCGATTCGTCTATCCGAAGCAAACTGCAGCGACTGCAGCTTGCCATGAAGGGAGTTGCCTAAATGGATATCCGTGCCGCCGAAATCTCGGCCATCCTCAAGCAGCAGATCGCCAACTTCGGCACCGAAGCCGAAGTGGCCGAGGTCGGCCAGGTTCTCTCCGTCGGTGACGGTATCGCCCGCGTCTATGGCCTCGACAGCGTCAAGGCCGGCGAGATGGTCGAGTTTCCCGGCGGCATCAAGGGCATGGCGCTCAATCTCGAGAGCGACAACGTCGGCGTCGTGATTTTCGGCGAGGATCGCACGATCCGCGAAGGCGACATCGTCAAGCGCACTGGCACCATCGTCGACGTGCCGGTGGGCAAGGGCCTGCTCGGCCGCGTGGTCGATGGTCTCGGCAATCCGATCGATGGCAAGGGCCCGCTCGCCACGACCGAGCGCCGCCTGGTCGAGGTCAAGGCGCCCGGCATCATCCCGCGCAAGTCGGTCAACGAGCCGATGCAGACCGGCCTCAAGGCCATCGACTCGCTGGTTCCGGTCGGCCGTGGCCAGCGCGAGCTGATCATCGGCGATCGCCAGACCGGCAAGACCGCCGTCGCCATCGACACCTTCCTGAACCAGAAGACGATCAACAAGGGCACGGACGAGAGCCGCAAGCTCTACTGCGTTTATGTCGCCATCGGCCAGAAGCGTTCGACCGTCGCCCAGATCGTGAAGACGCTTGAGGACAACGGTGCGCTGGAATATTCCATCGTCGTCGCCGCCACCGCGTCCGATCCGGCGCCGATGCAGTTCCTGGCGCCCTACACCGGTTGCGCCATGGGCGAATACTTTCGCGACAACGGCATGCACGCCGTCATCGTCTACGACGATCTTTCCAAGCAGGCGGTGTCGTACCGCCAGATGTCGTTGCTGCTGCGCCGCCCGCCGGGCCGCGAAGCCTATCCTGGCGACGTATTCTATCTCCATTCGCGGCTGCTCGAGCGCGCTGCCAAGCTGAACGAGAAGAACGGCTCGGGCTCGCTGACGGCGCTGCCGATCATCGAGACGCAGGCCGGCGACGTCTCGGCCTACATTCCGACCAACGTGATCTCGATCACCGACGGCCAGATCTTCCTCGAGACCGAGCTCTTCTATCAGGGCATCCGTCCCGCGATTAACGTCGGCCTGTCGGTTAGCCGCGTCGGTTCGGCGGCGCAGATCAAGGCGATGAAGCAGGTCGCCGGTACCATCAAGCTCGAGCTGGCGCAGTATCGCGAAATGGCGGCCTTCGCCCAGTTCGCCTCGGACCTCGATGCCTCGACCCAGCGCCTGCTCGCGCGCGGCCAGCGCCTCACCGAGCTCCTGAAGCAGGGCCAATACGTGCCGATGGTGATCGAAGAGCAGGTCGTGTCGCTTTATTGCGGCACCCGCGGCTTCCTCGACACGCTGCCGGTGGCGCGAGTCGGCGACTTCGAACGCCAGGTGCTCGACACCCTGCGCGCCGAAGGCTCGATCCTGGCGTCGATCCGCGACAAGCGCGAGATCACCAAGGAGACCGATGACAAGCTGAAGGCGTTCCTCGCCGACTTCGTCAAGAAGTTCGCCTAAGCCTTCGCAGGTTCTCGATGCCCAGTCTCAAAACCTACCGCCTCAGGATCCGAAGCGTTCAATCGACGCAGAAGATCACCAAGGCCATGAAGATGGTCGCCGCCGCCAAGCTGCGGCGTGCCCAGGAGCAGGCCATGGCGGCCCGGCCCTATGCCGAAGCCATGGACAAGATCCTGGCCTCGCTGGGCGCCAGCTTCAAAGGCGGCACCGGCCCGCGCCTGCTGGCCGGCACTGGCTCCGACAAGGTTCACCTGCTGATCGTCGCCACGGCCGACCGCGGCCTGTGCGGCGGTTTCAACAGCACGATCGTCCGCGAGGCGAGGCGCAACATCCGCGCGCTGCTGGCCGAGGGCAAAACGGTCAAAGTCATGTGCGTCGGCCGCAAGGGCCGCGAGCAGTTGCGCCGCGACTTCGGCAGCCATATCATCGAGACCATCACTGATCTCGGCCGTCCGCGGCTGTCGTTCGCCGATGCCGACAAGGTGACGGCGCGGGTCATGGAGATGTTCGCGGCCGGCGAATTCGACGTCGCCTCCGTGGTCTTCAACCGCTTCAAGTCGGCGATGACCCAGGTCGTCACGCGCCAGCAGCTCATTCCGCCGCCGGCTCCCGAGGGCGGCGAGACCGCAGCCCCCGCCACGCTGGGCGGCGCGGTCTACGAATTCGAGCCGGACGAGAGCGAGATCCTGACTGACCTGCTGCCGCGCAACCTCACCGTCCAGATCTTCCGCGTCCTGCTGGAGAACGCGGCGAGCTTCTACGGCTCGCAGATGACGGCGATGGACAGCGCCTCTCGCAATGCCGGCGACGTGATCAAGAAACTGACGTTGCAGATGAACCGCTCGCGTCAGGCCTCCATCACCAAGGAACTCATCGAGATCATCTCGGGCGCCGAGGCCGTCTAGGCCGCGCGCTGACAGCAATTGAAGGAAAGGGATCCGTCATGGCCACCAATAACATCGGCACGATCACCCAGATCACGGGCGCGGTCGTCGACGTGCGCTTCGATGCCGATCTGCCGCACATCCTGAACGCGCTGCACGTCAAGGCGGATGGCCGCCTGATCGTGCTCGAAGTCGCCCAGCACCTGGGTGAGTCGGAAGTCCGCACCATCGCCATGGACACCACCGACGGCCTGGTGCGCGGGGAGAAGGCGGTCGACACCGGCTCTCCCATTCAGATGCCGGTCGGTCCCGAGACCCTCGGCCGCATCCTGAACGTCATCGGCGAGCCGGTCGACGAGCGCGGTCCGGTCGGCAACAAGAGCACGCTGCCGATCCATCGCAGCGCGCCGGAATTCGTCGAGCAGTCGACCGAAGCGCAGATCCTGATCACCGGCATCAAGGTCATCGACCTGCTCGCCCCCTACGCCAAGGGCGGCAAGATCGGCCTGTTCGGCGGCGCCGGCGTCGGCAAGACCGTGACGATCATGGAACTGATCAACAACGTCGCCAAGGCGCACGGCGGCGTGTCGGTGTTCGCGGGCGTCGGCGAGCGTACCCGCGAGGGCAACGACCTCTATCACGAGATGATCGAAGGCGGCGTCATCAAGCTCGACGGTCCGGGCTCGAAGGTGGCGCTGGTGTACGGCCAGATGAACGAGCCGCCGGGCGCCCGCGCCCGCGTTGGCCTGTCGGGCCTCACCGTTGCCGAGTATTTCCGCGATGTCGAAGGCCAGGACGTGCTGTTCTTCGTCGACAACATCTTCCGCTTCACCCAGGCCGGCTCGGAAGTGTCGGCGCTGCTCGGCCGCATCCCGTCGGCGGTGGGCT
>JAQSDW010000006.1 GCA_029946105.1 Reyranella sp. | reverse complement strand
CCTTCGTTGCCGACATCTGCCGCACGCTGGCGCAGGCGGCGGCCGACAACGACCTCCCCGAGGAGTTCTTCACGCGCCTCATCTGGCAGGAGAGCCGTTTCAACCCGGAGGCGGTCAGTCCGGCTGGAGCGCAAGGCATCGCGCAGTTCATGCCCGGCACCGCCGCGATGCGTGGGCTCATCAACGCGTTCGAGCCGTTGCAGGCGCTGCGCGAGTCGGCGAGCTACCTGCGCGAGCTGCGCACGACCTTCCGCGGCAACCTGGGCCTGGCCGCGGCCGCCTACAATGCCGGCCCCGGCCAGGTCGAGGCATGGCGCGCCGGCCGCAGCACCCTTCCAGGCGAGACGCAGGCCTACGTCCGCATCATCACGGGTTACAGCGCGGAGGCATGGGTGGCGCAGCCGATGCCGCAACTGCATTCCTCGCCGACGCCGCCCTCGAACGCGGCAAAGGGCGAGCGCTGCGTCGAGATCGCCAGGCTGATGAAAGACACTCCCCGCCGTCGTCGCGACCTCACGACCGACCCGGCGTGGGGGCCGTGGGGTGTTCAGCTTGCCGGCAACTGGTCCGAAGGGCGTGTCCTCGCCACCTACGAGCGGCTGCGGCGCAAGCACGAAGCCGTACTCGGCGACCGACTGCCGTTGATCCTGACAGCGCGCCGAAACGACCTCCCGACCTACGCCGTCCGGGTCTCGGAAAAAAGCCGGGCGGATGCGGACGCGCTCTGCGCAAAGCTGCGGGCCAAAGGCGGCGCCTGCGTCGTCTCCCGCAACCCGCGCGACTAGAGTCTTTCCGACGTGGATTGACCCGCCAGAGTCTGGATCCTTCTCTTCCCCAGTCATCTGGGGAAGTGCCCTCGTCTTACGAGGGCGATGGGGTCATGATCCCTCCGCCCCTCCGGGGCACCTCCCCATTTGAATGGGGAGGAAAGCGATTCTGATCGAGTCGAAAAGACTCTACTGCGCGGCTTCGTAGACGACATGCAGCGCCCCGCCCGTCCGGGGGCTCGCACTTGACCAGCCGCAGCCCGAGGCCGGGCGTACCCGGCGGAAACAGCGTGATGCCGTCGCCCAGCACCAGCGGCAGCACGGCCATCTCCAGCACGTCGAGCCTGCCCCCTTCCATCATGCCGCGGATCACCCGGCCGCCGCCCTCGATCCAGACGCGACGACAGCCCCTGCCCTCCAGCTCGGCCGCGAGGGCGCCGAAGTCGGCCGGCCGTGCCTCGACGCCGGGCGGGAACCCATCGGCCAACAGGTCGAGCGGCCGGCTGGTCACCACGAAGGTGGGCTTGCCCGGATGCGGCCACTCGCCGAAGCCGCGCAAAGTCTCGTAGGTCGCGCGACCCATCACGATGTCGTCGACCTCCGCCAGGAAGGCGTCGAGGCCGAACTCCTGCGGAGGATAACCTTCCAGCCAGTCGAACGAGCCGTCGGGGCACGCGATCTTGCCATCGAGCGACACCGCGATGTGGCAGTGCCAGATCGTCCTGGTCATCGATGTCCCTCTCCGGATTGATTTTTTCGAGGCTTTCTATTATCATATCCTGACTGGATATCCATATGTCGGACGATCATACCCTCGAGTTCCTGTTGGCGTTCGATGGCCGTCTCCATCACCTGGAGAAGGGGTATTGGCTGAAGTTCGAGATCAGGCGAGCGGACCCCGGCCCTACTCAGCCCCACGGCCTGCGATATTCGTTCACGCTTCACGACCCTCGGGGTCGCCGGCTCGTGGGTTTCGACAATGCCATGGCGTTCCGGGCCATGGATCACGGAAGCAGCGAACCAAAGTAGCTCACGACCATTGGCACAGGATCGTGGGCGACGTGGGAAGGCCCTACCGCTTCACGAACGCCGATCAGTTGCTGGCTGATTTCTTCGCCGAAGTGAGACGGGTATTGGCGGAGCGAGGCGTATCGGAGGCGGTCGTCGCCGAGGAACAGTTGGAAAGAGAGTGACGGCAATGAAAATTCAGAGCCTGAATGCCTTGGAGAAAGAGATGCGTGCGGTGGCGAGCGGCGTACGGCGAGCGCCCCGGAACGCGGCACGGCCCAGCGTCGACTCGGCGAGTGTCCTGCTGCGGTTGCTCACGCCCGAGAACCGCAGCCTCATGAAGGCGATCCGCGACCGCAAGCCCAGATCGATTGCCGAACTGGCCCGCTTCACCCGGCGCGCGGAACCGAACCTGCTGCGTACTCTCTCGAAGCTCGAAGCCGCCGGTTTGCTGGCGTTCAAGACCGTCGAGCGGCGCAAAGTGCCCGTCGTCCTCGTCGGCCGGCTCCGGCTCGACATCGATCCCTATGCCATGACAGATCGCGTGAGTGTCCTTTAGCCATCAAGGCGCTAACGTCTTCGCGAGAAACACCTGCACATCGGCCACGAACTGCTTCCATGCCTGCTCGTTGGCACCGTAGTGGGCGCCGCAGCACCCGCCGGGCTTGCTGCGGTTGCCGACACCCTCAAGATAACGCACCGGGAGGCCGAGCGCATCGAAGCTGTGATGTGCGCCTTCGTAGACGCGCGTCTCGATCAGGTCGCGGCCCTTCACGACGCGGTCGATCAGCGCCTTGCATTGCGCGATCGGCGTCCAGTCGTCGAGCGCCCCCATGGCGAACAGCGTCGGCTGGCGCACGGCGAGCTTCGGACCCAGCGCATCTACCAGTGCGCAATCGGGATAGACGAGGACGGCCGCGCGCGCAGGCGACGGTGCCGCCTCGTCAGGCTTGCCCGATAACGCGCGCAACGCTGCCACGCCGCCGCCGTAGGAATAGCCCATATAGGCGAGCCGCTTGGGATCGACGAAGCTCTGGGCGCCGAGCCAAGCCAGCGCCGCGTCGATGTCGTGCGCGCGAGCCTCGGCATTGGCCTCAGTCGGCCAGTTACGGCCGCACACATCCTTGAGGCCGCGCGCGGAAAAACTGTCGACGCTGAGCGCGGCATACCCCCAGGAGGCGAGAAGCCCGGCCATGCGCGCGGTGTTCTGCCCGGGCCCACCGCAGCCATGGAAGATCGCCACGGCCGGCACGCGGCCGGTCACGTTGGCCGGCTTGTAGAGCTGGGCTGTGAGCTGGATGGTGCGGCCGCCCTGCTCCACCGGCACGCGCACGTTCTGCTGCGCCCAGGCGGGCACGGCCCAGAACATCGCCAGAAGAAGCCAACGCGCGCTCATCCGTCCCTTGCCCATGCCAATTCGGTCTCGAACCGGTCGATCATGACATCATTCGAACACGGGAATAGGTGTACGGTAGAGGATCGAAGCCGGCCACAGGCCGTCATCGCGCTGCAGGAAAAGGCCGCGCGACCGAAGCTTCCCGCCACGCTCTTTCCCGATCCGCTGCGGCCCCGGTAATCTTCCGGTCTGGCCCCGATTCACGCTCAAGGAGAGTTCCATGGAAACGCCCGCCATCCCGATCCGCGCCGCTCCCATCGACGACCTCGGCGTACACCACAAGGTGGCCGGCCTGTCCGACCGCATTGCGCTGGGCTTCACCAAGGTCCTGCGGTTCTGCGCCGACACGTTCTTCGCCAGGCGCTACGGCCATCGCGCGGTGGTGCTGGAAACCGTCGCCGCCGTTCCCGGCATGGTCGGCGCGACGCTGACCCATCTCCGCTGCCTGCGCCGCATGAGCGACGACAACGGCTGGATCCGCACCCTGATGGAGGAGGCCGAGAACGAGCGGATGCATCTCATGACCTTCATTCACGTCGCCAAGCCGACGCTGTTCGAGCGCAGCGTGATCCTGGGCGTCCAGTGGGTATTCTACCTCGCCTTCTTCGCGCTCTATCTCGTGAGCGCCCGGACCGCGCACCGCCTCGTCGGCTACTTCGAGGAAGAGGCGGTCATCAGCTACACCCACTACCTCCAGGAGCTCGACGACGGCCGCTCGCCCAACGTGCCGGCTCCGGCGATCGCCCGGCACTACTGGAAGCTGCCGGAGGACGCCACGCTGCGCGACGTCATCCTGGTGGTCCGCGCCGACGAGGCCCACCACCGCGACGTCAATCATGGCTTCGCCAGCGAACTCGCGGGCCTGCGGGCGGATGATCGGCCGGTCGCTCCCTACCCCAAGCATGCCGACGACCTCCGCCAGGCCGCCTGAGATGAGCGTTCCCTATCGCTCGACGTCGGTATTCACCGAGAAGACCCTTCCCGCCGCCTTGCGCGGGGAACACAAGACGAAGGCCGGAGTCTGGGGCGTCATCCAGGTGATCGAGGGCGAGGTCAGGTTCAGCCTGGCCAACAGCGAGGGGGAGGCCATCCTGACGCCCGATAATCCGGGTCTGATCCTGCCCGAGCAGCCGCATTGGGTGGAGCCGATCGGTGCGATGCGGATGCAGGTCCATTTCTACGATCAGCGACCCGACGACCTCAGCGCCCACCATAAGGACACCGCCCCCGGCGCCCAGGCGACTGGCGGGGTTCAGTGATTCTGCAAGAAACTGGCGAACCCGGAGAGAACTATTCTTTCAACACCACGTTGAGGTATTATAGATCCCGTACGTTTGGCCTGGGCATCCAGGGAGACTTGCATGACGGCGCGGCGCCCCGATACGACGACAGGGGCCTCCTGGTCGATCGAGGATATTCCCTACGATGGGCTTGCGCACGAGCGTGTGCGCGACGACCGGCAGTTGTTCTACATCGTGGCGTCGGCGTCCTTCATCGAGAGCGCCTCGGACATCTACACCGACAATCTGGTCGCGTTCTTCCACGACGATGAGGAAATCGTCACGTGGTTGAAACAACACTGGGAAATCGAGGAACTTCAGCACGGCGCGGCACTCAAGCGCTACGTCCAGACCGCGTGGCCGGACTTCGACTGGGAGGCCGCCTACCGGACCTTCCTCGCCGAATACCTGCCGCTCTGTATCGTCGACCGGCTGGCTGGCACGCGGGCGCTCGAGATGGCGGCACGCTGCGTCGTGGAGACCGGCACCGCCGCCTTCTATCGCATGCTCTCGGAGCTCACCGAGGAACCGACGCTGCGGGTGCTTGCCGCCCGAATCAGTGCCGACGAGGTCCGCCACTACAAGCACTTCTATCGCGGGTTCCGGCGCTACCGGGCACTCGAACAGCCGAGCCGGCTCGCCGTGCTGCGTACGCTGTGGAGCCGGTCGGCCGAAGTCGAATCCGAGGACGCGCTCTGCGCCTACAAGGCGATCTTTCTCGGCCTCAATCCCGGCGCCACGTTCCACAGGAGCGACTACGAGACCTATCGCGCCGATGCCCTGAAGTTCGCAAAGCAGCACGTGCCCCATGAAATGGCGATCAAGATGCTGCTGAAGCCGCTCGAGCTCCACGCCATGGTCGGCCGCGCCGTGGTGCCCGCGGCCACTTCGGCCTCGCGCTTCTTCCTGCAGCGGTACTCGGCGCACGCCTGAGCGCACGCCTTACGTCGTCCAGCGCGACGCCGTCCCTCGCCGCGACCACCACAAGCACACCGGCCCCAGCGCGACAGCCGCGGCCATCACGGTGTAGGCCAGTGCCCAGGCGCCGGGTTGCGACACGCCGCCCGCCATATCGAGCGCGACACCGACGACCCAGCCGCCGGCGGCAGTGAGGCCGAAGCCCACCGTCGAATGAACCGCCATGCTGGCGCCGCGGAACCTGGGATCTGCCGCGGCGGCCATGCCCGAAGTCAGCGCGCCCGAATCGCCGGGCGTGGTGAAGGCATAGAGCAACATCAGCGCGAGCGTGAGCCAGGGCGAGAGGCCGGCGGTGAAGCCGATGGCCAGCGCCACTACGGCAGAGAGCAGCATGACCAGGGTGACGGCGCGGTGGCGGCCGAGCTTCAGCGCCAACTCGTTGCCAAGGATGCTGGCCGGCATGGCGATGATCGTGATGACGGCGCTCACCACCACGGCGCCGAGCGGCATGTCGCCTCGTGCAGCCACAAAGCCCCAGAAGGCGACCAGCCAGGTGCGGAGCCCGTAGAGCTCGAAGCAGTGGCATCCGTAGGCGAAGGAATAGCCAAGTGCGGCGCGGTTGCGCAGCGCCGGCACGAGATCGAGCACCGGCCCCGCCCGCGGCGCGGGCGTCACCGGCCGCAGCGTCCAGGCGACGAAGGTCATGGCAAGCGGCGCGAGGCCGGTCAGCACGAAAGCGGCGCGCCAACCCCACGCCTCGGCCACGAGCTGGCAGGCGAGGAAGGAGAGCCCGACGCCGAACGAGAAGGCCGAGGTGTAGAAGGTGAAGCTGCGCGAACTCTCGCCGGGATCGAGCCGGTCGCTGAGCGCCTTCAGGCCCGGCATGTAGGAGCCGGCAAAGCCCATACCGGTGAGCGCCCACAGCAGCATGGCCGAGACCATGCCGTCGGCCCAGAGGCCGAAGCCGATCGCGCCAGCCGCGTTCAGCAGCGAGCCCAGGATCAGGATGCGGCGCCCGTCGAGACGGTCGGTGAGCGTTGTGAGGATGGGGGCTGCCAGCATGTAGCCGATGGCATAGGCGCTCGCCATCAGCCCGGCCTCGCCGTAGCTGAGACCCCATTCGGGAATGAGGAACGCCGGCATGGTCGACGGCACGGCGACGTGCGGCAGCAGTCCGCCGACCTGCCCCACTGCCATGGCAAAGACGAGAGTCTTCCCCCGGAGATTCATTGGCGGGGAGTGTAGCACTCCCCCTCCGCCTCGGCGCCTCTACAGGCGCTCGAGGGCATATCCCCTGCGGAAGGCGGACCTACTCCGCCGGTTGGGGCTGCTTGAAGGTCGGCACACCTTGCGTGCGATCCTCGAGCGCTTCGGCGCCTTCGGTCGGCAGCACCTTCACGAAGTTGAGCGCGGCGTTGATGTCGCCCTGCCAGACTTCCTTCGGCAGATCGTAGACGAATTCGACGCCGTAGCCGTTGGGATCGTGGATGTAGAGGCTGTGGGTCATGCCGTGCTCGACGCGGCGGTCGAACTTCACGCCCTTGTTCTGCAGGTAGGTGAGGTGCTCCAGCCAGGCCTCGCGGCTCGGCATGGTGATGGCGATGTGGTTCACCGCCACTGGCATGCCGAACATCGCCCAGTCCTTGGGCGGCGCCGGCAGGTCGCGGTTCTCGACCAAGGCAACATCGTGGTGGTGGCTCGTGCCATCCTCGCGGACGCCCGAATAGAAGCGCATCTTCGGCGGATTGGGGCGCGTTTCCGTCGGCGTCAGCTGGCCGACCTGCTTGAAGCCCACGATCTCCGTCCAGAAGCGGTGCGACTCCTCGATGTCGCGGACGTTGAGCACGAGGTGGTTGATGCCGCGCGGTGTGACCGGCTTGTCCATGGCAATTCCTCCATACGGTTGGCGGATTATAACCCCAAACGGGGACCCAGTGCACGAGGGCTACCAACAGGGGGTGGTTTTCTTTGAAGGAGGCGGGAATAAACGCCCCGCCCCGGCGTCTCTCTCCTGCAGACAACACCTGCTTGGGAGACTTTCATGCTGAAAACGTTGCTTTCGACCGCTGCCCTGCTCGCCGCCTTCGCCGCCGGCAGCGCCTTCGCCGCCGACCCCGCCAGCGCCGCCCCGCCCATGAACAAGGGCGGCATGTTCGTCACGGCCAGCGGCATGACGCTCTACACGTTCGACAAGGACGCCACCCCCGGTAAGTCGGTGTGCAACGGCCCCTGCGCCACCAACTGGCCGCCGGCCATGGTCGCCGACGGCGCCAAGGCCGTGGGCGACTGGACGATCATCACCCGCGACGACGGGCTGAAGCAGTGGGCCTACAAGGGCAAGCCGGTCTACGCTTTCGCCAAGGACACCAAGGCCGGCGACACCACCGGCGACGGCTTCCTGAACGGCGCCTGGCACATCGCCAAGTAAAGAAGGTTTAGGCTCCTCCCCCGTCTTCGGGGGAGGAGTAGAGGACATGGATGGCCGACGCGGACGCCCTGCTCGAACCGCTGATCCCGGCGCTGCGTCGCTACGCCTACGCCCTGCTGCGCGATCACGATGCCGCCGACGATCTGGTGCAGGACACGCTGGAGCGCGCGCTGTCGCGCTGGCGGCTGAGGCGCCCGGACGGTGACCTGCGCGCCTGGCTGTTCACCATCCAGCGCAACCTGTTCGTCAACGCCTGGCGGCAACGCCAGCGCCAGGGGCCGCATGCCGCCCTCGACGATGTCGCTGCGCCCGGCGTCGCCGCCCAGCAGGAGGCAGGGCTGGAAGTCCAGGACGTGCTCGCCGCCCTCGACCAGTTGCCCGAGGAGCAGAAGTCGCTGCTGCTGCTGATCGGCGTGGAGGATTTCTCGTACGATGACGCGGCGCGTATCCTGGGCGTGCCGATGGGCACGGTGATGTCGAGACTGTCGCGCGGCCGCCAGAAGCTGCGCGCGATTTTGGAAACGGGGCGCGCCACGCTGCTTCGGAGAGTGAAATGATCGGCGAAGACGACCTGCAAGCCTTCATCGACGACCGCCTCGACGGCGCGCGTCGCGCCGAGGTGGAAGCCTATCTCGCCCTCCATCCGGAGACGGCCGAGCGCGTCGCCACCGAGCGCCGCCAGCGTGCGATGCTGCGCGGCCAGCTCGCCGCCAAGTTCGCCGAGCCTCTCCCGGCCCGCCTCCGGATTGCGAATATCCGCGCCGCCCGGAGTGGAAGCTGGACCGGCAAGGCGCGGCTGGCTGCGGCAGCGCTCGTGATATTCGTTGTCGGCGCGGCCGGCGGCTGGTTCGCCAACGGCCTCGTGCCGATGTCCGCCTCGTTGGCCCCGACCACCAGCGTGGCCCAGGGCGCGACCGCGGCCTATCGCACTTTCGTGGTCGAGGTCGCCCATCCCGTCGAGGTCGGCGTGGCCCAGGAAGCGCACCTGCTGCAGTGGCTGTCGAAGCGGCTCGGCCGGCCGCTGGCCGCGCCCGACCTGTCGCGCTTCGGCTATCGCCTGATGGGCGGGCGCCTGCTGCCGGCGGGCGACGCGGCCGCGGCCCAGCTCATGTACGACGATGCGAGCGGCCGGCGGCTCACGGTCTATGTCCGTGCGGCGTCCGGCACGGAGACGGCGTTCCGCTTCCAGCAGGAGGGCGACGCCGCCACCTTTGCCTGGATCGACCAGGGCTTCGGCTTTGCCGTGACGGCGATGGCCAGCCGCGATGAGCTGCTGCCGATCGCCGAGGCCGTTTATCACAGGTTCCTCGGCAAGAGCTGAGTCATGGGAGCGCGCCACTCCAG
>JAQSDW010000005.1 GCA_029946105.1 Reyranella sp. | reverse complement strand
GACTCAGTCGGCCTGGCGTGACGCACCATCCGAGGCAAGCTCCACCCTCCGCTCGGCGTCGAAGCCGAGGCGTGTCAAACCCGCGGCGTGCGCGGGCGGGTCTTGCTTATGTAGTCGATCTGGCGCGGTCCAACCGCCAGCCTGCCGGAAGCAATAGCATTTTCCTGCTGAGCCAGCACATCACAACTGCGTGAGCAAATGCTGGCAGTGCTGATACTCTTTGCGGATGTCACGGATCGAAAGATAGGAGAGCGACAATGCTCTTCTCCGTCGACGTCAGAAGCGGGCAAAGTATTCGCGGCGGTCGAATTCCTCGGAGTCGGCCGAGGCCAAATAACGCGCCCATTCGGACGCCTTCGCCGCATCGATGATTCGGCACATCGGGCTTCCCAACTGCGAGCGAACGGTGTCGTCGCGCTGGAACGCCTCGAGCGCTTCGCCCAGGTTACGCGGCAGCGATGTTCCTTCGAGCAATGCCGTCGAGGCTGCAAGCGACAGGTCGTTGTCGAGACCCTCCAGGCCACCGATGATCTGCGATGCCATGTACAGATACGGATTCGCGCTCGGCTCGCCCAGACGGTTTTCGATCCGAGCGTCGTCTGCGTAACCGACGATGCGGAACAAGCTCGACCGGTCGTCGTACCCCCAACCTATATGGGTTGGCGCAAGGGCGTTCGGACGGAAGCGCGCGTAGCCATTGACGGTCGGCGTGGCGAGCACGCAGCTTCCACGGGCGTGCACAAGCAATCCGGCAAGCCAGGCCTCACCGATGGCCGACAGACCCGCGCGCAGACCCGCGCGAGGGGCACCAGCAGGTTGAGCCGATGGTTTGAAGACGTTGCATCCGCCGAGGTCGACAAGAGATTGATGCAGATGCCAGCCACTCGACATCACGAATGGGAACGGCGGTCGGCAGACGAACGTTGCGAGATAGCCGTGGCGCGCCAGTACCTGTCGAACGGCCGAGCGGAACAGAACCATGGCGTCGGCCGCTACGCTTGCGTCCATGACGTCGAACACCGCTTCGAATTGACTGGGACCGAACTCGACCTCGAGTGATGTCAAGGGCAGCTTCAGTCCGATCGCCGTCTCCTCGATCAGTTCAAGGACCCGATACGATGCGTCGGCGCTCTCTTCCGAGAGCAACCGATAGCCGGGGTGCAGCATCTCGACGTCAGGTGCCGGACCCGGCCAAGCGGCGTTTTTCGGGTCGAGGTGGCGCGAATCGTCCGCCAAGCGGTAAACATGGAATTCCACCTCGAGCCCGCACTTCAGTCGATACCCGGCGTCGAGTAGCCGCGCCACCTGTCGCGCAAGGATGCGGCGCGGATCCGCCTCGCAGACGCTGCCGTCGGCATGGAAGGAATCTCCCAGCACCCAGCCCGTGCCCGGGCTCCATGGCAGTTCGACGAAGGTCCGAGGATCCGGCAGCAGTATCAGATTCGGGGCGTTGGCAAACTGCGGCAGGTCGGCGACCGCGTCGGCGTTGAAGACCGGCAGGGCTGTCCGATCGGAGGTGTCCTTGAGAAGCGGGGTGCTTACGAAAGCCACCCCTCTGTTCATCGCGTTCGCCGCAGCTCCCGCAAACAGCGTCTTGCAACGGGTGACGCCATGGAGGTCGGACCACGCGACACGCAGGCGTCGGAAGTCGCTCGCCGACAGACGCTCCGAGACCCGGCTCAGCGCTTCGGCACGTTCGGCCGTGGCCGTGGCTGAAACTTCAAGAAATGCAGTGCTCATGGATAGAGGCTGAATCAGGCTTTCAACCAGGGAGCGCCGCTGCGCTTCCTGGCGGCCATTTCCTGCCACCAGGCTTCCCATTTGCCCGCCGGCGCGAGACCATCGATCGTATCGGGTCCCTGCATGGCCGAGGCGCCCTCGGTGGTTGCGATTCCCGGCGCGGGTCGATTGTTCTCGACGTCCGCGATCGCCCGCAGCAACTGGCGCCGATTGGCGAGAATCGCCCGGTCCGTCGTTCCCAGATGCTCCTGGGTGCGATCCGTGATCGCCCCCATGCTCTCGCAGGCCCACTGGTCGTGAACGTTGATATCGTCTTCACCCATGCCGAGCATGGTCCGGTGCTGTTGTTCCTCCGGGTCGTAACCCCAATCGTTGTGCGCGCCGTTCACCGGAAGGTACCCGGGAGCCGGATTGCCGCGCAGGCGCTGCTCGCGCATGGCGTGCTTATCGATCGGGGCATCGAAGCTGGTAAACATCGAGAACCACCACGTACGCTCGTCGTCGATCGGCACATGGAATTGCGTGATGGTCATGGTCTCGGAAAGCGGGATGACGAATCCATTTGGGAAGAGGCCGTGGGTAACGCGAACATGCATCCACTGGTCGTCGATCTGCCGCAGCGTGGTGATCTGTTGGCCCCAGGCTGTCGGCTCGATCCGGATCTCCGGCCGATGGAATTCGCGCATGATGCGGGTCATGGGCCAAGCTTCGCCATCGATGGCCCCGGCGCTCGCCGCCCGGAACTGCCGCCCGTAGGACGTCGAAATGTCCTCGTCTTCAAAGAACGCGTGGAGGAACGAGGTGTGCGCCGGGTCGAGGCCGACCTCCTGAGCCTGCAGCCAGTTGCAGTTCCAAACACCCTTGAAGGCGAATGTGTGCGAAGCCTCCGCCTTCAGAAAATCCAGGCCCGGCAGCGGAGGCGCCTTGTCGGCTTCTCCAAGCCAGGCGAACAGCACGCCATTGCGGGCAAGGACGGGATACGAGCGCGCACTTACGTGCGCGCAGAGGCGGCTTCCTTGAGGCTCGCCCGGTGTGTCCAGGCAGGCGCCATCGACCGCGAACTTCCAGCCGTGGAACGGACACCGCAATCCTGTCGAAGGCACACCCCAACGGCTGGTCGCTTCGCTTTCGAGCCGGCCGAACGCCAGGTCGGCGCCCCGATGAGGGCAGCGGCGATCGAGCATACCGAACCTGCCGTCCGAATCGCGGAACAGCACGAAGTCTTGTCCGAGGATGCGGATCGGCTTCACTGGCCGGGCCTTCAAACCGGGCTCGGTCTCGAATTCATCGAGCAAGGCGACGGGGTGCCAATAGCTTCGCATCAGGGCACCGCACGGCGTCCCGGGGCCGACGCGAGTCACTCTGATATTCTGATCCGCTTGCATCTATGTATACCTTATTGGTATCTTAGTATGCAGACTCGATTTTTCTCGGTCAAGGTGCCATGACAATTCACGACGCTGTGTTGATGCAACTCCGGGCGGCCATCCTGCGGGGCGAGTTCGCGCCCGGCCAACGGTTGGTGGAACAACAGATCGCGGAACAGTTCGGTGCGTCGCGTACGCCCGTCCGCGCGGCCATGGCAGCCCTGGAAAAGGAAGGATTACTGCTTACCGGCGAAGGAATTGGCTATACGGTCAAACTCTATACGCCGGCCGAAGTCATAGATGCCATTGAGCTCCGCGGGCACCTCGAGGGACTCGCTGCCCGCCTAGTGGCTGAGCACGGTATGCCGCGCAAACTCGACAGAGAGCTCCGCGATTGCCTGGAGGCGGGCGACGCCATATTCGAACGCCCGGACTTTGATCTGGCTTCGTACGCTTCGTATACCGAGATGAACGATCGGTATCATCTCGCGGTTTGCGATGCGTGCGGCAGCGCCCCGTTGCAACGGGTCATGCGGGCCAACGACGCGCTGCCCTTCGCAGCCCCTTCGGCAATGATACCGATGCAATCAGCGATCGAGATCAGCGCCGAATGGATGCGCTATGCCCATCAGCAGCATCACATGTTGTTTGACGCAATGCGAACGGGCCAGGGTGCACGTGCCCAGGCTCTGGCCGTGGAGCATGTCGAAGTCCCCAAGATGAACCTGCGTCAGGCTCTGGAAAATCGGGAGCAGGCCGCCCGAGCCGCCCCGGTTATCAGACTGGTGCGAGGAAGCTAGCCGAGATCGTCGACGTCGTTGCGCAACTTCCGGCCATCCCGCCAGCGCGCCAGATTGTCGAGGAAGATCTCGAAGATCGCCTCTTTCTGGCCCAGCGAATGGCTGGCGGTGTGTGGCGAGATGAGGACGTTGGGCATGTCCCACAGCGGCGATGCGGGATCGAGCGGCTCGCGCTCGAAGACGTCGAGATAGGCGCCGGCGAGCTTGCCGCTGGCGAGGGCCGCGATCACATCGGCTTCCACCGCGATCTCGCCGCGCGCGACATTGACGAAATGGGCGCCCGCGGGCATCGCCGAAAAGGCCGCCGCGTTGGCGATGCCGCGCGTGAGCGGCGAGGCCGGACAGCACAGGATCAGCCAGTCCGCCTCCGGCAGGACTTCGCCCAACCGGTCGTAGGCGACCGTGCGGTCGGACGGTTCGACCGGCTCGGCGCTGCGGCGGGCGCCGATCACGCACATGCCCAGCATCTTCAGCAGGGCCGCGATGTTGCGGCCGATCGGCCCCAGGCCCACGACCACGGCGCACTGGCCCGCGAGATCGCGCGGCGCCCGCTCGCCGATCCGCGGTTCCCAGGCATGCCGGCGCTGGGCGTCGGCCAGCAGGGGAAAGCGCCGGTTGAGCGCGATCACGGCACCCAGCGTGCTGTGCGACACCGTCACCGCCGTTGCCCCCGATGCGGTCGTGACCTTCACGCCGCGATCGCGCAGCTCGCGATAGATCGGCCGCTCCGCGCCCGCCGGATGGATTTGCAGCCAGCGCAGGTTCGGCGCCCGGCGCAGCACGATCTCGAAATCGCGCAACTCGGGCGTCTGGTTGTCCTTGCTCGACTTCCCCGTCACCTCGCGGGTCATGAAGGCGATATCGGCGCCGCAGGGCCCGCCGTCGGCGATGGCCTGCTCGGAGGTCACGAAGGCCAGCCCGCCTGTCGGAACGGCCGACGCGATGCGCGGGCCCCAGGTGCGGAAGGCAGAGTCGGAGAGCAACAGCTTGATCGGTGGCGTGTTCATGATCCCTCGACGATGCCGCGCTGCAGCGCCAGCGTCCATACAGTGCCAGATCTGTGCCAGACGAACTGTGCCCGACAATTGCCGAGCCACCGCCGGTCGCGCTAAAGCCAAAGGCTCGGGAGAGACGCGGGAATGGATAATTTCGACTACGTGATCGTGGGCGCCGGCTCGGCCGGCAGCGTGCTCGCCAGCCGCCTGAGCGAGGATCCGAACGTCACCGTCTGCGTCCTCGAAGCCGGTCCGTCGGATTGGCATCCCTTCATCCATATTCCCGCCGGCTTCATGTACACACTGGTCAATCCGCGGGTGAACTGGCTCTACACGTCCGAGCCCAGCGAATGGACCGGCGGCCGGCGCATCGCCGCCCCTCGCGGCAAGACCCTGGGCGGCTCCAGTTCGATCAACGGCCACATCTACAATCGCGGCCAGCGGCTCGACTTCGACGGCTGGGCGCAGCGCGGCAACCACGGCTGGGGCTATGCCGACGTGCTCCCCTATTTCCGGCGCACCGAGCAGCGCATCGCCGACGTGCCCGACTCGGTCGACGACACGTTTCGCGGCCATGAGGGTAGCCTGCCCATCACCGACCTGGATTGGCGTGACCCGCTCTGCGAGGCCTTCATAGAAGGCGCGGTGCAGATGGGGATTCCGCGCAACCGTGACTACAACGGCACGATGCAAGCCGGTGTCAGCTACGTGCAGCGCATCATCCGCAACGGCCGGCGCGTCAGCGCGGCGCGCGGCTACCTGCATCCGGCGATGAAGCGACCGAACCTCACCGTGCGCACCCATGCCCAGGCGACGGAGATCGTGCTCGAGGGCAAGCGCGCGACAGGCGTGCGCTACCGCAAAGGTGGTCGCAATGGCCGGCCGATGGAGGTGCGCGCCAACAAGGAAGTGATCCTGTGCGGTGGCACCGTGAACAGCCCGCAGCTCCTGCAGGTCTCGGGCATCGGTCCGGCACCGCTCCTGCAGTCGCTGGGCATCACCGTGAAGCACGAGCTGCCGGGCATCGGCGAGAACCTGCGCGACCACTACGCGCCGCGCTTCGTCGCCCGCGTGAAGAACGCCATGAGCATCAACGAGCGTTCCAAGGGCCTGCGGCTGGTCGGCGAGGTGTTGAAATACGTCACCCAACGCAAGGGCCTCCTCACGCTCAATCCGACCCTGATCTACGTGTTCTGGAAGTCCGACGAGCGCGTCGACAATTACGACCTGCAGCTCACCTTCACGCCGGCCAGCTACAAGGAGGGCGTTCAATCGACCCTCGACGACTTCCCCGGCATGACGATCGCCTCGTGGCAGCAGCGACCCGACAGCACCGGCTATGTTCGTGCGCGCTCGGCCGACCCCTTCGAGGCGCCGATCATCCAGCCGAACTACCTCGCCGCCGAAAGCGACCGGCGCGTGCTGCTGGCCGGCATGAAGCTCGCCCGCCGCCTGCTGGGCTCGCAAGCCCTCAGCAAATACTACGACCGTGAGGAATTCCCCGGCGCCGAGAAGCAGTCAGACGACGAGCTGCTGACGGCCGCCAAGCAGCGCGGCACCACGACCTTCCATCTCATGGGCTCCTGCCGCATGGCGCCCGACGCGGATCCGACGGCGGTGGTCGACGACCAGCTCCGCGTGCGCGGCCTCGAGGGGCTGCGCGTGGTCGACGCCTCGATCATGCCGACCATGCCATCTGCCAACCTCAATGCCTCGGTGCTGATGATCGCGGAAAAGGCATCGGACATGATCCGCGGCCGGGCGCCGCTGGACGCCGTCACACTGAAGGATTGAGAGGGGTGGACCGATGGCGGATTCAGCGAACAAACCGGCCGTCGACGCCATTGCCACCTTGGTCCCGGCGACACTGCGGGCGCTGTACGCACTGGAGTTCGCCGGCCGCCATCTTTCGCCCACCAACCTGCCCCGGCTGATCGAAGCCATCGTCGGCCGCGATGACGATCTTGAAGCAGCTCTATCGGGTTCCCGCGCCGCGGCCTGGCCGAAACGGCTGGGGCCGGTGCGCGCCTGCCTGGAAGGTGCCGCCGCGGCAGCGGGCGAAGGGATCGCGGGGCTTCTCGCCGCGAGCAAGGCGCCGCAGCCGATCGTCGCCGCCTACCGCGGGTTGCGCGCCTACGCCCGTGCCGCCGAAGCGCTCTACCCGATGGCCGCGCATCTGAAGCCGGTCAGCCAGTTCTTTCTCGAATCAGCGGCGCGGGACGATGCGGCGCTCGCCGCCCGGCTGGCCGAGGTCGATCCGGTGCGTGAGCAGGTCGGCGTGATGCACGTGGGCGGCCCGCCCGGGACGCGCGGCGCCTTCTCGCTCTACGTCCCCGAATATTACGACGCGTCCCGCGCCTGGCCGCTGGTCGTGGCGATGCATGGCGGCAGCGGCAATGGCGGCGCCTTCCTGTGGAGCTGGCTGCGGGAAGCCCGCACGCGCGGCCTGATCGTGATCGCGCCGACCGCGAGCGTTTCGACCTGGTCGCTGATGGAGCCGGAAGAGGACGGACCGAACATCGACCGCATGGTCGACGAGGTCGCGGGCCAATGGAACCTCGACCCCGCGCGACAACTCCTGACCGGCATGAGCGATGGCGGCACCTTCACCTATGTGCTGGGCCTGCGTGGCGACTGCCGCTTCACGCACCTGGCGCCTGTGGCCGCCGCCTTTCATCCGATGATGATGGGCTTCGCAGATCCCGCTCGCGTGCGCGGATTGCCGGTCCATATCGTGCACGGCGCACAGGACTGGATGTTCCCGCCTGAAATCGCCCGGAGCGCCCAGCTCGCCTTCGAGCAGGCCGGCGCCGCGGTGGTCTATCGCGAGATCGCCGACCTGTCCCACACCTACCCGCGCGACGAGAATGCGGCGATCCTCGACTGGTTCCTGGGTTAGGTTGTCATCCCGACTTCGTTCATTGGAGCGCACCACTCCAGTGCAGAGCTCACTCGTTGTACCTGGCCGTCGTGATGCCGCTGTAGCGGTCGTAGAAGACCTGGATCTTCCGGAGATCGCACAGGTTGAGGTACTGCCAGGTCGCCGGCGCGGCGCCGTCGGAGAAGCCCAGCTTCATGTCGACCTGGCAAACGAGCTGCGAGGCCGGGATCACGATCTGCCGGGACGCGCCGGGCGGAATGATGGGCCCGTGGAGCAGATTGGGGCTCCACATTCCCATGTCGGTCTGCGAGATCGACATCGCGTTGATCGGCGAGCTGGTCGAATTGACCAGCAGAAAGGTGGTGTCCACGGCGAGCGCGCTCCCGGCAAACAGCGAGAGCAAGGCGACGGCAATCGAACGCAACATCTATCGAGATCCCCCAAGGCGCCGGCATCTTATCGCCGCCTTGCGAGGCGGCTCAAGTGACGGATCGGATGCCCTATCCCGGCGCGGCCGGCCGCGCTAGAGGGAAAGCATGACGTCGTTCCTCATCAGCCACCCGTCGTGTCTGGCCCACGACACCGGCGATTACCACCCCGAGCGACCCGACCGGCTGCGCGCGGTCCTGGCCGCCCTCGACGACGCGGCCATCGCCCATCTGGTCTCCGTCAGGGCGCCCGCCGCCACCCTCGAACAGCTCACGCGTGTTCACCCGCAGGAGTTTGTCAAGGCGATCCTGGCCGTTCGACCACCGGCCGGCGAGCTGGTCCAGATCGACGCCGACACCATCATGAGCACCGACAGCGCCGAGGCGGCGCGTCACGCCGCCGGCGCCGTGGTCGCCGGCGTCGATGCCGTGATGCGCGAAACAGCCCAAACCGTCTTCGCCGCGGTGCGGCCCCCCGGACATCATGCCCTGCCGAGCGTTCCCGGCGGCTTCTGCCTGTTCAACAGTGTCGCCGTGGGCGCGCTCCATGCCCAGGCCGCCTACGGTCTGGAGCGTGTCGCGATCGTCGATTTCGACGTCCATCACGGCCAGGGCACCCAGGCCATCGTCGAGCCCGACCCGCGCCTGTTCTATGCCTCGTCGCACCAGTCGCCGCTCTATCCCGGCACCGGCTCGGCGCGCGAGCGCGGGGTGGCGGGAAACGTGGTCAACGTGCCGCTGGCGACCGGCAGCGGCAGTGCAGAGTTCCGCGCCGCCTGGGCCGATCGCATCCTGCCGGCGCTCGATCTCTTCGCCCCGCAGATTCTGATCGTGTCGGCAGGCTTCGACGCCCACCGCCGCGATCCGCTGGCCGGGTTGAACGTCGAGACTGCGGATTTCGTCTGGCTGACCGAGGAACTCATGGCGATTGCCGGCCAGCACGCCGAGGGGCGCATCGTCTCGTCCCTCGAGGGTGGCTACGATCTGGAGGCTCTGGCCGAGTCGGCCACCGCGCATGTGCGCGCGCTGGTGCAGCGATCCTGAAGCATCATTTGCTGTCGAGGCGCCAGGTCCCATCCCATCCCTCGGGCGTCCCGCTCCGGAGAAACCGGGCGCAGCGCTCGATGAAGACGCGGCTCGGCCCGTCGCCCGGCCGAATCTCCGCCACGGCATGGAAGCAGACGATCGCGGCCTCGAAGCGGCCCTCGACATAGGCAGCGCGTCCGGCGGCCCAATGGGCGAGCAGCTCGGCGTGGTCGGACGCGCTGTCGATCTCACCCAACGGCTCGTGAATGTCGTGCATCTCCGTGGTGCCGACCGCAACGATGCGGTCGATGTGACGCCAGACAAAGCGGTCGGCCGTGGCGCCGGCAACCTCGCCGCTCACCAGCACCTCCGTGCCATAGACCTTGTTCATGCCTTCGAGCCGCGACGCCTGGTTCGCAACGGCGCCGACCAGGGTGTAGTTGATGCGCTCGCGCGCACCGACGTTGCCAACCACCGCCGGCCCGGTATGGAGCCCGAACCGGGTCTTGAAACCCGGCCGGCCGAGCCGACGCCATTTCTCCGACAGCCTGCGGCCCGCAGCGGCGGCCTGCAAGGCGGCCCGGCAGGCATTGGCGATGTGGTCCTCGTCGAGCTCCGGGGCATTCCAGAAGGTCATGATGCTGTCGCCGATGTACTTGTCGATCATGCCGCGGTTGGCGGAGATCGCGGCCCCCAGCACCTCGAAATAGCGCGACAGCCGGCTGGTCAGGAGCTCGGGCTCCATCGTCTCGCTCAGAAGGGAGAAGCCCTCGATATCTGTGAACATCACCGTGACTTCACGGCGCGTGCCGCCGACGCCCGTGCTCTCGGGCGAGCGCATGATCTGATGAACCAGATCCTTCGAGACGTAGCGGCCGAATACCTCCAGGCCCTCGCGCATCCGCTCGACCGCGTCGGACAGCCGCACGATCTCGCTGATGCGACTTTGGACGGGCGCGCGGTCGGCGAAGTCGAGGTTGCGGATGCGTTCGGTCTTGGCGGCGATACGTCCGATCGACCGCGACACCAGCAGGGACGCCAGAAGCGCGCCCAGGACTGCAAAGCCGACCGCGATGCCGGCGGCAATGGACGCACGCTCCAACAGGGTCCGTGAATTGGCGGCAAGTTCGGTAACGGGAACGGCGCTGCCGACGATAAAGCGCTGCCCGAGCTCTTCCGGGAGACGCCGCACGATCACGCGATAGAACCGCTCACCCACGAGCATTCGCCGATCGATCCGGCGATCTTCACGGGCCGCCTCATGGATCACGCCCTTGAGGGCCACGCGCACCTCGGCACCGTCGGCGAAGCAATCTGGCATGGTCCTGACACAGCCCTCGGATTCGACCTCGACCGCCCCGTCGCCGTGCCCAACCATGATGATCGCGTTGGGTGTGATCTTGTAGGCGGTGATGAGCTGCGAGAGCGTCTCGAGCGTATAGTCAAAGCCGATCACGCCGCCGCCGCCGACCAGCGGCAAGCCGGCAGAGACGCCGGCATGCTTCGACCAGGCAAAGTGATAGGGCGTCGTGAGTGCCGGGCCGTCCGCCTTCTCGGCGGCGATATACCAGGGCCGGAGCCTCGGATCGTAGTCGGTCGGCCGAATATGCTCTGGGCCCCGCGTGCCGTCGCGCGCCTGGGACCACGAGACTTCGCGGCGCGCCTGCCCCTCGCCATCGACCACGCGCATGATGATCGCATCCCGATCCTTAAGGTCGAAGTCGGTGCGTTCGACCGGGGAGAAGGAGTCCGGCCGGCCGGCATAGACGAAGTGCCCATCGGCGTAGCCGACGAAGGCCCCCGCCACCGAGGTATGCCGCGACAGCAGGGCAACGAGCTGGTGGCGTCGTTCGTCGTCGGCGGCAGGTCCTTCCTTGGCGGCGAAGGTTGGCGAATCGGCCAGCGTGAGGCCGACATAGATCACGACCCGCAGGCCATCGGTCAGAAACTGCTCGACCGCCTTCTCGAGTTCCGCCACGCGCGCATCGGCACTCCGCTGCTCCAGCGTATCGACCGACCGCCAGCCGAGCCACAGCAGCGCGGTGCTGAGCGGCACCATGACCAGCGCCATCAGCAGCAGGATCGTGGCGCTGAAGGGAAGCGCCAGCCTGGACGATTTCATGCGGCTCGCGCTTTCATCCCGAGCCCCGCCCCTATTCTTCCAGCCCGGCTACTTCCTGACTGCCGACCACTTGCAGCCGAGATTCTTCTCCGTGACCGTCAGGGTCTTGGGAGTCGGCGTCAGGTCGACGATCATATGCAGATTTAGGCGACCGAGCTCGAAGTCACCGGCATAGACGTTTGCCCGCACGGATTTTAGTTTGACGTGGATGTTTCCTGGCATGCTCACCTCCGCCTGACCACCCTTAAGCGTAAAGGTATGTTCGCGGGTGAACTGCGAATCGGCGGCGATGCAGCCCTGGATGTTGTTCGGCGCCCCCTCGAGCCAGAATTTGACTTCGGCGTCCTGTGCCATGACGGCCACCGGCAGCGAACAGGCAACGGCAGCAGCGGTCAGATACTTGACAATGGTCATTGTTCGATCCTCGATGGAGGTGGGCCGCACCCGACCTTACAACGGCCGGCGCGCGCCGTCAGTCGTCGCGGCGCAGAAGCCCATAGGCGAGGCCCGCGATCGCGCCACCCAGCAGCGGCGCCACCCAGAACAGCCAGAGCTGCGAGAGCGCCGCGCCGCCCACGAACAACGCCGGCGCCGTACTTCGCGCCGGGTTCACCGACGTATTGGTGACGGGAATGGTCACCAGGTGGATCAGCGTCAACGCAAGTCCGATCGCAAGACCCGCCGCGGCGGGGTGGGCGCGCTTGTCGGTGGCGCCCAGGATGACGGTCACGAACCCGAAGGTCATGACGACCTCGATCACGAGGGCCGCCACCAGGCCGTACTTGCCGGGCGACTGCGCGCCGTAGCCGTTGGTGGCGAAGCCGCCGATCTCGGCGCCGGCCTTGCCTGTGGCGATGACATAGAGGATGGCCGCGCCGGCAATGCCGCCCAGCACCTGTGCCGCCACGTAGAGCAGGACCTCGCCCTTGGGGAAGCGACCTGCCACCGCGAGACCGACGGTCACCGCGGGATTGAAATGGCCGCCCGAAACCGGCCCGACGGCATAGACCATCGTCAGCACCGTGAGGCCAAAGGCCAGCGCCACGCCCGCGAAGCCGATACCGAGCTGGGGAAAGGCCGCAGCGAGAACCGCGCTGCCGCAGCCGCCGAGAACGAGCCAGCCAGTACCAAGAAACTCGGCATAGAGACGATTGATCATCGGCATCACGGCACCCCCCTCGTTCGCTCGCCCTATTCAATACCCAGATAGATCCTTTGAACATCGGGATTGTCGAGCATCGCCTTGGCCGGGCCTTCCAGCACCGTGCGGCCGACCTGCAGGACATAGGCGTGATCGGCCGCCTCCAGCGCCAGATCGACCGACTGCTCGGCCAGCAGGATCGTCAGGCCGTCTTTGTGCAAGGCGGCGAAGCTGTCGTACATGGTATCGACGATGGCTGGCGCCAGGCCGAGGCTCGGCTCATCGAGCAGCAGCAGCTCGGGCTCGCTCATCAGCGCGCGGCCGACGGCCAGCATCTGGCGCTCGCCGCCCGACATCGTGCCGGCGCGCTGGTTGCGTCGCTCCGCCAGCTTGGGGAAGACGGAGTAGACGCGGTCGATCAGGCGCGGGATGCGCCGTCGGTCGGCAAGCGGCGTGGCCCCCAGCATCAGGTTGTTCTCGACGCTCTGCTGGGCAAACAGCCGCCAGCCCTCGGGCGACAGCGCCAGCCCCTTGCGCACGATGGCGTAGGCCGGCTGACCGGCGATGTTCTCACCGTGGAATTCGACCGTGCCGGCGGAGACGCGCGCGATGCCGGCAATGGCGTTCAGCGTCGTGGTCTTGCCGGCACCATTGGAGCCCAACAGCGCCACAATCGAACCCTTTGGAACCTCGAGCGAGACATCGGCCACGCCGATCAGGTCGCCATAACGAACTTCGAGATGCTCGATCTTGAGCAGGGGCGCGGTCACGGCTGGCCGCCCGTTTCGTTGCCGTGCCTCACCTTGCGGCGGCCGAGATAGGCCTCGATCACCCGCGGATCGCTCGTCACTTCGCGCGGCGTACCACGGGCGATCTCGCGGCCCTGGTGGAACACCACCACGCGCTGGGCGAGCGAGACGATCACTTCCATGATGTGCTCGACGATCACGATGGTGATGCCGCTGCCATGGATGCGGCGGACCAGCTCGATCGCCTCGTGCACTTCCGTCGGCGTAAGGCCCGCCATCGCTTCGTCGAGCAGCAGCGCCTTGGGCTCCAGGGCGAGCGCGCGCGCGATCTCCAGCCGCTTGCGGCCGGGCGTGCCGAGACTCTTGGCCGGTTGATCGGCCAGACGGCCAAGCCCGACCCTTTCAAGGACGGTCAGCGCCTTGGCGCGTGCCTCTTTCGCGTTGGGATGGCGCAGCAGTGCCCCGATCGTCACGTTGTCGGCCACCGACATGGATTCGAAGGTGAGCGGCACCTGGAAGCTGCGCGCGAGGCCCAGCCGCGCCCGCGCTTCCGGCGGCGCGCGCGTGACGTCGACGCCGGCGAAATGCACGGTGCCCGAGGTCGTCGGCAGATCGCCGGTCAGGCAGTTGAAGAAGGTCGACTTGCCGGCGCCGTTGGGGCCGATCAGGCCCAGGATGTCGCCCTCCTCGACCGTGACCGAGGCGTCGTCGACGGCCTTGAAGGCACCAAACGCCTTGGTGACGTGGCGGGCGTCAATCAGCACGGCCGCTCACCGGTTTGGCATTGGCGACATCGGCCGCATCGGTCTTGGGTGGCGGCGGAGGCGGCGCCGCCCGACGATCGAACAGGGACAGCAGGCCGCTCGGCAGGAAGCGCGCGATGATCACGATGATGGCGCCATAGACCACGAAGGTGAGGCCGGCGCCGCGGCCCCCCAGGTAGCTGTTCGACAGCTCCTCCAGCGGCACCAGGATGAGCGCACCGACCAGCGGCCCAAACAACTGCCCGGCGCCACCGAGGGCTGCCATCACCAGCATCTTGACCGAGATCAGGATGCCGAAGCCCGACTCAGGGTCGACGAAACCGAACATGCAGAGATAGAGCGAGCCCGCGAGCGAGGCGAAGGCGCCGCTCAGCATATAGGCGTAGAGCTTGTAGCGGCCGGCCGAGACACCGAGCGAGCGGGCGGCGCGCTCGCTGTCCTTGATGGCGCGCAGGTAGAAGCCCATGCGGCCGCGCTCGATCGTCCAGGTCAGCCACAGGACGAACGCCAGCACGGCAAGGAAGATGTAGTAGTACGGCATCGCCGAGAGAAACGAGAGATCCATGAGCGAGCGCGGCATGGCGGGCCCGCCGAGGCCTTGGGCGCCGCCCAGGAATTCGCTGGTCGAGGACAGCACGCGGACAAGCTCGGCCACGGCGATCGTCGCCATGCTGAAGTAGTGGCCCGACAACCTGAGAGTGGGCACGCCGATGATGGAGGCGAGGCCGACGCTCAGCACCATGCCGAGAGGCGCGCCCGCGATCGGCGGCCAGCCGAGATGGGTGTAGACCACGACCGACGAATAGGCGCCGAAGCCGAAGAACACCGCGTGCCCGACCGACACCTGTCCGGCATAGCCGCCGACGATGTTCCAGGCCGAGGCGCCTATCGCCGCCAGCAACACGAGCGCGCCCAGCCGCTGATAGACCGGGAACTCCATGGTGAGCACGGGATAGGCAAGCACCAGGACGGCAACGATGCCGGGGAGCAGGTAACGCTTCACGCCCCACCCATCATGCTTTGCCCATCAGGCCCTGCGGCCGGAACCACAGCACCAGCACGAAGAGAATGTAGACGATGACGTCCTTGTAGACCGGCCCGACGAGATAGGCCGACAGCGATTCCACGACACCGATGATCAGCCCGGCAACCAGCGCGCCCAGCACACTGCCGAAGCCGCCGAACGAGACGGTGACGAAGGCGAGAATGGCCAGCGTCTCGCCGACCGTGGGCGATGTCGGAAAGAAATTGGCGATCAGGGCGCCGGCAATGCCGGTTGCCGCGCCCGCCATGGCCCAGGCCAGCGCCTGCATCTGCTGCGGACGGATGCCCATGAGCTGCGCCGCCGTGGCATCCTCCGAGACCGCCAGCATGCGGCTGCCGATCGAGGTCCGCGTCAGGATCAGGTGCAGGGCGAGCGTGACGGCAAGGCCCATGCCGCCTGCGAGCACGCGCGAGCCCTCGAAGCGAATGCCCAGCAGTTCGAACGAGCCGCCGACCACGGTATCCGGCAGACTGTGGAAGTTGGCGCCGAAGTACCAGAAGGCCGCGTAACGGAGAAACAGCGCCAGGCCGAAGGTGCCCAGGATCTGGGCCAGCATCGGCCCGCGCATGATATGGCGCACCAGCATGAAGTAGCTCGCCACGCCGAGCGTCGCGATCAGCATGGCGGCAATCGGTACTGCCGCAAACGGGCCGCCGCCCAGCGCCGTCCACACCATGACGGCGCTGTACATGCCCAGCATGACGAAGTCGCCGTGGGCGAAGTTCACGACGTTCATCATGCCCCAGATCAGGGTGAGGCCCGACGAGAACAGCGCATAGACTGCGCCAAGCAGCAGGCCGCCCACGATCACCTGCACCAGCGTAGCCGACATGCGCCTCGCCTGCCGCCGCTAAACCCGGGCCTGCCGTCCGCTCATCCGCTCTGGCTCACCAGCCCTTGTACGGCAGGATCACGTTGGTGGTGGCACGCGCCTTCGGAAAGACCGAGAGATACTGGCCGCCGCGCATCTGGGTGACGACGCTGGACGCCAGGATGTTCTGGCCCTTGACATCGAACTTCACGCCATCGTAGCCCGCCACCATCTGGTCGGCCTTGAGGTCGGTGGCCGCGAGGGCGTCGCGGATCTTGGCGGGATCGGTCGAGCCGGCGCGGTTGATGGCGTCGGCCATGACCAGGAAACCCTGCAGGCCGCGCACCGACACGTCGTCGAGATCGTCGCCGCCGGTCTTGGCTTTGTAGAGGGCGTTGAACAGCGCCGGCACGCTGCCCGGCTTGCCGCTTGAGTAGGCCGAGCGATTGATCAGGCCCTCGACGGTGGAGCCCATGGTTTTGACGAACGAGGGATCGTTGAAGCCCGCGTTGTCGGCAATCATGATCGCCGGCTTCCAGTTCAACTCCTTCATCGTCTTGGCGTAGAGGATCGCGTCGGACGTGTAGGAGATGAAGATCACGACGTCGGGATTCTTCTCCTTGAGCTGCAGCACCTGGGGCTGCACGTCGCTCGAATTGGCCGAGTAGGTGATCTTCTGCGTGACGTTGATGCCGTCCTTGCCGAACTGGTCGGCGATGACGCTGGCAACCGAATTGCCATATTCGGTGTTCTCATGGACCAGCGCGATGCTGTTGACCTTCTGGCCCGCTGCCTTCTGCTCCTTGAGGAACGTCGAATAGGCGCGCGCGAAGTCCGAAGCCACCGGCGTCGTGCGGAAGAACCACTTGAAGCCGCGTTCGGTAAGGTTGGCCGCGACCGATTCGGCGGTGAGGAAGGGAACGCCGTGACGCTCGGCGATGGCGCTCGCCGTCAGCGTGATGCCGGACTGGTAGGCGCCGATGAGCGCCGCCACCTTCTCCTCGGAGATCAGCCGCAGCGCCTGGTTCTGGCCGGCCGCCGGCGTGCCCTGGTTGTCGGCGAAAATGAGCTGGATCTTGGCGCCCTTGAGACCGGGCAGGCCGCCGCCCTTGGCCAGCGGCATGATCTTGGCGAGTTCGGCATTGCCGTTGTTGATGACGTCGGCGCCAACCTCGATCGCCATCTTGGAATAGTTGCCGGCGTTCGCCGAGTTGCCGCTCAGCGGATAGATGACGCCGATCTTGACCGGCTGCTGTGCTGCCGCCCCGCCAGCCAGACCGAGGATGAATAGAGCGGCACCTGCCGCGATCGTCCGACGCGTTGCTTTGGTCATGTTCGTAACCTTCCCCGTGGCCCCAATTTCAGGCCGAAAGAGTGGCACGACCCGCACCGATCAGCAAACCCGGCAGGCTCGTCGCACGGCCAGTCGGCGGCTATTTCCGGCCCTGCGGATAGATCGTCTCGCCGCGCTTCAGCATCGCCACGAAGGTTGCGATCTTCTTCGTCCGCCCGGCCTCGGTCTTCATGTTGCTGGTGCGGAAGGCGAGCGCAAAGCGGTTCTGGGCGCTCAGTTTCTCCAGCATCGCCTTGGCCCTGGGTTCGGCGTCGATGGCAGCCCGGAGATCTTCCGGGATCTTCATGTCCTTGCTCCGGTAGGCGCAGTCCCAACGCCCGTCGGCCTTGGCCGCATCGACCTGCTTCAGCCCGTGCCCGGTCATCCGGCCTTCCTTGATCAGCCGGGCGACGTTGTCGACGTTGATCTGGCTCCAGACACTCTTCCGGCCGCGCGGCGAGTAGCGCTGCAGGTAGCTCTTGCCGTCGTACCCCTTGCGTATCCCGTCGATCCAGCCCCAGCACAGTACGACGTCGATGGCTTCCTTCGGCGTGATCGACTTCAACCCCGAATCCACTTTGTGAATCTTGATCCAGAGCTCATCCGCCGCACCGTGGTGCTTGCCAAGCCACCGGTAGAAACTGGCGACAGTGGCGAACTCATGGACCTTGGCCGGATCGACCTTCACAGGCCCCATCAACACACCCGGTAGCGTGCGACGGCATCGGGATCGAGATCGATACCGAGGCCGGGTCCCTCGGGCAGCAGCACGTGTCCGGCCTCCAGCCTGAGCGGCGTCTTCAGCAACTCCGTGCGCAGCGCATTGTCGCTCATGTCGTATTCGAGCATCACGGGATGGGGAGGATGGTCGGTGTGCGGCGAGGCCGGCATCGCGGCGATGAAATGACAGGCCGTCGCCAGCCCCACTGCTCCGCCCCAGACATGCGGCGCCACGCGCAGGTTGGAGGCGGTCGCGAGCGTGGCGATGCGCCGGGCCTCGGTGAGGCCACCGGTGGCCGGGATCGAGGGCTGCACGATGTCGAGGCAACGTCCATCGATCAGGGCGCGAAAATCACGGATCGTGTGATGCGCCTCGCCCGCCGCGATCGGGATCGGCGAACGCGCCCGTAACTCGGCATAGCCGCGAATATCACCCGGCGGCAGCGGCTCCTCGATCCAGTGGATGACGAAGGGCTCGATGGCGCGCGCGCATTCCAGTGCCACGTCGGGAGTGTAAGCACCGTTGATATCGACGATCAGCAGTCTGTCCGGGCCCAGGGTCTCGCGCGCCTGGCGAACGCGGGCCACGTCGTCCCGCACGCCGCGGCCGATCTTGATCTTGGCGCCGGCAAAGGGATGGCCCGCCGCCTCGGCCAGCATGTGGCCGAGCTGCCGGTCGGGATCGTCGGAGAAGAAGCCGGTCGAAGCATAGGCCGGGATCCGCGTCGTGGCGCAGCCGCCGATCAGGTCGCAGACGCGGACGCCAAAGCCGCGCGCCATGGCATCGTACAGCGCCACGTTGATGCCAGCCAGGCAGGCCGTAAGCTGGTTGCCGACGCCCAGGTGATACATCGCATTGCGCACGCGCGCCTCGATGTGATCGAAATCGAAGATGCTGCGGCCGAGGAACAGCGGCTCGACCATGCGGAAATACTCGCGCGTCACGAAGGGATTGCCGAAGGCCTCGCCGATGCCACGCACACCGGCGTCGGTCACGACCTCGATCAAGCCGCCCTGGCGGCGAAATCCGCCGCCCCGCGACATGCCGTAGGCTTTTGTCGGTTCGAACGCGTATTCGAGGCCGGTGAAGGTAAGACGCTCGATCAAGGGCACGGTTCTATTATGTCGACGCACGCTCTCGGCTTCAATTGTGGAACCTGTTATCATTCCAGAAAGGGGAGCTGCAGGTTCTGCCGAACTTCTTCCATCGCTGGGGCCGGCCGACATTGTCGTGCGCGGGTCTCGTCTTTCTCGGCCTGCTCGCGGCCTGTAGGGAAGACACGGCCATGCAGCGACCGCTCACGCGGGTCAAAGCCACTACTGCCGAGCTTGTCGAATTCGCACCGACGGTCACCCTCACCGGCGTCATCGCAGCCCAGGTTGAAACCGAACTCTCGTTCAGAGTCGGCGGCAAGATCAGCGAGCGCCTGGTGAATGTCGGCGACCCCGTCATCATCAACCAGCTGCTGGCCCGCCTCGACCCGGTCGAGCAGGAGGCCGAACTCCAGTCGGCCAAGGCCGGCCTGACGTCGGCGGAGGCCCAGCTCCGCCAATCCACCGCCAGTTTCGAACGCCAGAAGAACCTGCTCACCACCGGCAACACCACGCGCCGGGAGCACGACCAGGCCGAGGCTGCCATGCGTTCGGCACAGTCGCAGGTCGACCAGGCGCGTGCCCAGCTCGCCTCGGCACAGGACCAGCTCTCCTATACCGAGCTGAGGGCCGATGCCGATGGCATCGTCACCGCCCGCGCCGTCGAAGCCGGCCAGGTCTTGTCCCAGGCGCAAGCCGTCTACACCGTGGCGCGTGACGGCCCGCGCGACGCGGTCTTCAACGTCGGCGAATGGGCACTGGCTAATGTCGTCATGGACAAGGGGCTCGCCATCTCGCTGGTTTCGGACCCCGCCGTCGCCACCACTGGCGACGTGCGCGAAATCTCGCCGGCGGTCAACGCCAGCACGATGACCATTGCCGTGAAGGTCGGCCTGCGCCAGACGCCCCCTGCCATGACCCTGGGTTCCGTGGTCAACGGCAAGGGCCCGATGAAGCAACGCAAGGTCTTCCTGCTGCCGTGGGGTGCCCTGTTCGAGCTCGCGGGAAACCCGGCCGTATGGGTGGTCGACCCGCGCAGCAACACGGTATCGCTGACGCCAGTCGCTATCGATCGGTACAATCGCGACACCATCGCCGTGACGGGCGGACTGCAAGCCGGCCAGATCGTCGTTACCGCCGGCACGCAACTGCTGCGGCCGGGTCAGAAAGTCGAGATCGCAACGGAGCCCAGGTCATGAGGTGCGGGCGGAACTGGCTGCTGGCGCTCGCCCTCCTCGCGCCACTCGCCGCGTGCAAAGAAGACTCGCAAGCTGTGGCGCCGGTCCGGCCGGTGCTCTCGGTCAAGGCGGAGGTCCGCACCACGGAGGTGCTGGGGCCGTTCGCCGGCAGCATTCAGCCGCGCTACAGCACCGACGTCGGCTTTCGCATCTTCGGCCGCATGGTGGCGCGCTTCGTCGATGTCGGCGCGATCGTGAAGAAGGGCGACGACATCGCGGCGCTCGATCCGGCGGTGCAGTTGCTCCTGGTGCGCAATGCCGAGGCCGTTCTCGCCAACGCCCAGGCGCAGTATGTCAACGCCGAGGCAGAGGAGAAGCGCCAACGCCCGCTCGTCGAGCGCAACATCACTCCCCAGGCGCAGTTCGATCTCATCGTCCAGAACCGCGACACCGCCGCCGCCGCCGTCACCCGCGCCCAGGCCTCGCTTCGTAAAGCACAGGACGTATTGTCCTTCACCCAAATCCACGCCGACTTCGACGGCGTCGTCACCGGCCGCTATGCCGAGCCGGGTCAGGTGGTCAATCCCGGCCAGAAGATCGTCACCATCGCGCGACCTGAGATCCGGGAGACCGTTTTCTCGGTGCCCAGCGACGTCGCCGACGCCCTGTTGGGCCGCAACAATTTCGACATGATGGTGTGGCTTGACCCCTTGACGGTGATCAAGGCCGTGGCCGTGCGCGGCGTCGATCCCGCGGCCGACCCGAACACGCGAACGCGCACCGTCTACCTCACCCTGGACAATCCGCCGCCGGCCTTCCGGCTTGGCATCACGATATCCGCGACCCTGCAAAAGGCGATATCGCCCAGGATCGACCTGCCCGAGACGGCGTTGCTCGAGCGCGATGGCAAGACCCAGGTATGGGTCGTGGCGAAGCAAGCCGGCACGCCCGACGCGAAAGTGTCCCTGCGCGACGTCGTCGTTGCATCGCGCGACGAAACCGGCATCGTCGTGACGTCGGGCCTGGCGGCCGGCGACCGGGTTGTCGTGGCGGGCGTCCATAGCCTGACGCCGGGGCAGACGGTGAAGATTCTCGATGGAGCCCCCAAGGACGGAGCACTCAAGTGAGCCGGTTCAATCTCTCGGAATGGGCACTTGGCCACCGGTCCTTCGTCTGGTTCCTGATGTTGCTGGTGGTGCTGGCGGGCGCTCTCTCCTACCAGCGGCTCGGGCGGGAGGAAGATCCCGCTTTCACCATCAAGACCATGATCGTGCAGGCAAGCTGGCCCGGCGCCACGGTCGGGGAGATGACCAACCAGGTCACCGACCGCATCGAACGCAAGCTCCAGGAGCTCGACGCGCTCGATTTCACCAAGAGCTATACGACGCCTGGCCAGACCACGGTCTTCGTCAACCTCAAAGATGCCACGCCGGCCCGCGAGATCAGGGCGCTCTGGGTGCAGGTGCGCAACAAGATCGGCGATATCAAGGGCGACCTGCCGGCGAACGTGCAGGGCCCGTTCTTCAACGACCAGTTCGGCGACGTGTTCGGCACCATCTACGCCCTGACGGCCGATGGCCTCTCGTTCCGCCAGCTCCGTGACTATGCCGAAGAAACGAGGGCGCAGATCCTGAAAATCCACGGCGCCGGCCGGGTCGAGTTGCTCGGCGTGCAGGAAGAGGTCGTGCATCTCAACTTCTCCACCCAGCACGTCGCCGGGCTGGGCGTGGACCAGCAGGCGATCCTGCAGAGCCTGCAGGCGCAGAATGCAGTGGCGCCTTCCGGCATCGTGCAGGCCGGCCCCGAGACGGTCAGCCTCAGGGTCAGCGGCCGGTTCACCTCAGAGGAGAGCCTTCGCGCCGTCAATCTTCGGGTCAACGATCGCTTCTTCCGGCTCGCCGATGTCGCCACCATCACCCGCGGCTACGTCGACCCGCCGCAGCCCATGTTCCGCTTCAACGGCCAGCCCGCCATCGGCATCGCCATAGGCATGAAGCCCAACGGCAACATCGTGCAGTTCGGCGAGGAGCTGCGGGTGCGGATGCGACAGATCTTGGGCGAGTTGCCGATCGGGGTCGGCGTTCATCTCGTATCGAACCAGCCGGCGGTCGTCGAGGAGGCGGTCGGCGGCTTCACGCGAGCGCTGTTCGAGGCGGTGGCCATCGTGCTGGCGGTGAGCTTCATCAGCCTCGGGCTACGCGCCGGCGCGGTGGTGGCGCTGGCAATCCCGCTGGTGCTCACGGCCACCTTCGTCTTCATGGAATATTCCGGCATCACCCTGCAGCGCATCTCGCTGGGCGCCCTGATCATCGCACTCGGGCTGCTGGTCGACGACGCCATGATCTCCGTCGAAATGATGGTGGCCAAGCGCGAGGAGGGCGAAACGCCGGAGCGAGCCGCCACCTTCGCCTACAGCTCGACCGCCTTTCCGATGTTGACCGGTACGCTGGTCACGGTCGCGGGTTTCGTGCCGATCGGGCTGAACGGTAGCTCGGCCGGCGAATACACCTTCACGTTGTTCGCGGTGATCGCCGCGGCTCTACTGATCTCCTGGGTCGTGGCAGTGCTGTTCACGCCGCTGCTCGGCGTCACGCTGCTGCCAGGCCCGGTGAAAAAGCAGGATGAGACCCCATCGCGACTCAAGGCAGGTTTCTCGCGCCTGCTTCTACTGGCCATGCGCCAGCGGTGGATCACCCTGGGGCTCACCGCTGCCCTGTTCGCCCTCTCGATCGCGGGTCTCGGCCTGGTACAGAACCAGTTCTTTCCGGCAGCGGACCGGCCCGAGCTGCTGGTCGATTTGACACTGCCTCAGGACAATTCGATCGCCGAGACCGAAAAGCAGATGAATCGACTGGAGAAGGCGCTCGAAGGCGACAAGAATATCGTTCGCTGGAGTTCCTACGTCGGCCGCGGGGCAGTTCGCTTCTACCTGCCGCTCGACGAGCAGCTGGCCAATTCCTTCTTCGGCCAGGTCGTGATCGTCACCACTGACGTCGAGGCGCGCGGGCGCGTTGCCGCACGATTGAGCAAGCTCCTGCGCGAAGATTTCGTCGGCATCGACGGCTTCGTCCATCCGCTCGACCTCGGCCCGCCGGTCGGTCGGCCGATCCAGTACCGGATCGGCGGCCCCGACATCCAGACAGTGCGCCGGTTGACGCAGGAATTCGCGAGCATCGTCGCCTCCAATCCGAACGTCGGCGGCATCGTCTACGACTGGAACGAGCCCGGGAAGGTCCTGAAGATCAATGTCGACCAGGACCGCGCCCGCCAGCTCGGGGTGAGTTCGCAAGATATTGCCACGATGCTGAACAACGTGGTCGGCGGCTCGACGATCACGCAGATGTACGACAGCATCTACCTGATCAACGTAGTGGCCCGTGCCGACCGCGCCGAACGCGTGGCCATGGAGACCTTCCAGAACCTTCAGCTCGCCGGCCGCAACGGCCAGCCCATACCCTTGTTCGCCTTCGCCGACATCAAGTATGAACTCGAGCAGCCGATCGTTTGGCGCCGTGACCGCCAGCCCACCATCACTCTGCAAGCGGGCGTGCTGGGCGGCCTGCAGCCCGCGACGGTCATCGACGAATTGAAGCCCGCCGTCGCGAAGTTCACCGCCGCGCTGCCGGCCAACTATTCGATCGCCGTCGGCGGCACGGTCGAGGAGAGCGGCAAGGGCGAGCGGCCGATCGTCGATGTCGTGCCGCTGATGCTGTTCCTGATGGCCTTCGTGCTGATGCTGCAGCTCCAGAGTTTCCAGAAGCTGTTCCTCGTCGTGAGCGTGGCCCCGCTCGGCCTGATCGGCGTCGTCGCGGCGCTGTTGCTCACCGACCGGCCGCTGGGCTTCGTCGCCATCCTGGGCGTGCTCGCCCTGATCGGCATCATCATCCGCAACTCGGTGATCCTGGTGACGCAGATCGACACCTTCCGCGACAAGGGGCTCGCGCCCTGGAACGCCGTGGTCGAGGCGACGCTGCACCGCATGCGGCCGATCCTGCTCACCGCGGCGGCGGCCAGCCTCGGCATGATCCCGATCGCCCGCGAGGTCTTCTGGGGCCCGATGGCCTACGCCATGATCGGCGGCATTTTCGTCGCCACCCTGCTCACGCTGCTGTTCCTGCCGGCGCTCTACGTCGCCTGGTATCGCATCAAGGAACCGGCGTAACCCGTCGCCATGGCCGCCGGCTCCGGTCCCACGCTATGGTGCGGCCAGATCGAACCGGAGCCCGCGCCTCATGAGCATTCCCAAGACCCACCGCCGCGTCGTTCTCGTCCGCCGTCCACCGGGTGAACCGGCCGAATCGGACTTCCGCGTCGAGGAGGCGCCGGTGCCCGAGCCGAAACGCGGCGAGGTGCTGGTGAAGGTGCACTACCTCTCGCTCGATCCCTATCAACGCGGTCGCATGCGCGATGCCGCCTCCTACGCAGCGCCCGTCGGACTGGGCGAGGTGATGACCGGCGGCATCGTGGGCGAGGTCGTGAAGTCCGAGCACGCGGGCTTCAAGGTGGGCGACATCGTCGAGGATCGCCTGGGCTGGCAGGAATATGCCATCGGCGGCGGGCCGACCCTGCGCAAGGTCGATCCCGCGATCGCGCCGGTCTCGACGGCCAATGGCGTGCTGGGCATGCCCGGCATGACCGCCTATTTCGGCCTGCTGCATGTCGGCCAGCCCAAGCCCGGCGAGACGGTCGTCATCTCGGCAGCGTCCGGTGCCGTGGGCCAGGTGGTGGGACAGATCGCCCGGATCATGGGCTGCCGCACGGTCGGCATCGCCGGTGGACCCAGGAAGTGCGCCTTCGTGAAGGACGAGCTCGGCTTCGACGCCTGCCTCGACTACAAAGCCGAAAAGGACCTCGATGCCGCGCTCCGCGCCGCCTGCCCCAACGGCATCGACGTCTATTTCGACAATGTGGGCGGCACCATCACCGATGCAGTACTGCGCAACCTCAACTTCTTCGCCCGCGTGGCGCTCTGTGGCTCGATCTCGCAGTACAACGCGACCGCGGCCGAGACGGGACCACGGCTGCTCGGGACTTTCGTGGGCAAGCGCATCACCGCACGTGGCTTCATCGTCACCGATTTCGCCCAGCACTATGGCCCGGCGATGCGCCAGATGGGCGAGTGGATCACGAGCGGCAGGCTGAAGTACCGCGAGGACATCGTCGAAGGCATCGACAAGGCGCCACGCGCCTTCATCGGCATGCTGCGCGGCGAGAATTTCGGCAAGACGCTCGTCAAGCTGGGCTGAGCCCTGCCCCATGAGTTATGACGCGCCCTTCGCCGGACTCAAGGTGATCGACCTCAGCCAGGGCATCGCCGGTCCTTACTGCGCGATGCTGCTGGCCCAGCACGGCGCGCAAGTGATCAAGGTCGAAAGCCAGGGCGAAGGTGACTGGGCCCGCGCGCTGGGCGCCCGCTATGGCAGCCACACCGCCTATTCGATCATCGGCAACATGGGCAAGCGCAGCATCGCCGTCGACCTCAAGCGCGAGGCCGGCAAGCAGGTGGTGTGGCGCCTGTTGGAAGGCGCCGATGTCTTCCTCGAAGGATTCAGGCCGGGCGTGATCCGGCGGCTGGGCTTCGACTACGCGGCCGTCTCGGCCCGCGTTCCGCGCATCCTCTACCTCTCGATCTCGGGCTTCGGCCAGACCGGGCCGCTCGCCGAGCGGCCGGCGATGGATCCCGTGCTGCAGGCCTATACCGGCCTGATGGCGGAGAATCGCGGCGACGACGGCATTCCCCATCGCGTCCCGGTGATCGTGGTCGACATGTCGACGGCGCTCTATGCCTACCAGGCGCTCGCCTCGGCCCTCTATGCCCGGCGCGACGAGGCGCACGGCCGCTACATCGAGGTCAGCCTGATGCAGGCCGCGACCGCGCTGCAGTCGATCCGTCTCATGGCCTGCCATCTCGAGGGCGGCACGATGAAACCCGGCGGCGCGCCGGGTGGTGTCTTCCAGACGGCCGACGGCTGGATGTCGATCGTGGCCATCAACGACCGCGACTGGACGAGCCTGTGCGCGGCGATGGACATGCCCGCGCTCGCCGCCGAGCCACGCTTCGCCGATCCGGCGTCGCGGCTGGCCAACGACGTGGCGCTCTACGCCATCGTGCGGCCAGCGCTGGCATCGCGGCCGTGCGCCGAATGGAGCAGGCGCCTGACCGAGGCCCGCATCATGCATGAACGCCTGAACAGCTACGCCGAGTTCATCGCCCAGCCGCAGGTGCGCGAAACCGGCCTGATCAACTGGCTGGAACAGGCCGGCCTGCCGCGAGCGGTGCCGGTGCCGGCGCTGCCCGGCACGCCGCCACCGGCCGCCAATACGCTCCGCGCCACCGCGCCGGTACCGGGTCAGCACAGCCCAGCGATCCTGGCCGAGCACGGCTATGCGCCGGCCGAGATCACGGCCCTGCTGGCCGACGGCACCGTGGCAGCAGCATGACGATTACCCGGCTCAGCCCCGCGCAATACGTCACCACGCCGTGGCGGAACGGCGGCGGCGTCACGGTCGATATCGCCGCCGTGACCGACAAGGACGGCGACGTCTGGCGCTTCGGCCGCACGCCCATCGTGGCGCCCGGCCCCTTCTCGGATTATCGCGGCTTCGATCGCGTACAAGTTCTCGTGGCCGGCAGTGGCCTGGTACTGCAGACGCGGGACGGCGAGATCGACGTCCGCCAGCCCTTGCGACCGGTGCGCTTCGCCGGCGAAACGCCGATCGTGAGCCGCCTCGAGGCAGGACCGGTCGAGGTGGTCAATCTCATCGGCGACCGCGCCAAGGTGAGGATCGACATCCGGGTGCTCGAGGCCGGCCGCGACATCATCCTCGGCGCCGGCACGCACATTGCCTATTGCCCCGCTGAGCCCGCCACGATCGACGTGCTGGGCACAGGCTACGAGCTCGCAGTGGATCACGGCCTGCGCATCGAGGCCGATACGTTGATCCCCGTCGCCGCATCGGCCGGGCGCGTTCTACTCGCCAGCATCATTTAGGAGAACGACATGCGTATAGCGATCGTTGGCGCGGGCGGCATTGGCGGCGGCTATGGCGCCGCACTCGCCCAGGCAGGCGAGGACGTCACCTTCATCGCCCGCGGCGCGCATCTCGCTGCCATGAAGAGCAAAGGGCTCAAGGTCGAGGGCGGCCGCGGCGAGACGCATGTCACTCTCACGCAAGCCACCGACGACCCGCGCACGGTCGGGCCAGTCGACGTCGTGCTGCTTTGCGTAAAACTATGGGACGTCGAGAGCGCCGGCCAGCAGATCAAGCCGATGGTCGGCAAGGATACCGCCGTCATCACCCTGCAGAACGGCATCGATGCCCACGAACGGCTGATCCCCCTCCTAGGCAAGCAGGCCGTGATGCCCGGCGTCGCCAACATCAGCGCCGTCATCGCCGAGCCCGGCGTCATCCGCCAGACCGGCACGGTGATGCGCATGGTGTTCGGCGAACTCGATGGCACGAAGAGCCCGCGCGGCCAGGCACTGGCCGCCGCCTGCGCCAAGGCCGGCATCGACGGTGTCTTCAGCGAGGCGATCCTGACCGAGCTCTGGATGAAATTCATCCTGCTCGCCTCCAATGCCGGCATGATGGCGCTCACCCGGCTGCCGATCGGCAACCTGCGCAACGATCCCGATATCGCGCCCTATTTCATCGCCGCCTACGAGGAGGTGGTGGCCGTCGGCCGCGCCTCGGGCATTGCGCTGCCGGGCGATGCCGTGGACCGCACGCTCAACTTCAACCGCAATGCGCCCGCCCACCTGATGGCCTCGATGGGCGCCGACCTCCTGCGCGGCAACAGGATCGAGTTGCCGTGGCTTTCCGGCAAGGTGATCGAACTCGGTGGCAAATATGGCGTGCCCGTTCCCACCCATACCTTCCTGCATGCGATGCTGAAACCCTACATCATGGGCACACCCAGCTAGAGGATCCGACCATGCGCATCATCCTTGCCTTCATCTGCCTACTCGCCGGCTCGGGTGGCGCCGCGGCGGTCGATCTCAAGCTGCTGACCGCCGGCGCCTTCAAGCCGGCGGCGCTGGAACTGGTGCCCGAGTTCGAGAAGCGCACCGGCCACAAAGTGACGATCGAGAACGACACCGCCGGCAATCTCGGCAAGCGGGTGGGCGCCGGCGAGTATTTCGACGTCGTCGTCATGCCGCCGCTGGTGCTGGGGCCCTATCTCGGCAACCGCATCGTCGAGAGCAGCGCCAAGGCGCTGGCGCGGGTCGGTATCGGCGTCGCCGTCAAGCAGGGCGCGCCCGTGCCCGACATCTCCACGGTCGACGCGTGGAAGAAGAGCCTGCTCGCCGCGCGGGCCATCGCCTACACCGATCCGGCATCGGGCGGCTCGGCCGGCCTCTACCTCGCCAACCTGTTCGAAAAGATGGGCATCGCCGCCGAGCTGAAATCCAAGACCGTCCTGGTGAAGGGCGGGTACTCGGCCGAGAAGGTCGTGACCGGAGAGGCCGAGATCGCCATGCAGCCAATGAGCGAGCTTCTGGCCGTGCCGGGCGCGATGCTGGTGGGGCCCATCCCGCTCGAGGTCCAGCACTACCTGCCCTATTCGGGCGGCGTCTCGGTCGCATCACGCAACCGCGCCGCGGCCGATGAGCTGCTGCTGATGCTGGCCGACCCGAAGAACCTGCCGATCCTGAAGAAGAAGGGCCTCGACGAACCCTGAGTGGAGCGCGACCTAGGTCTTCGTGCCGGACCAGATCGTCCACCGGTCCTTTTCAACGAGGGGCGCATCAGCGGGAAGGCGTTGGCCGATGAAGGCGATAAGCTCGTTCAATTCCTGATCGGTGAGCGCGTGCAGGATCGATCGCTCGACGCGGCCGAGGAGATCCGCCGCCAGGGCACGAACATCGTCATGGCGTTTGCGCGTTTCCCACACCGTGACGGTCCGCAGCGCCTCGAAGCCGGCGCGGCGCAGGGCGTGCTCGACCGCCTCGAGCGTCGGACGTCGTGCCCGCTCGGTTTTCCAGCAGCTTGGGGAAGCATTCGAAGAAATAGCCCCTGATGTGCTCGGGCGATCCGGGCAGCGCGACATCCTCCGGCGTGCGATCCTGGATAATCGCCCGCCCACCGCCGGCGAGAAGCCGCCCGGCTTCACCGAAACAGGCGTCGTAATCCGTCAGATGATGAATGAGCGCACGCTCGAACACGATGTCGACGCTTGCCGCCGGCAACCCGGTCGCCAGCGCATCACCCTGCTTAAAGGCGCTGTTGGTCCTCTCGCGATTCTTCTCGGTCGCCGTCCGCACCATCTCGGCCGAAAAGTCGACACCCGTGACCTCAGCCGCGCCGAGATCCGCCCATGCAGCACTGTAGATACCGCCGCCACAGCCGATGTCGGCAACCCGCTTGCCCGCAGGATCGATCAGAGACCGGACGACCGCGATCCAATCGGGTTGCGCCTCCCTGCCGGCATAGCTGTAGCGATTGGCGGCTGCGTGAAAGTCGATGTTCATGATCGTCTCCCGCTCAGACGTTGCGCGTCTGCACCGTGCCGCGCTTCTTCCGGGTCGAATTCCGGGTCGGCCGCGTCCAGACGACGCCGGGATAGCCTTTCAGCGGAACCAGCGGCTCACCGAGATAGGTCCAATCCTGCAATTGATCGATGGCGATGTGATAGTGGGGTTCGCGGCCCGTGCGGCCCGGGAAGAGCGCGCGCGGGATATTGACCATGTGCGCCGAGCGCGCGCGTTCGTAGACCAGCGGCGTTCCGCAGCGAGCGCAAAAACTCCGGATCGTCCCGGTCGCCTCGTCCTGAAATCGCGTGATGTCGGCCTGGCCCTTGGTCACGCGAAAGCGCCGCCGCCAGCTGCCGACGTAGGTCGCATAGGCAGCGCCATGTGCGCGCCGGGTCGCCCCGGAATGATCGTGCCAAGCCCAGCGCGCGGGCGTCTCGATCTCGATTTCGACGGCGCCACAAAGACACTGGCCGGCGGCGACCACTGTCTCGGACGCCTTCCATGGTTTTCCCAGGATCGTTGCTTTGCGCACGTTGGCCCTCTTCTGTCCTAGCGGCCGGCCTTCAGCTCCTTCAACGCGTCGGTCCAGGCGCCGATCGTGTGGTCGATGTCGGCCTGGGTGTGGGCCAGGCTGACATAGTATTTGCTCTCGCCCTTCATGATGCCGCGGGTGCGCAGGAGCTGGTTGAAACGCTTCAGGATCGCGGTGTCGGCCTTCAAGGTATCGCGATAGTCCTTGATCGGCTGGTCGGTGAAGAGGATGTCGAACAGCGGCGGCTCGCCGATCACCTGGGCCTTGAAGCCGGCTGAGTTCAAGAGCTCCTGCAGGGTGTCCATCAGCGTGCGGCCGGTGGCGAAGACTTTCTCATAGGTGCCGGGCTGCTTCAGCACTTCCAGCGTCGCGAGACCCGCGACCGAAGCCACCGGATTGCCCGAGAGCGTGCCGACCTGGAAGATGAAATCCTCGTCGGCCATCGTGATCCGGTCGAAATGCGCCATGATGTCGGCGCGGCCGGCGACGGCTGCCAGGGCAAAGCCACCACCCACGATCTTGCCCAGGGTGCAGAGATCGGGCGTCACGCCGTAATATTCCTGGGCGCCGCCATAGGCGAAGCGGAAGCCGGTCACGACCTCGTCGAAGATCAGCGGAATGCCGTACTCGGCCGTCACCTCACGCAGCGCCTGCAGGAAGCCCGGCTTGGGCGGGATCAGGCGCTGGAACGGCTCGACGATGACGCCGGCCAGCTCGTCCTTCTGCTCCTCGATCAGGCTCCGCACCATGTCGATGTCGTTGAAGGCCGCGACCACCATCTCGTCGGCCACCGACTTCGGAATGCCGGCGGAATCGATCGAGCCGCGCGGGAAATTGCCCGGGTTCTTGGGCGCCAGCGAGACCAGCGCGTAGTCGCTCATGCCGTGGTAGCCGCCCTCGAACTTCAGGATCTTGTCGCGCTTGCGGAAGGCACGCGCCGCCCGCATGGCATAGAGATCGGCCTCGGTGCCGGAGCAGACGAAGCGCACCTGGTCGGCGCAGGGCACGGCGTCGACGATCGCCTCGGCGAGTGCGATGCCGTGACGGTTGTTGCCGAAGAAGGTCGTGCCGAACGGCACCTGCGCCTGCACCGCCGCCGTCACCTCGGGATGGGCATGGCCGATGAACATCGGCCCCGAGCCCAGCAGGAAGTCGACATATTCCTTGCCGGCCTCGTCCCAGATCCGACCGCCCTTCCCTTCCCGCAGAATCACCTCGGCCGGCATGTTGCCGAAGCTGCCGCCCGGCAGCACGCGCTTGGCGGTTTCGACGAGATCGTTGGTTCGATCGACAGGAGTCTGGATGTTCATGCTTGGCCTCATGGGAGCGCACCACTCCAGTGGCGCATCTTCTCTGACTTACGAGCGCCACTGGAGTGGCGCGCTCCGCCGACTATTCGATCGGCACGAAGATGGAATGGCGCATCTTGTTGTTGATGGCGCGCGAGAAATGACCCTTGCCGCTGGTATCCTCGACCAGGATGACCTCGCCGGCGCCGATGATGCGCTTTTCGCCGTCGCTCGCCTCGATCGAGACGCCGCCGTCGAGGTTGATGATGTATTGCCGGCGCGGCGCCGGATGCCATTCGTAGTCATAGGTGCCCGGGGTCTCGCGGAAGATGATGCCGGTCGCCGGGAAGGTGGCCGAGGTCTTGCCACCGCGGCCCTCGTTCTTCCATTCGACTTCGATGTCACGGAAGTGAGTTTCACCTTTTTCGTCGACATATAGGTTATGGATGCGCATGAATTTTTCTCCCGCTTGCTGTTTCCAGGATCGAGCTTAGAACGAAAGCATGTTCGAGAAACCCATCGAGGCCGTCATTTTCGACATGGATGGCCTGCTGATTGACACTGAAACGGTCTATATCGAGGCCCTGCAGGCTGCCGCCGACGCGCTTGGCCTGAAAATGCCGCTCGATTTCTGCCATTCGATGATCGGCATCCCTGGCCCCGACTGCGACATCATGATCCGGGACTTCTACGGCGCCGGCTTCCGCATCGAACATTTCCGCGAACGCTTCTCCGCCCACGCCAAGCAGCGCTTCGACACCGCCATCCCGGTCAAGGAGGGCGTGGTCGAACTGCTCGATTTCCTGGGCGCCCGCCGCCTGCCGCTGGCCGTCGCGACCGCGTCCGGCCGGGCCACGGCCGAGCGGCATCTCGGCCGCGCCGGCCTGCTCCATCGCTTTGCCGCAGTCGCCACGCGCGACGACGTCGTGCGCGCCAAACCGCACCCCGACGTCTACCTGGAAGCGGCGCGCCGGCTTGGGATAGCGCCCGGCCGCTGTGTCGCCTTCGAGGATTCCAACGCCGGCCTCACCGCCGCCCACGCCGCCGGCACCATGGCGATCATGGTGCCCGACATCCTTCCGCCACTGCCCGAGGTCCGCGCCAAGTGCGTGACCGTCATCGGGAATCTGCACGAAGCACGACGCCTGCTCGAAGCAGCATTCTGATCGAAAGACGTGATCCACCCGCTTCCTCACTTCGTACGAGCTTGCTCAAGTAGGGAGTGGATGGGATGGATTTACGTCGTGTCTTTGCGTTGTCTCTAGCCATTATCACGGCGTCTGCGGGAACCGTCTCCGCCCAGCCGTCGTCGATCGGCAGCGAACCGGCCGGACCACCGCCCAAGGACTGGACTTTCGATATCGGGCCCGGTGTGGTCGTGGCGCCGTGGTTTGAAGGCAGCGCGAACTATCGAATCCTGCCAGTACCCAATCTCGACCTGCGCTACCAGCGCGACAAGATCTTCATCTCGGCGCGCGACGGCGTCGGCGCCAAGTTGTTCGACGCCGACGGCTTCAAGGCCGGTCCGATCCTGCGCTACCGTTTCCCGCGCAACCAGGGCGACGGCGGCTATCTCTTCGGAACCGGCAACGTGCCTTTCACCGTCGAGGGCGGCGGCTTCCTGCGCTACGACTTGCCCTTTCTCGCCGCCAAGGTCGAGCTTCGGCGAGGCCTGGGCGGCAGCAATGGCCTCGTCTTCGACGCCCTGATCGACGGCAAGATGCGGTTGAGCGACACCGTGTTCCTGTCCGCCGGTCCCCGGCTCTCCGTCACCGACGGCACCTACAATCAGGCCTATTTCGGCATCGATGCCACGCAGTCGATCAATTCTGGATATGCCCAGTACTATCCTGGCGCTGGCTTGCGCAGTGTCGGCGTCGGCACCAGCGCCGTCTGGCGCATCCACGACAGCCTCAGTTTCGTTGCCTTCGGCAGCTACAATTATCTTGCCGACACCGTCGCCAACTCACCGATCGTGACGGGACCCGGCGGCTCGCGAAACCAGTTCGTCGTGGGATCGGCGCTTTCCTGGCGCTTCTCGTGGTAGCGGGTCGGTCCTTCTAGAATTTCTCCGTCCACGGTCGGACCTCGACCTCCCAGCTCCAGGCGCTGCGATGCTGGTGGAGCGTGGCCCAGTAGGTCTCGGCGATGGCGTCGGGATCGAGCAGGCTGTCCGGCGCATCGGCCGGCACCGGCCGAGCGACACTGCGAATACCGCCGTCGATGACGAAATGCGCGACATGGATGCCTTTGGGCGACAGCTCGCGCGCCATCGATTGCGCGAGACCGCGTAGCGCGAACTTGCCCATGGCGAAGGTGGCCGAAAGCGCGAAGCCTTTTACGCCCGCGGTGGCGCCCGACAGCAGGATGGCGCCGTGGCCCGTGGATTTCCCTGGCGGCAGCATGCGCTTGGCGGCCTGCTGGGAAACCAGGAAGGCGCCGAAGGCGCTGATCTCGATGGCGCGTTTGACGTCGTCGGGCGGCAGATCGACCAGCGCGCCCCGCACCCGGTTGCTGGCGTTGTAGACGACGACGTCGGGCGTCCGGCCCTTGGCGTCGAGCGCCTCGAACAGGGCGGCAACTTCCCTGGGATCGGCGGCGTTACAGGCATGCGCCGTGGCCCCGGTTTCCTTGGCCAGTGCGGCGAGCTTGTCGGTCTGGCGTGCCGCCACCGCCACGGCGAGGCCGTTGGCGGCAAACAGGCGGGCCAGCGAGGCGCTGAGCCCCGGGCCGGTGCCGACGATGAGCGCAGAGCGGTATTTCGGTCTTTCCATGGGGGTCCCCTCGTTGCCCGGGATTCCACGCAGGTATACGCTGGTTGGCAATAGGGGAAAGGAAACAACCATGGACCAGGCCCAGCCTGTCGGCCGCATCGACGTCATCTCCGACGCGATCTGCCCGTGGTGTTACATCGGCAAGCGCCAGCTCGAGCGCGCCCTCGATCTCCTCGCCAGCAAGCACTGCGCCGTCACCGTCGCCTGGCATCCCTTCCAGCTCAATCCCGAGATGCCGCCCGAGGGTGTCGAGCGCAAGCAATACCGCATCGCCAAGTTCGGCAGCCTCGAGCGCTCGCAGCAGCTCGACCAGCGCATCACCGAGACCGCCGCCACCGTCGGCCTCGAATTCCATCTCGACCGCATCACGCGCACGCCCAACACCGTGAGCGCGCACCGGCTGATCCGCCTGGCCGGCAAGAAGGGCGTCCAGGACGCCGTCGTCGAGGCGCTGTTCGAGGGATACTTCTGCAACGGCGCCGATATCGGCGATCACCAGATTCTGGCCAGCATCGGCGCCGAGGGCGGCATCGACCGCGACGAGGTGTTGGCGATGCTGGCGGGCGACGAAGGCCGTAAGGAAGTGCTGGCGGGCGACCAGATGGCGCGCAACGCCGGCATCCAGGGCGTGCCGAGCTTCGCCCTACAGGGCCACGTCCTGTTCTCCGGCGCCGTGCCAGCCGATGAGATGGCGCAGAACTTCACGCGCGCTTGGGAAATCCTGAAGAACCGCGCGGCTTAGAGTCTTCATATTCCTCTCCTCCGCTAGGGGGAGAGGTTAGGTGAGGGGGCGAGACTCGTGCGTATCCCCCTCGCCCGCCCTCTCCCCCAGGCGCTGTAAACAGCGCCGAATCGGGGGAGAGGAGAAAGAAGACGATGACGCCCGATCGGAATATGTCCTAACGCCGCTGCGGGCGTCCCGCGTTAAGCGTGGGCGCGGACATCGGCCCCTTCACCGTCATGACGAAATCCACCGACCCGGTCTTGCCGACATCGAGACCGATGGTCGTATCGGTGGTCGCCGCCGTCAGGCTGGTCTGGCTGCTGACGAGGGCGACGGCGTTCTGGCCCTGCACTTTCTGCTCCTGCAGGGTAAGCGTTCCGTTGGCGAGCTGAAACCCGCCCGAGATCGCACTCTGGCGATTGATGAAGGCATCCAGCACTGCCGAGTTGAAGCCCATCTCGCTGCTGAAGACGCTGGCGACGCCGGCGGCAAAAGAGACGAAGGAGAGCGAACCCTTGGTCACCGACGGATAGACATAGCCGCTCACCTGCCCGCTGCCGACCAGGGAGTTGCGGATCGCCTCCGGTGAATTGCCGCCGCCCTTCAGCGCGATGTTCATGACGTTGATCTTGCCGTCTACCGCCACGGTGAGATTGTCGTTGCCGAAGGTGTTGGTGCCCGCGGTGCCGCGCAGCATCTCGCCGAGATAGATGCCCTGAAGACTGCCCGCGAGGTCGATCCCCAGGGTCGCCTTGGAAGCGTCGACCGTGCCGGTGAAATCGACCGCACCGCTATAGAACTGCCCGGTGAGTCTGGAGATCTTGAAGACGCCGTTCTTCAGCGTCGCCGTCAGGTCGCCGTAGTTGACTTGGACCGCGCCGACCGTGAGCGCGCTGGTGTAGAGTTCCAGCGAGGCGTCGAAGGACCGCAAGGCGGAGAGATCGATGGGCTTGCCGCTCGCCGCGGGCGACGTCGGGGCAGACGGTGGCGGCGCGGCCTGTGGCGCCCCTGCCCCGGGCGCGGCGGCCGGAGCGGACTGAGGGACGGGCGATACGCCCAGCCATTTGTCGAAGTCGAGCGTGCCGGGGACCTTCAGGTTCACCGTGATGTTTGGCCGCTTGCCCAACGTCGCGTCGATCTTGCCGGTCATCTGGTTGCCCACGGCGGCGAGATTGCCCTCGAAGCCTGCCCGGTCTGCGTTGCCCTTGAAGGTGCCGCTGGCGGACAGCGCGCCGATTCCCGTCTGGCTGGTGCCGCTGGCGACCGAGACCAGCTGGCTCGCATCCTGGGCCTGGAGCGCGAAGCTGGAAAAATTGAAGCTGAAGGCATCGCCCAGGGCCAGCACCCCGGTGGCGCGGGCGGTGGCTCCCAGCATGGTGACGTTGGCATCGCGCAGCGTGAGCGCACCCATCGTTCCGGCGACGCCGCCTCCGGCCGATGCCGCACCTATCTTGCCGTTCATGAATTTCGGCAACCCGGCATAGTCGAGCAGCTTCTCGGTATCCGGCATGGTCGTGTTGAAGGTGAGGTCGAAGCGCGGCGCGGTGCCGAAATCGGTGACCGAGCCGCGCAGGTCGAGCTTCGCGCCCAACAGATCGGCGACCTTGATGCCGTTCAGCTTCAGGACATTGCCCTGCACCGTCAGGTCGGCATCGACGCCCTTCAACGGCTGGCCGCGATAGACGAGGCTCGCGACCTTGGCCTTCAACCCGAAGCTCGGTGGCGGCACAACGGAGGCGGCGGCCGTCGGTTTAGCGGGCGTAACGGCGGCGGCAGGTGTGACGGCTCCAGTCGGCAGGGCCGGAAGCGACGGCTGGGCGGCGGACTTGGTCGTGGGCGTGTAGGCATCGAGGTCGAAGCGATCGACCTGGAGCTGGGTCGCCACCGCGAGCGGCAGGCCGAAAGTGACGGCACCGCTGCCGGTGGCATGCTGGTCGTCGAGGTCGAACGCGACATCGTTCAACTGCACGCCATTGGCGGTCGACGTGAGCTTGCCTTTGACACCGAGCGTCCGCAGCTTGCCGGCCGGCACGCCCGACGCATCGATCTCGAGCCAGGCCAGCGTGTCGCGCAGCTTCGGTCCGACGATGCTTATCTCGCCACTCGCCTGAACGGCATTATCAGCCGATTTGGCCTGCGGCGCGGCCGATTTGGCCTGCGGCGCGGCCGGTTTGGCCTGCGGCGCGGCCGGTTTGGCCGGCGGCGCGGCGGGCTTGGCGGGCGGCGTGGTTGCAGCTGGCGGCACTGGCGCGGTGGCGTTGGCCTGCACGATCATCTCGCCCGGCAGGATCGCCTTGAATTGCGGGACCGTGACGGCACCCTTGTGGATCTCGACCACGATGGACAGATCGCGGATCGTGCCCTTGCGGTAGAGGACTTGGGCAGCATCGACCGACAGCTTGACGTTCAGCGCCGCCGGGAAGGGCGACGCGGCAGCCGCCACGGGCTTGACCACGGGCGGCTTGGCCGCCGGGGCAGCAGGCTTGGCGGCGGGAGCGGCAGGTGCGGGTTTGGCCGCGGGGTCCGCGCCCGGCTTGGTCGCGACCGCGGGCGCCGGTTTGGTTGCGGGTGCGGGCGTTGTAGGTGGTGTTGCAGGGGGCGGTGCGAAGATGCCCGGCTGTTGCAGCACCGTGATCCACTTCTCGACATCGACCTGGGGCAACGTCAATTTGCCGGTGAGGGTCGGCGTCGGATCCTGATCCAGCGACACCGTGCCCGAGGCCGTTTCACCCCCCATCGATGTCTTGAAGTTGGTGAGGGCCACTCGCCGGGGTGAGACTTCGATCCCGCCATCGAAGGCGAAGCTGCCGACAACCGACGCCTCGAACTTGGGGATGCCGCCACCGGTGGCACTGACGAGGGCGCCGATGAAATCGGTCAACCGGCCGGTGGCCACCGATAACTGACCCATCACGCTGCCGTCCGGAGCGATCCGGCCCAGCCAACCGTCGAAGGCGAGTTTGCCGCTCGCGACCTCGAGCGCAAGGATCGTCCGATGGCCCTTGTCCGACGGCCCACCCACGCTGAGATCGAAGAGCAACGGCACGCCGTTCACGGTGGCGGTGCCCTCCAGCGTCATCGGGCCATCCAGGGAGCCGACCGATGCGCGCACGCGGACGTCCTCGGCGGTATGGGTCTTGCCGGACCGCGGATCGGTGTACTTGATGGTGCCGCGCACGATGGCAAGACGGCCGACCGCTAGATGCAGGCCATTGCTCGGCGCGCCTTGCGGCTGGCTGGCGTTGGCGCCCGGTGCGAATTCCCAGTTGGGCTTGCCGTCGGCGTCGGCTTCCAGAACGATGGTCGGCCGATAGAGGAAGAGCGTGCCGACCTCGATCCGCCCCTGCAGCAGGGCGAGGACGGAGGGCCGGACGACGATCCGCAGCACATCGAGCATCTGGGCGCCCGTGGTGCCGGTGGCGTTGGCGAAGTGGACTTGGCGCGCGGAAATGCCGGGTACGGGGTACATTGAGAGCTCGATCGGCCCGTCGATCAACAATTCGCGCCCGGTGGCTTCCTTGACGGCCTGGATCATGGCCGGCTTGAAAACCTGCATATCGACCAAATAGGGCACCGCACTCCAGGCAAGCATCAGCACGCCGACGACGGCTGCAGCCCATATGCCGATTTTCGTGCGCCTACGCATAGCCATGACCAAGGATACAACGCGCTGGAGCGCCTGAGGATGCGGCCCGGGCAATTTCTCGAGCCACGGAATCTGCCTAGATCGGGAATCTCCCGAGATTGTGAGGCAATTCTAGGGCTCCCGCGCCCTCACGACAGTTCGTAACGCCGGATCAGGCGGTAAAGCAACGCGATCGGCAACAATGTGACGACGATCAGCGTCGAGGCGGCAGCCGTGGCGACCCCGCCGCCGCCGCTTTCCAGCGCCTGGAACATCACCACCGTCAGCGTCCGCCACGAGCCGCTGTAGAGCACGACCGTGGCGCTCAGTTCCGACGCCACCGTCACCCAGGTCAGCACGAAGCCGCTCAGGATGCCGCCCAGCATCAGCGGCACGAGGATGCGGCCGAAAGTCTGCAGCGGCGAGCGGCCGAGGCTGATCGAGGCCTCTTCGAGCGAGGGATCGATCTGATGCAGGATGGCGCTCGACGAGCGCACCGCGAACGGCACTTTGCGCACCGTGTAGGCCAGCACCATGATCAGCGGACCGCCGGTCAGGATCAGCCAGCCGCTGTTGAAGGACACGACGTAGCCAATGGCCAGCACCGTGCCCGCGACGGCAAAGGGCAAGGTCGCGATCACGTCGAGCACCGAGGCCATGGTGGAGCGCACGCGCGTCACCACATAGGCGATCGGCACGCCGACCAGGGTGACGCCGATCGCGGCCAAGGTGGCGAACAGCAGCGTGTTGAGCAGCGGCCGGATGGAGCGGTCGAACAGGATCGCAAAGTTCTCCAGGCTGAAGTTGGGATGGAGCACCGGGCCACGGAACTCCATGAACGACAGCACAACGATGGCGAAGAACGGCACCAGCGCCAGCAGGACGACGGTCCAGCAATAGACCGCGGCGGCGACGCGAACGCCGGTGCCGACCTGCAGGATCGGAGGTGCGGAGCGCGCGCCGGTGGCGAAGCGGCGGGTCGAGAGGAAACGGCGCTGGACCAGCAGCACGGCCGCCGTCGTCAGGATCAGCAGCACACCCAGGACGCCGGCCGACGACGGATTGGGCGCGGTTTCGCCGATAAAGAGCTTGAAGGCTTCGACGGCGAAGATCGGCAGATCCTCGGCCAGCACGAAGGGCACGCCGAAATTCTCCAGCGTCTCGATGAATACCAGCAGCCCGCCGGCCAGGATCGAGGGGATGACGATGGGCAGCGTCACGGTCCACAGGGTGCGGCGCGGCGAGGAACCCAGGCTTTGCGCCGCCTCCTCGACCGAGACGTCGACCGCCTTGAAGCCGGCCATGGTCGGCAGCAGCACGTAGGGATAGAGCGTCAGCGTATAGACCAGCACGATGCCGCCGGCGCCGTAGATCGAGCCGAAGCCGATGCCCCAGGAATTCAGCCATTGCGTGAAGATGCCGGCGCGGCCCAGCAGCAGTACGATGGCATAGGCGCTGACGAAGGACGGAAGCACCAGCGGCATGGCGGCTAGTGCGATGATCGCGGCCTTGCCCGGCACCGGCAGGCGCGACAGCGCGAAGGCGAACGGCACCGACATCAGCGTCGTGGTGATCGTGGCCGCGACGCCGATGGTGAGCGTGTTGATGACGGCACCGCGATAGAACGGCCGACCGAGCACCTTGAAATAGTTGGCCAGTGTGAACTTCTCGCCCTCGCCATCGAGCACGCTGGCGCTGAAGACATTGAACAATGGATACAGCAGGAAGAGACCGAGGAACGCGAACCCGAGGGCGGCGATAGCAAGCGGCAGCCGTTGCTGGTGTGGGATAGAGAGCGTCACGGCAGTACGGTTACCCGGGCCGGATCGTAGGCGAGCGCCACGGCCTCGCCCGCGATCATCGGCCGGCCGGGATCATCGAGCAGTGCCGCTCGTACGAGCGTGCCGTCGGCCAGCCGCACATCGAGCCGTGTGATCGGGCCCAGCATCTCGACGCGCACGATCGCACCTGCAAGACGCGGCCATTCCGCGGGTGCGTCCGCGGCGAGGCGCAGCGCTTCGGGCCGGAGCGCGCCCTCCGGCAGGAGGTTGGTCGTGCCCATGAATTCGGCGGCGAAGCGCGACGCCGGGTTGCGGTAGATCTCGGCCGGCGCGCCCACCTGCTCGAGCTTGCCGCTTTGCATCAGGGCGATGCGGTCGGACACCGACATGGCCTCTTCCTGGTCGTGCGTTACATAGATTGCCGTGATGCCGAGCGACTTCTGCAGCTCGCTGATCTCGGCCCGCATGCTGACCCGGAGCCTGGCGTCGAGGTTGCTGAGCGGCTCGTCGAACAGCAGCACCTGCGGACGGATCACCAGGGCGCGGGCAATGGCGACGCGCTGGAGCTGCCCTCCCGAGAGCTGGTGCGGCCAGCGCTCGCCGTAGCCGGCGAGCTGGACCAGCGCCAGCGCCTCGTCGACGCGGTGCGCGAGATCGGCTCCCGCCACGCGGCGCGCCTTCAAGCCGTAGGCGACGTTGCCCGCCACCGTCAGGTTGGGAAACACCGCGTAGTTCTGGAACACCATGCCGATGTCGCGCGTATGCGCCGGCAGTTTGTCGATGCGTTTCGTTCCGAAGCGGATCTCGCCGCCGTCGAGCTCGCAGAAGCCCGCGATCATGCGCAGCAACGTGGTCTTGCCGCAGCCTGACGGCCCGAGCAGTGTGAAGAACTCGCCGTCGCCGACGGTGAGGCTCACCCCGTCGACGGCGCGCACCGTGCCGAACGACCGCGTTACGCCTTCAATGACGATACCGGTCACGCTCAGCGCGAGTCCTGAAGAACGTCCTTGATGCGCTCGAGCGTTTCCTTGCGCTTGTCGGTCCAGCCAGCCTCGTCGTAATTCAGCATCTTGAGCGAAGCGAGTGGCGGCATGCCGCCTGGCAGGCTCGACAGGTCGAGGTCGGTGCGCGTCGGCCGGCGGTACGTCGCCTTCAGGATCATCTCGCGCACGTCCTTGCGGTTGACGAAGTCGACGAAGGCCTTGGCCGAGTCGGGATTGGGGCCGTTCTTGATGATGGCGACCCCTTCCATCGCCGCGACCGTGCCGTCGGCGGGATAGATCGTCTTGACCGGCGCACCGCCTGCCGCCCACATCGGGCCGGCATATTCCAGCGAGATGCCCAGCGGATACTCGCCGTTGCCGACGCCCTGGAAGACCAGCGACGAACGGTTCAGCACCTTGAGATTCTTGAACAGCGCCGCGACTTTCTTCCAGCCTTCCTCGCCGCCGCCCCACATGTCGACGAGAAGGGTGACCGTGGTGTAGGCCGAGCCCGAGTTGGCCGGATCGGTAAAGGCGATCTTGCCCTTCCACTTCGGATCGAGCAGGTCGCTCCAGCCCTTCGGTCCCTGGTCGGCCGGCAGGATCTTGGTGTTCTGCAGAATCACCAGCAGATGGAGGTTGTTGCCGATCCACAGATCGGTGGGATCGCGGTATTCGACGGGGATCGCGTCCTTGTTCTTGGAGGCATAGGGCGCGAACAGCGCCTTGTTGGTCTGCAGCAGCGACCGGCTGATCCCCCAGATGATGTCGCCCAGCGGACGGTCCTTCTCGGCCTGCAGGCGACGGATCACCACGCCCGATCCGGCGACGACCGGCTCGACGGTGATCCCGGTCTCCTTGGTGAAGGCGCCGAAGACCAGATCGTTCAGCGTGCTTTCGTTGGAAGTGTAGACCACCAGCTTCTTCTGCGCCTGGGCGGCACCCGGCGAAAAGGCCAGCAGGGCCAGGCCCAATACCGCCATGCGGCGCATCATCGACGATTTCATCCAGCCCTCCCCATCAATCGTGTGACTTTATATAGTCAGGGTTCGAAGAGGGGAAACGTCGCATGAACGATATCGCGTTCGGATTTCAGGCAGCACCAGCCAGCGACGTTCACAAGTCGGACCAGGCGCTCTACCGCGAGGTCATGGACGATTGCGCGCTGGGCCAGAAGCTGGGCTTCGACGCCGCCTGGCTGCTCGAACACCATTTCAGCGACTATTACCCGACGCCGAGCCCGCTGCTGTTCATGGCCCATATCGCGGCGGCCTTTCCCGATCTCTCGCTCGGCACCTCGGTGCTGGTGTTGCCCTGGTACCACCCGCTGCGGCTGGCCGAGGAAATCGCCATGCTGAACAGCATGACGAACGGCACTTTGCATCTCGGTATCGGCCGCGGCACCGCCAAGATGGAGTACGACGCCTACAACGTCGACATGAACGAGGCCCGCGCCCGCTTCGCCGAATGCTACCGCATCGTCGAGAAAGGCCTGGCGGGCGAGCCCTTCACCCACGACGGACAATTCTGGAAGGTCGCCCAACCGATCCGCATCCGGCCCGAGCCGGTCGCCAAGAAGGTGCGGTTCTACGGCGCCATCGGCAGCCCGGCGAGCGCCGAGGTGATGGGCGATCTCGGCGTGGCGCCGATCTGCCTCTCGACCTTTCCCGACAAGCTGCTGGCCAAGATCCTCGAGCGCTGGCGGGCCCGGGCAGGTGCTGCCGCCCGCGATGCGACCCTGCCGATCTCGGTCAAGATGTTCATCGCCGACACCGACGAGGAGGCGCGCGCGCTCGGCCGCCATCACTACCCGCCCTACTTCGACCTTCAGTGCACACACTACGAATCCGACGCCAACCCATGGGCCGACATCCCGGAGTACCAGGACTTCAGCCGCATGTTCGCCAACCTGCGCAAGCTCACTGACCCGGGCGAACTGGGGCCGTTCATGGACTCCAACCTGGTCGGCAGCCCCGAGACGATCTGCCGGCGGATCGACGCCCTGGCCGCCCTCGGCTTCAATTATTTCATGGTCTCATGTGCCACGCCCGGCACGCCGATCGAGCTGCGCCAGCGCATGATGACCCGCTTTGCCCAAGAGGTCTGCCCGCGCTACTCCAGCGCCATGCGGCGAACGAAAGCCGCATGATACGTGCATTGTATTAATTGTTTCTTCTGACCGTGCCACCCCCTCACCATTCTGTGACGCCCATCGGATGTGCACGAATTGGGCTATCGGCGGCGCTCAACCGATGTACTCTGCCATTAAAGGTACGGGGAGCGGCCGTCCGGGTCCGGACGTAAGGGTACTGGCATGCGTTCGAGCGTCCTGATCGGCGGCATCATGGCCGCGATACTGCTTTCGAGCGGGACCGCATTTGCCCAGAAAAGCGGTGGCGTGCTGCGCGTGTTCCAACGCGACAATCCCCCCAGCACCTCGATCCACGAGGAGTCGGCGGCCTCGACCGTCGTGCCCTTCATGCCGGTGTTCAACAATCTCGTCCTGTTCGATCAGGCCACCGCCCGGAACAGCGAGACGTCGATCGTGCCCGACCTCGCTGAAGCGTGGAGCTGGAACGACGACGGAACCGAACTCACGTTCAAGCTGAGGCGGAGCGTTCGGTGGCACGATGGACTGCCCTTCACCTCGGCCGATGTGGAATGCACCTTCAACCTGCTGGCCGGCCGGGCCCGCGACAGGCTGCGGAGCAACCCGCGCGCCGCGTGGTACCGCAACATCAACTACATCCACAGCGCCAACGACTACGAGGTCACTGTCTACCTCAACCGGCCGCAACCATCGCTTCTGTCGCTGCTCGCTTCGGGCTTTTCGCCGATCTACCCCTGCCACATTCCGACCAGCCAGATGCGCACCCGGCCGATCGGCACGGGTCCGTTCAAGTTCGACTCCTTCGTGCCCTTCGACCGCGTCAAGCTGGTGCGCAACCTGGACTACTGGAAGCCGGACCGGCCCTTTCTCGACGGCATCGAGTTCAGCATCGTCAACAGCTCCTCGACCGCCTTGCTGAGCCTCACGGCCGGACGTTTCGACATGACCTTCCCTTGGGAGGTGACCGTTCCGATGCTCAAGGATGCCAGGCGGCGATCATCGAAGTTGACGTGCGAAACCACGTCGATGAACAGCAACACGAATCTGCTGGTGAATCGCGACGCGCCACCGTTCGACAAGCCCGACATCCGCCGGGCATTGACGCTCGCGCTCGATCGCAAGGCCTTCATCGCCGTCCTCAGCGAAGGAGAGGCCGAGATCGGCGGCACTCTCCAGCCGCCCGGCGACGGCCTTTGGGGGTTGCCGCCCGAGAAGCTGGCCGCCATCGAAGGCTACGGATCCGACGTGGCGGAAAATCGCGACCGGGCCCGGGCGCTCATGGTCAAGGCGGGCTACGGTCCGGAACGGCCGCTGACGTTGAAAGTCCTGACGCGCGGCATTGCACCCTACAAGAGCCCGGCACAGGTCCTGATCGACCAGCTCAGGGAGATCCACATCAACGCAACGCTCGACGTCGTCGAGACCTCGCACTGGTACACCCGGCTCAGCCGCAAGGACTATGCCATCGCCCTCAATACCACGGACAACGGCGTCGATGATCCCGACCAGACCTTCTACGAGAATTTCTCCTGCCGCTCGGAGCGCAACCTGACCGGCTACTGCAACCCCGAGATCGAGCGGCTGTTCGACATCCAGTCGGCCGAGATCAACATCGACAAGCGCCGCGAACTGGTCTCGGAGATCGATGCCCGCCTCCTGGCCGACGGCGCACGACCGCCGATCATGTGGAATCGTGCCTCTACCTGCTGGCAGTCCTACGTCAAGGGCTTCGTTGCCAACGTCAACAGCATGTCCAACGGTTTCCGCTTCGAGGACGTCTGGCTCGACCGGCTCTAGGCCGTGCGCTAGACTGCTTCCTCTGACGACGCTGCGGCTCGACATGCGGCGCGCTCAGGAGGAAACCGACGGGAGGAAACGAGATGCGGCCAGTGCTTTTGCTTGGTGGTATGTTAGCCGCCTTTGCGTGTTCTACGGGTGCTGCACTGGCTCAAAAGAGCGGTGGCGTCCTCAAGATGTATCACCGCGACAATCCGCCAACCCTGTCGATCCACGAAACGGCGACGAATTCGACGGTCATCCCGATCATGTCGGTGATGAACAACCTGGTGCTGTTCGACCAGAGCAAGCCGCAGAACGGCGCGCAAACGATCGTGCCCGACCTCGCCAAATCGTGGAGCTGGAGCGCCGACAACAAGGCCCTCACCTTCAAGCTCGAAGAAGGCGTCAAGTGGCACGACGGCAAGCCCTTCACCGCCAAGGACGTGGTCTGCACCTTCGATCTGCTGCTGGGCAAGGCCGAGACCAAGCTGCGCGCCAATCCGCGCCAGTCCTGGTACGGCAACGTCGACAGTGTCACGGCCGACGGTGACTTTCAGGCGACCATCCACCTCAAGAGGCCGCAGCCCTCGATCCTGACGCTGCTCGCGTCGGGCTATTCGCCGATCTATCCCTGCCATGTCCCGGCGCCGCAGATGCGCACCAAGCCGATCGGCACCGGCCCCTTCAAGTTCGTCGAATTCAAGCAGAACGAAGGCCTCAAGCTCACTAAAAACACCGACTATTGGAAGAAGGGCAGGCCCTACCTCGATGGCATCGAGTTCACCATCGTGCCCAATCGCGGCACCGCGATCCTTGGCTTCATGGCCGGGCGTTTCGACATCACCTTTCCGTGGGAAGTGACCATGCCACTGCTCAAGGACGTCCGGGCCCAGCTGCCCAGCGCCCAGTGCCAGGTCACGTCGATGAACAACAGCACCAACCTGATCGTCAATCGTGATGCGCCACCGTTCGACAACGTCGATCTGCGCAGGGCACTGACGCTCGCCATGGATCGCAAGGCCTTCATCGACATCCTCAATCAGGGTGATGCCCAGGACGGCGGCACCATGCAGCCGCTCAAGGATGGCATCTGGGGCATGCCGGAAGAGATGCTGCGCAGCGTGCCGGGCTACGGCACCAACGTGGAGAAGAATCGCGAGGAAGCCCGCGCCCTGATGAAGAAAGCAGGTTACGGCCCCGACAAGCATCTCAAGCTCAAGATCGCGACCCGCGGCATCTCGCTCTACAAGGATCCGGCGGTCATCCTGGCCAGCCAGCTCAAGGACATCTGGATCGATGCCGACGTCGACATCATCGAGACGACGCAATGGTTTCCCAAGGTGACGCGCAAGGACTACCAGCTCGGCCTCAACACCACCGGCAACGGTGTCGACGACCCCGACCAGAACTACTACGAGAACTTCTCCTGCAAGTCGGAGCGCAACTATACCGGCTACTGCAATCCCGAGATCGAGAGGCTGTTCGACGTGCAGAGCCAGGAGACCGACCTCGAGAAGCGCAAGAAGATCGTGTGGGAAATCGACAAGAAGCTGCTCGAGGACGGCGCGCGGCCGATCGTCATGTGGAACCGCGCCGCGATCTGCATGCAGCCCTTCGTCAAGGGCTACGTCGCCAACGTGAACAGCGTCTACAACGGCTTCCGCTTCGAGGACGTCTGGCTCGACAAGTAGTCATTTGTCGAGCTTGATATTCACCTTCTGAATGACGGGCGTCCATGCGGGTCGAGCTCGCCGCCCATGCCGGCGAAGCGCTCGATCACGACCGGGTCCTTCGGCACCTTCTCCATGGCGGCGCTCAGGATCGCGACGACCTGGGGGTGACGTGTTGCGAGCCGGATCATGATGTTCCTCCCTTATTTTGTTTCCGGATTTTCTGGATCGTCTCATCGAGTGTCGACAGAAAGCGCGAGCGGTCGCGAGCGGCCATGGGTTTCGGCCCACCCGTCACCTCGCCCATGGCGCGCAGGTTCGACATCAGCTCTCGGTTGGCCATCGCCATGCCGATCGACGACAGCGTGAAAGCCACGCCTGTCGAGCCGATCGCCGCCGCGCCCTTCTTGAGACTACGGTCGGCCAAGGGAATGTCGGCGGTGATCACGATGTCGCCCGAGCCGGCGCGCTCGGCGATCCAGTTGTCGGCAGCATCGAAACCATCGCTCACGACGATGAGTTCGTGGCGCGGGTCGCGCGGCACATTGATGTAGGAATTGCTGACGACGAAGACCTTGAGACTGTAGCGCTCGGCGACGCGATAGATCTCAGCCTTCACCGGACAGGCATCGGCATCGATGTAGATCGAGATATCCACGCTCAGAAGCCGTGGAGCTTCGGGACGAGGCGAAGATGCGGCGCGCTTCCCACTATGCGGTGTCCTCCTGTGAACACCGCAAGATCACCACCGGGAATGATCCCGAACAAGGCCCGGCGCCGCCAGCATGTTGCTGTGCGACGCCGGTTGGTAGTTCTGGGTCTTGCTAACGGGTCTTGCTAGCGGGTCTGCGGCGAAATGATGTTGCCGCGCGCGTCGAGGCGATTGCCCTGATCGTCGTAGCGGAAACCGAACTCGTCCTTGAGCGCAGGCGCACGCGGTCCACTCGGCGCCGTTGCTATGTCGGCATTGGCATTTGCGCCCGCATTGGTATTTACACCCGCATTGGCCCCGACGCTGCCTGACGGCTGGTCGCCGGGCTGGCGCACCCAGTCGCTCCGACCGATCAAGGGACGGCCGTTCGGATCGAGCGGCTCGGACGACGGCATCGACTGGGCGTAGGCCGTGCCGGTGGTGGTGACCAGCGCAAGTGTCAGCAGTATGCGTTTCATGACAGACCTCCTGCAAAATGGTGGGTCCCTGCTCAACGCTCCAACCGACAGCGAGTTGCTAGGTCACAACGGCAACTTTCTTGCGTTCGATCCCGTAGAAGGCTGCGCAGGTCTCGCCCAGGATCAGGTCCTTTTCGCGTGCGGTCAGGAACGGGCAGTACCGCCTCACATAGTCGAGCGACTGCTTATAAGTGCAGAACCGTTCGACGTTCGGCATGTCGGAACCCCAGATGAGGCGGTCCGCGCCGAACTTGTCACGCATGTCGGCAATCAGCGTCTGCGCCTCGGGGTAGGGATAGTCCCAGACGCCGCCATAGGTGATCGGGAACATCATCTCGAGCACCATCGGCTCGTGGCGCCAGACGGCGAGCGCCTCGTTGGGGAACTCGTAATGGCCGTTGCGAGCAAAGAACGCGATCGGCGGGCTCATCGCCATGTGCACACGCAATGACGGATGGCGCGCGAGCACGCGGCCGAACGCGGTGAGATTCGCCATGTAGCTCGCCATGTCGTAGCCCGGCCCCGAGCTGATCTCGAAGCAGAGCAGGATGCCCCGCCGCGCTAGCTTGTCCCAGAACGGTTCCATCTGCGGCGCGTCGAGCGCCCACGGCCAGCCGTGGCGGCTGAGCGAATCGACGTTGAAATAGAGCCCGCGCAGCTTCAGCACATCGAAGGCGTGATCGACCTGCACGAGCTGCTCGGGCCTGCCCGCCATCGCCTCGTCGACATGCATCAGCCCGGTCATCCGCCCGGGATACTGATGGCCGGCAAAGGCGTTCATCTCGGTCATCGCCCCGTACCCGCCGCCTGCCTGCAGCACGCAGTGATCGACGCCGGCGTTCATCATCTGGGCCAGTATCAGCTCCGGCGGCGCCACCTGCTCCTGCATGCCCACAGGCATGTACTGGATGCCGTAGTCCTCGCCCTCATGCGTGAACTCGAGCTGGCCGAAGCGGCCGACGCGGAAATCGACGTCCGCGAGACCGCTCCATCCCTCGTCCCCGGTCCGGAACAGCGCCTTGGTATCGGCGCGCGCTCCATCACGGAGACGGAAGGTCGGCGCCACCGTCCGTGTGACGACGCGCTGCAGGTAGCTCTTGTGGACCTCGCGCGTCGGATGTCCGCAGGCGCCGATCCAGTGCGCGAAGATGTGGGCGTGGCAATCGATGATCATGAGAGTATGGTGATCTTCTTCCGCTCGATCAGTGCGAAGTCGATGGCGGCGCCCAGGCCCGGGCCATTAGGCACATGCACCATGCCGTCGCGGCCGACGACGATGTCCGTCTCGAGACCGTACTTCTGCGCCGCATCGGGCAGCAGCACCTCGAAGAACGTCGTGTTCTTCATCGAGGCGATGACATGCAGGTTGGCGACGTTGTTCAGCGAATTGCCCCCGTGATGGACCTCGTAGTTCATGCGGAAGGCCTCGGCGAGATGCGCGGTCTTCACCAGAGTCGTGATGCCGCCCTTTACCGCGACATCGCCGCGCAAGAAGTCGGTGGCCTGCAGCATGATCCAGGGCTGGTAGGAATCGAGACCGGTGATGGGATACTCGGTGGCGAGGATCGGGATCGAGAGCTGCTGCTTCAGCTTCACGTAGTTATAGATATCCTGGTCGGCCAGCGGATCCTCGTACCAGTGGTAGTCCATCTCCTCGACGGCGCGGCCGACGCGCACCGCGGCGGGATAGTCGTAGCTCCAAGTCGAATCGAGCATGATGGTGTAGTCGCCGACCGCGCGGCGCACCGCTTCGCAGACCTTGATGTCTTCCTTCCAGCGCGTCGGCGGATGGATCTTGTAGGCAGCCCAGCCGCCTTCCTTGAAGCGCACCGCTTCCTCGGCATATTCGGTCGGCGACGACATCACGGCCGAACTCGCATAGGCCGGCACCGATTCGCGATAGGTGCCGAGCAGGCGATGGATCGGCTGGCCCACCGCCTTGCCCAGGAGATCCCACAGCGCCACATCGGCCGCGCCAATCGCGCGCACCCCGCAGGCCCGCTGCTTCTTCCACAGATCCTGGACGAGCGCTTCGCGATGGAGCGGATTGCGGCCCATCAGCATCGGCTTCAGGTGGGTGATGAGCCCCTGCCCGTCCGTCGTCGCCGAATTGGACGCGGAGCCCAGGAAGGCATGACCTTCGATGCCCTCGTCGGTGACGATCCGCAGCAGCCCTAAAGCGCTCGATCCCGAGAAGCGGCTGTGCGCGCCGTAAGTGGTCGGGGGAATATCGTCCCAGGCGAACAGCGTGAGCGTGACGTCGGTAATTTTCATGGCCCAATACCCCTCATGGCGTTGTCGGCAATCACGTGCGTTTCATTCTCCCTTTGCTTCAGTATAGACTGGGGCCATGACCGACAAAGCACGAACCGAACTCGCCCCCACCGGCGTCCTGCGCGCCGGCATCAACCTCTCCAACTTCCTGCTGGTCACCGGCCGCAGTGCGAACGCCGAACCCGTGGGCGTGTCGCCTGACATGGCACGCGCCGCCGCAGCGGCGCTCGGCGTGCCCGTCACCTACGTGCCCTTCAAGACACCGGGCGAGTTGGGCGACCAGGCCGGCAAGAACATCTGGGACATCGGCCTGATCGGCGCCGAGCCGCAGCGCGCCGAGAAGATCGCCTTCAGCGCCGCCTACTGCGAGATCGAAGCGACCTACATGGTGCCGGCGGGCTCGCCCATCACGTCCATCGCCGATGTCGACAAGAAGGGCGTGCGCATCGCCGTCTCGGCGCGCAGCGCCTACGACCTCTGGCTGGTCAACAACATCAAAAACGCCACGCTGGTACAGGTGAGCGGCCTCGACGCCGCCTACGAGAAATTCATGTCGGACAAGCTCGAGGTGCTGGCGGGTCTCCGCCCCGGCCTTCTGAAGGATGTCGAGAAGGCACCGGGACTGAAAATTCTCGACGGCAAGTTCACCGCCGTGCAGCAGGCCATCGGCACGGCGAAGGCCAATATCGAAGGCGCCAAGTTTCTCGCAGCCTTCGTCGAGGACGCCAAGAAGTCGGGCATGGTGGCCGAGTTCATCAAGCGCCACAGCGTCAAGGGCCTGTCGGTCGCGCCACCCGCATCCTGAGAACCGCCTAAAGCTCGCTGCCGACGAACTGGCGGAACTCCGCCGTCTTCGGGCTGGCGAACAACTCGGCGGTCGGGCCGATCTCCCACACCTTGCCCTGGTGCATGAACACCAGCAGGCCGGCAACGCGGCGGGCGAAGCCCATTTCGTGCGTGACGGTGATCATCGTCATGCCGCGCCGCGCGAGATCCTCCATCACCGCCAGCACCTCGGCGGTGAGCTCTGGGTCGAGGGCCGACGTCACCTCGTCGAACAGCATGACCTGCGGTGACAGCGCCAGCGAGCGCGCGATGGCGACGCGCTGCTGCTGGCCGCCCGAGAGCTGTTCGGGATAGGCTAGAAGCTTGTCGGTGAGGCCGACCAGCCGCAGCACTTCCGCTGCCTTCTGCCGGGCCGCGGCCTTCGGTTCCTTCTTCACCAGAGTCAGCGCCAGAGTGATGTTGCGCTCGACGTTGAGGTGCGGAAAGAGGTTGTAGCTCTGGAACACCATGCCGACGTCGCGGCGCAGCTGGGCGCGCGCGGCACTTCCCGGCCGGCCGACGGCATGGCCGCAGACCTCGATGCTGCCGCCCTGGACGGTCTCGAGACCGGCGATGCAGCGCAGCAGCGTGCTCTTGCCCGAGCCGCTGCGGCCCACGATCGCCACGGTCTGGCCGCGCGCCACGTCGAAGCCGACGCCATCCAGCACGCGCAGCGGGCCGAACTCCTTGATCACGTCGCGGACGCGGACGACGGCCGCCTCACCTGCCGGCATGGGCCTTCCTCTCGAGGTAGCGGCTGGCCACCGACAGCGGGTAGCACAGCGCGAAATAGATGGCAGCGACACAGGAGAAGATCGCGAACGGCTCGAAGGTCGAGTTGTTGACGATCTGCCCGGCCCGCGCCAGTTCGACGAAGCCGATCACCGAGGCGAGCGAGGTGTTCTTCACGATCTGCACCATGAAGCCCACGGTGGGCGGGATGGCGATACGCGTGGCCTGCGGCAGGATCACGTAGGCATATTGTTGAACGCGGTTGAGGCCGAGGCAATCGGAGGCCTCCCATTGCGTCTTCGGCACTGCCTCGATGCAGCCGCGCCAGATCTCGCCCAGGAAGGCGCCGGCATAGAGCGTCAGCGAGATGCCTGCGGCCACCAGCGGCACCAGCTTGAGGCCGATGATGCCGAGGCCGAAGTAGGACAGGAACAGCAGGATCAGCAGCGGCGTGCCCTGGATGAGCTGGATATAGCCGCTGGCGATGCCGCGCAGGACGCCCAGTTTCGACACCCGCATCAGCGCGATGGCGAGGCCCAGCACCGAGCCACCGGCAAAGGCGATCAGCGACAACACCACCGTCCACTCCGCGGCGATCAGCAGATAGAGCAGATGGTTGGCGCTGAGCTGGTTCACAGCGGTGTCCCCAGCCGGCGCTTGCGCTCGAACAGGCCGAGCCCGATCAGCCAGAAGGCGAAGCGGTAGAGCGCCGACAGCGCCAGATAGACCACGGCCACCACGAGGTAGACCTCGAAGCTGCGGTAGGTGTCGGACTGCACCAGGCTGGCGGTCGCCGTCAGCTCTTCGACCGAGATCTGCGAGGTGATGGACGACGCCAGCATCAGCAGCACGAACTGGCTGGAGAGTGCGGGATAGACCCGCTCCATCGCCGGCAGCAGGACGACGTGCAGGATCGTCTGCAGTCGCGTGAGGCCGAGGCAATCGGCGGCCTCGAGCTGGGTGCGCTGGACCGACTGGATGCCGGCCCGCATGATCTCGGTCGAATAGGCGCCCATGTTGACGGTGAGCGCGATCACCGCCGAGACGTCGGCGCTGAGCTTCAGCCCGAGGCTGGAGAGGCCGAAGTAGACGATGAAGATCTGAATCAGCAGCGGTGTGTTGCGGATCGCCTCGACGTAGGCGCCGACCAGCCGGCGCAGCACCGGCCCGCCATAGACCCGCGCCAGCGCACACAGCGTGCCGAGCGCGAAGCCCAGCGCAATCGCCAGCACGGTGAGTTGGACCGTGAGCCAGGCGCCGGCGACGAAATCGGGCCACCGCTCGGCCATGAAGGCGAAATCGAACTTGTAGGACATGCGCTCTAAGACTTGGGTTCAGCTGGCAATGGCGTAGAGACGGCGCGCGTTGCCCTCGAACAGGGCGTGGCGCTCGTCCTCGGGGAAGTCGGCCACGATCGCGGCAAACCCGCGATAGATATCGTCGAAGCTCGCGCACAGGCTGTCGACCGGGAAATTGCTGGCAAACATGCAGCGCTCGACACCGAACAGTTCAATGGTCGTCAGCACGATCTGGCGGTTGGCCGCGGCCGTCCAGCCGACGCCGGGAATGCCGAGGCCCGAGATCTTGACCACGACATTGGGTTCGGCCGCCAGGGTGGCCATCGCCCGGCGCCAGCCCGCCAGCCCCTCGGGGCTGCGGTCGGCCGGCAGGCCTGTGTGATTGAGAAAGATCATGATGCTGGGAAAGTCGTGGGCAAGCTTTGCCGCATCGCCGAGATGATCCCACGGTGTCTGCAAATCGAAGCGGCCCAGCCGCCTGGCCAGCAGCGCGAAGCCCTTGCGCCAGCGCGTCGCCGTCTGCATGTCGCCCGGCCGCGGCTTGTGGCGCACGCTCCGCACAAAGTCGAAGCCGCTCAGCCGTTCCAGCACCTTTCCGGCATCAGCGCGGTCGAGCCACGCCTGGCCAACGGCGACCGACGGCAGGCCCTTCTGCCGGAGCTCGGCCACGTAGGTCATCTCGCCGATGGGATCGCGCGGGTCCCACTCGGTTTCGATATAGACCGAGCCCGCGACGGCATAGCCGTGCGCATCGGCCAGGTACTGCTCGTGCAGGTAACGCCGGCGGATGGCGTTGTAGTCGCCATAGCGGAACGGAATCGGCGGCTCGTCGCGCAACCAGGGATGATAGTTGCGCGCCGGATCCCAGAAATGGTGATGGGCGTCGACGATCTCCATCGACGCCCCATCTTGGCGGCTCGCGGCCATCCCTACTGCTTCAGGATCACGTCGGGCAGATCGTTGCCGTGATGCTTCTTGTAGATGGCGTTCAGCGTGCCGTCCTTGATCTTGGCGGCGATCCACTTGTTCACCTCGGCGAGCAGGCGCGCCTCGTCCTTCTTGACGCCGACGGCGAGCTTGAAGGTATCGAGCACGAACTTGACCTCGAGCGGACGGGCCGGGTTCTTCTTGCCAATCGGCGCCACCAGCAGCTCGGCGGTCGAGATGATGTCGACCTGGCCGCTGAGATAGGCCTGGGCCTCGGTGGCGTCGTCCTCGTAGCGCACCAGCTTCATGCCCTTGGGCGCTTCCTTGGTGAGCTGTGTGTCGTGCGTCGTGCCGCGCACGGTGCCGACGGTCTTGCCGTCGAGATCAGCGAGCTTCTTGACGTCGATCGACTTCAGCGCCGCGATCACCGTCGACAGCGAGGCGTAGGGCAGCGAGAAGTCGATCGCCTTGGCGCGTTCCGGCGTGATCGACAGCGTCGAGATCACGAGGTCGGCCTTGCCGGTCTGCAGCGCCGGAATGCGCGCGGCGCCCGTCGTCGGCACATGCACGAACTCCACGCCCCAGTCCTTGGCCAGCGCTTTGGCGGTGTCAATGTCGGAACCCGAGGGCTGCATCTTGTCGTCGGTCATGCCATAGGGCGGCACGCCGAGATCGACGGCAATGCGGATCTTGCCCGACTTCTTGATGTCGTCGAGTACGTCGGCGCTGGCCATCTGGCTCACGCCCATCGTCGCCACCGCCGCAAGGGCGACGGTCGTCAGCAGCTTTCTCATCGTTTCCTCCGTCTTCCGTTTTGATTTCTTGACCGAACTCTAGCGCCCCGCATCCATGTCGGCGAGTTTTGCCACGCGGCGGCGGAATTCCTCGGCCGTCGAGAATTCCGCAGCGAGGTAGGCGGCGATCAGATCCTTGGCCAGCCAGGGGCCGACGATCTGGGCGCCGATGCACATCACGTTGACGTCGTCGTGCTCGACGCACTGGTGCGCGGAGTGCACGTCATGGCAGACCGCGGCGCGGATACCCTTCATCTTGTTGGCGCCGATCGAGGCGCCGACCCCGGTGCCGCACACCATCAGCCCGCGCTGGGCGTGGCCGGAGGTGATGGCGGCCGCGACCTGGCGCGCGATATCCGGAAAGTCGACCGGCGCGGGGTCGAAGGAGCCGACGTCCCCGACCTCGTGGCCGAGGCCGCGCACGAAGGCGATGAGGTCGGCCTTCATCGGAAAGCCGGCATGGTCCGAACCGACGACAAGCTTCATGGCTGTTTCTCTCGCGACTGATAGGAGGAGATGAGGCTCTTGCGACGCAGTTCGTCGCCGATCAGGAAATGCTGGCGCAAGGCGCGCTCGGCCTGGTCGGGTTCGCGGCGTGCCAACGACAGGAACACCTCGCGGTGCGCGTCGACCAGCCGCGAGGTGATGGCGGGCTCGCGGAAGGTGTCGCGGCGGCGCTCGACGTGGCTGCGCATCAGGAGCGGCGAGATCGCCTCGTAGATCTTCATCAACGCGCTGCTGCCGGAGGCCCGCACGATGGCTAGGTGAAAGGCGTAGTCGGCCTCTCCGCCGGTTTCCGGGTCATCGAGCGAATCGACCAGCGTGTCGAGGATACCGGCAATCGCCTGCAGGTCACGCTCGCTCGCTCGCTCGCAGGCGAGGCGAATGGCCTGGCACTCGATGGCGATCCTGGCCTGCAGCACGTCGTCCAGGATGTTCGGTTCGGGCGCGAGGCAAAGGGTGAGTGCCTGGCCCAGCACCGAGGCGTTGGCGGCACGAACGAACGCACCGCGGCCATGCTGGATGTCGAGCAGCCCGAGCATGGCCAGCGACCGCAGGGCCTCGCGCAGCACCGGCCGGCTGACGCCCAGCGCCTGAGCAAGCTCACGCTCCGCCAGCAGGCGGTCGCCCGCCTTCAGCTCACCCGACAGCAGCCGGTCGCGGAAGAAGGTGAGGACCCGGGTGGCGCCACTCTGCGTCTCTTCGGGGTCGGAGCGAACGATATCGATCAGGGCCATTTAGTTGGTCAGTCCATGGTCTTACCACTTTAGGAATTTACCTCAAATTTGTCACGCAACCTTTTTCGGAACTGGTCGTTAATCGGGCTGGTGGGGGGATGACTGTTTCTTTGGTGCCGGCTTTTTAGGGCCGATGTGTTGGAGTTGGGCACCCTCTCGCTGATGCCAGACCATGGGGCCGGCATCAATTTCAGGCAGAGAGCTTGCCATGACCGCTGACGTCGAGACCGCCGCCCGCCGCCTCTCTCCGACCCCGCCACCTACCCCGTCAAACCCTGATCTTTACGAACTGATGCGCGCGCTGGAGGCGGTACGCGCCGGCGATTTTTCGGTGCGCCTGCCCAGCGGCCATGACGGCGTCATCGGCAAGATTTCCCTGCTGTTCAACGAGATTGTCGGCGCCAACCAGAACATGGCGCAGCAGCTCGAGCGCATCGGAAAGTCGGTCGGCGAGCAGGGCCGGACCCGCCAGCGCGTAAAATTCGGCATTTCCACCGCCACCTGGGGCGAGATGGAAAGCTCGGTGAACACCCTGATCGACGATCTGGTGTGGCCGACCACCGAGGTCACCCGCGTGATCTCGGCCGTGGCGCAGGGCGACCTGTTGCAGACGGTACGGCTGGACGTCGATGGACGGCCCCTCAAGGGCGAGTTCCTGCGCGCCGCCACCATCGTCAACACCATGATCAAGCAGCTCTCGGTATTCACCTCCGAGGTGACCCGCGTGGCGCGCGAGGTCGGCACCGACGGCAAGCTCGGCGGCCAGGCCAAGGTGAGCGAAGTGACCGGCGTGTGGCGCGAACTGACCGAGAGCGTCAATTCGATGGCCAACAACCTCACCGCCCAGGTCCGCAACATCTCCGACGTCACCATCGCCGTGGCCAACGGCGACCTGTCGCGCAAGATCACCGTCGACGTGCGCGGCGAGATCCTGCAGCTGAAGGAAGCCATCAACACCATGGTGGACCAGCTGCGCTCCTTCGCCTCGGAAGTGACTCGCGTGGCGCGCGAGGTCGGCACCGAGGGCAAGCTGGGCGGCCAGGCGATCGTGCCCGGCGTGGTCGGCGCCTGGAAGGACCTCACCGATTCGGTGAACGCCATGTGCGGCAACCTCACCGACCAGGTGCGCAACATCGCCGAGGTGACCACCGCCGTGGCGCGCGGCGATCTATCCAAGAAGATCACCGTCAACGTCTCGGGCGAGATCCTGCAGCTGAAGGAAACCATCAACACGATGGTGGACCAGCTGAACGGCTTCGCGGGCGAAGTGACGCGCGTCGCCCGCGAGGTCGGCACCGAGGGCAAGCTGGGCGGCCAGGCGCAAGTGCCCGGCGTTGCCGGCACCTGGAAGGACCTCACCGACAACGTGAACTCGATGGCGACCAACCTGACGGGTCAGGTCCGCAACATCGCCGAAGTGACGACGGCGGTGGCCGGCGGCGATCTATCGAAGAAAATCACGGTCGACGTGCGCGGCGAGATCCTGCAGCTGAAGGAAACCATCAATACGATGGTGGATCAGCTGAATGGTTTCGCCGGCGAAGTGACCCGCGTGGCCCGCGAGGTCGGCACCGAAGGCAAGCTGGGCGGCCAGGCCCAGGTGCCCGGCGTCGCCGGCGTGTGGAAGGACCTCACCGACAACGTCAACCTGCTGGCTGCCAATCTCACCACCCAGGTCCGCAACATCGCCGAAGTCACCACCGCCGTGGCCGGCGGCGACCTTTCCAAGAAGATCACCGTCGATGCCTCGGGCGAGATCCTGCGCCTGAAGGAAACCATCAACACGATGGTGGATCAGCTGAACGGCTTCGCCGGCGAAGTGACGCGCGTGGCGCGCGAGGTCGGCACCGAGGGCAAGCTGGGCGGCCAGGCCCAGGTGCCCGGCGTCGCCGGCACCTGGAAGGATCTTACCGACAACGTCAACTTCATGGCGACCAACCTCACTGGCCAGGTGCGCAACATCGCCGAAGTCACCACCGCCGTGGCCAACGGCGATCTCTCTAAGAAAATCACCGTCGACGTGCGCGGTGAAATTCTTCAGCTGAAAGAGACCATTAACACCATGGTCGATCAGCTGAACGGCTTCGCCGGCGAAGTGACGCGCGTGGCGCGCGAAGTCGGCACCGAAGGCAAGCTGGGCGGTCAGGCCCAGGTGCCCGGCGTCGCCGGCGTTTGGAAGGACCTGACCGACAACGTCAATCTGCTGGCGGCCAACCTCACCACCCAAGTCCGCAACATCGCCGAGGTGACGACCGCCGTGGCGACAGGCGACCTTTCCAAGAAGATCACCGTCGATGTGCGCGGTGAAATTCTTCAGCTGAAAGACACCATCAACACCATGGTGGACCAGCTGAACGGCTTCGCCGGCGAAGTGACGCGCGTGGCGCGCGAGGTCGGCACCGAGGGCAAGTTGGGCGGCCAGGCCCAGGTGCCCGGTGTCGCCGGCACCTGGAAGGATCTTACCGACAACGTCAACATGCTGGCGGCCAACCTCACCACCCAGGTCCGCAACATCGCCGAGGTGACCACCGCCGTGGCGACGGGTGACCTGTCCAAGAAGATCACCGTCGACGTGCGCGGCGAAATTCTTCAGCTGAAAGAAACCATCAACACCATGGTGGACCAGCTGAACGGCTTCGCCGGCGAAGTGACCCGCGTGGCGCGCGAAGTCGGCACCGAAGGCAAGCTGGGCGGCCAGGCCCAGGTGCCCGGCGTCGCTGGCACCTGGCAGGACCTCACCGGCAACGTCAACATGCTGGCGGCCAACCTCACCACCCAGGTTCGCGCCATCGCCGAGGTGGCGACCGCCGTGACCAAGGGCGACCTGACACGGTCGATCCAGGTCGATGCTTTGGGCGAGGTGGCCGAGCTGAAAGACAAGCTCAACACCATGATCGACAACCTCCGTCTCACGACGGAGCACAACACCGAGCAGGATTGGCTAAAAACCAACCTGGCGAAGTTCACCAACATGCTGCAAGGCCAGCGTGATCTCGGCACCGTCGGCCGGCTGATGCTGAGCGAGCTCGCGCCGCTGGTTGATGCCCACCAGGCCGTGATCTACCAGGTCCAGAACGACGATGACTCGAGCCTGCGGCTGCTGTCGGTCTATGCCGACTCGGGCAATGGCGGCCATCCCGCGACCGTCCGGGTCGGCGAGGGCCTGATCGGCCAGTGCGCCGCCGACCGGCGCCAGATCCTGATCTCCGACATGCCGGCGGCAGTGCGCCCCATCACCTCCGGCCTGTTCCAGGCCACGCCCAAGAGCATCATCGTGTTGCCGGTGCTATTCGAAGGCCAGGTCAAGGCGGTGATCGAGCTTGCGTCGCTCAGCCACTTCACTGAACTGCAGATCGCCTTCCTGGAGCAGCTCACCGCATCGATCGGCATCGTGCTGAATTCGATCGAGGCCACGATGCAGACCGAGAGCCTGCTGACGCAGTCGCAGAAACTCGCCGGCGAGCTACAGAGCCAGCAGGGCGAGCTGCAGCAGACCAACGAGCAGCTCGAGCAGAAGGCCCAGCAGCTCGCCGAGCGCAACTTCGAGGTCGAGCGCAAAAACCAGGAGATCGAACAGGCCCGCCGCGCAGTCGAGGAGAAGGCCTCCGAGCTGGCGCTGACCTCGCGCTACAAGTCTGAGTTCCTGGCCAACATGAGCCACGAGCTCAGGACGCCGCTCAACTCCATCCTGATCCTGGGCCAGCAGCTTGCCGACAACCCCGAGGGCAACCTGGTGCCGAAGCAGATCGAGTATGCCCGCACCATCCACGGCGCCGGCACCGACCTGCTCAACCTGATCAGCGACATTCTCGATCTCAGCAAGATCGAATCGGGCACGGTCACCGTCGATGCCGAGGAAATCTTCTTCACCAACGTGCTGGAGACGGTCGCCCGTCCGTTCCGCCACCAGGCCGAAACGCTGGGCCTCTCGTTCGACGTCCAGATCGACCCCGGCCTCGGCCGCAGCATCGTGACCGACTCCAAGCGCCTGCAGCAGATCCTGAAGAACCTGATGTCCAATGCGCTGAAGTTCACGGCACAAGGCAGCGTGCGGATGCGCGTCCAGCCGGCGCGCGCCGGCTGGCGTTCCGACAATGTCATGCTGGGTCAGGCAAGATCGGTCGTGGCCTTCGAGGTCACCGACACGGGCGTCGGCATTCCGGTGGAGAAACAGAAGATCGTGTTCGAAGCCTTCCAGCAGGCCGACGCCAGCACCAGCCGCAAGTACGGCGGCACCGGCCTTGGCCTGGCCATCAGCCGCGAGCTCGCGGCTCTTCTGGGTGGCGAGCTCGCGCTGCGCAGCACGCCGGGCATGGGCAGCACCTTCACGCTCTATCTGCCGACGATGTACACCGGCCCGCGCACCGCGGTTCGCGCCGCCCTGCCCGGCAGCGCGCCGCTGCCGAAGGCGGCGTTGCCCGAGCATCTGGTCGACCAGTTCCCCGACGATCGCCCCAGCCTGCAACCGGGCGACCGCTCGCTGCTGATCGTCGAGGACGATCCCAACTACGCCGGCATCCTGGTCGAGGCCGCCCATGCCGCGGGGCTGAAGGCCATCGTCACCCAGCGCGGTGCCGAGGCGCTCGACCTCGCGCTGGAATACAAGCCGGTCGCCATGTCGCTCGACATCTTCCTGCCCGACATGCTGGGCTGGAACGTGCTCAGCCAGTTCAAGCGCACGCTCGAGACGCGGCACATTCCGGTGCAGATCCTGAGCATGGACGAAGACCGCCAGCAGGGCCTGGCACGCGGCGCCTTCTCCTACCTCAGCAAGCCGACGACGACGGAGGGCCTGAACGCCGCGCTGTCGCGCATCAACGACTATGTGAAGCCGCGCAAGAAGCGCCTGCTGATCGCCGAAGACAACGAGGCCGAGCGGTTTGGCGTCAGCGAGCTGCTGGCCCATCCCGACATCGAGATCGCCGTTGCAGCCACTGGCCGCGGCGCGCTCCAGGAGCTGCGCGACCAGCGCTACGACTGCATGGTGCTCGATCTCCGCCTGCCCGACATGTCGGGCTTCGAGGTGCTGGAGGAGATCCAGCACGACGAAGCGCTGGCCGACCTGCCGGTGGTGGTGTTCACCGGCCGCGAGCTGTCGGCCGAGGAGGAGGCCCGACTGCACACCATGGCGCGCAGCATCGTGGTCAAGGGCGCGGCCTCACCGGAGCGCCTGTTCGACGAAACAGCGCTGTTCCTGCACCAGGTCGCGGCCGACCTGACGGCCGAGAAGCGGCGCATGCTGGAACGCCTGCACAGTTCCGACGAGGTGCTGGCGGGCCGCACCGTGCTGGTGGTCGACGACGACACGCGCAACATCTTCGCACTGTCGAGCGCACTCGAACGCCGCGGCATGAACGTGTTGACGGCGACCACAGGCCGCGAGGCGATCTCGCTGCTCGAGGCCTCGCCCGAGGTCGCGATCGTGCTGATGGACATCATGATGCCGGAGATGGACGGCTATGAGACGATCGCGCTGATCCGCGGCAATCCGGCGTTCAGGCGACTGCCCATCGTCGCGCTCACCGCCAAGGCGATGAAGGGCGACCGCGAGAAATGCCTGGAGGCCGGCGCCTCCGACTATCTCGCCAAGCCGGTCAATACCGAGCAGCTGTTCAGCGCCCTCCGGCTGTGGCTGCACCGCTGATGGACAAGGTCAATATCCTGCTGGTCGACGACCAGCCCGCCAAGCTGCTCAGCTATGAGGTCATCCTGGGCCAGTTGGGCGAGAACCTGATCAAGACCAACAGCCCGCAGGAGGCGCTGGGCGTCCTCCTCAAGACCGAGGTGGCGGTCGTGCTGATCGACGTCGTCATGCCCGGCGTCGACGGTTTCGAGCTGGCGGCCATGATCCGCGAGCACCCGCGCTTCCAGAAGCTCGCCATGATCTTCGTGTCGGCGGTCCAGATCGCCGAAACCGACCATCTGCGCGGCTATGAGATCGGTGCCGTCGACTATGTGACGGTGCCGGTGGTGCCGGAAGTGCTGCGCGCCAAGGTCAAGGTCTTCCTCGAGCTCTATCGCAAGACCCGCCAGCTCGAGGAGATGAACGTCGAGCTCGAGCGGCGGGTCGCCGCCCGCACCGCCGAACTGGCGGCGCAGACCGAGCGGCTGCAAAGGAGCGAGGAGCGACGCTCCATCGCGCTCTCGGCCGGCGACATGGGCTCGTGGGAAGTCGACCTGGCGACGGGCCACATCGAGTGGGACGACGGCCCGTACCGGATCTTCGGTGTCGACCCGGCCCGGTTCGAGCCGACCATCAAGCGCATCGAGGCGATGATACATCCCGACGATCGCGAGAAGAGCTCGGTGGCGGCCCTCGTCGAGACCAGCGGGCCCCGCTTCCAGACCGAGTTCCGGATCGTGCGGCCGAGCGGCGAGGTGCGCTGGTGCTACGGTGCCGGTATCATCTCGCGCGATACAGCGGCGAGGCCCGCGCGCATGAACGGCGTCACCGTCGATATCACCGAACGCAAGCGCGCCGAGGAGCGCCAGGTGCTGCTGGCGCGCGAGGTCGACCACCGGGCCAAGAACACGCTGGCCGTGGTGCTGTCGGTGCTGCGGCTGACCCGCGCGAAGAGCACGCCGGAGTTCATCACCACTGTCGAGGGCCGTATCCATGCGCTGGCGGCGACGCACAATCTGCTGTCGGCCACGCGCTGGGAAGGCGCCGACCTCTGCAAGATCGTCGAGGAGGAGATGGCGCCCTACCAGGCCAGCCATCGCAAGCGCGTCGTGACCTCGGGGCCGGCCGTGGTCTTGCTGCCCGCGACGGCGCAGGCCGTGGCGCTGGCGGTTCACGAACTCGCCACCAACGCCGCCAAGTATGGCGCGCTCTCGACCGATACCGGCACCCTGGAGCTTGCATGGTCGGTCGGGTCCGACGCCGTCGTGCTCGACTGGCGCGAGACCGGTGGGCCTGCGACGGCGACGCCGCAGGCTTTGGGCTTCGGCCTCACCATCGTGCGTTCGAGCATCGAAGCGCAGTTCCGCGGCGGTGTCGTCTACGATTGGCGTCCCGAGGGGCTGCACTGCACGCTCTCGATCCCAAGCGCCCAGATCGTGGCGCCGGCACCGCTCGCCGACGTCACCGAGCCGACGGCGCCGTCCGCCGACCGTCGCGCCCGGCGCAGCCTCGCCAACAAGCGCCTTCTGGTGGTCGAGGACGAGTTGCTGGTCAGCATGCTGGTGAAAAGCATGCTCGACGATCTCGGTGCCGCCGTGGTCGGCCCGTGTGGCCGGCTGGCCGACGGTCTGGCAGCGGCCAAGGCCGAACGCTTCGACGGCGCCATCCTCGATCTCAATCTAGCCGGCGAGCCGGCCGATCCGCTGGCCGATCTGCTGCTGGCGCGCGGCGTGCCTTTTGTCTTCATCACCGGCTACCAGCGCGATAGCCTCGACCGGCGCTATGCCAATGTCCCGGTGCTGCAGAAGCCGATCGATTCAGCTGCTCTCGAACGCGTGCTGCTGTCGCTGCTCGATACCAAGCCGGCACGGCAGGCGGGCGCTTCTACCGCTTGATCATGACATTGCCGATCGAGACGCAGCCCGGGTCGATGGCCGCCGAGACAATCTCGACGAAGCGCTGCAGAGGGCAAGCGCGATGGCGCGCATCGGCGCTGCAGGCCGGCAGGTCGACCGCGGCCATGCCCGGCAGATTATTGAGGCTGAGCGGTGTGGCTTGGCGCATCTGTTCGGGCGTCTGGGTGTAGAAGGTCATCCGCACATAGCGCTGGCCCGTGCTCACTTCCTTGTACAGCTCGAAGGCGAGCGAGCTGCTGGGCGGCACTTCGTTGTCCTGGAAGCCCGGGATATCCCAGCCGAGATTGAGCAAGCCCGCGACATTCAGGATGTTGGTATCGTGGCCGATCAATATGCCGAAGCGCACCGGCTCGGCGATGCTGGGCGCGCCGGGAAACTTGTGTCCGTCCTGCAGCGAGGTCGTGATCTGCGCCAGCATGTTCGAGCCCTTCTGCTGGGCGATCGGCCGCGTCTTCTCCATCAGGTCGGCATGCAGCCGGTGGACCTTCAGCACGTCGCGAAGCCCGGCGTCACCCGCCAGGCGTCCCCAGGCGACCTGGTCGGCCGGCATTCCCTCGGCGCTTTCCTTCAGGAAGATCTCCGACGCCATCGAGCCGACGGCAATCGGGCCCTTCATCACCACGCCGCCCTTCGAATCCGGTACGATGGCGGATGTGTCGACCGAGAGCCCGCAGGACTTGCCGGCAGCCAGGCCAGGCGGACAGAGCGTCGACTGCAGGGTCGTGAGCTGCGGCGCATATTCGCGCAGCACCGAACTGAAGTCCCCGCCGATGCGCGCCAGGATGGCGGCGCGGTTGGCGGCCGCATCCATCGGGCAGGACGGCGACGGCGAGGGATGGAACAGCGGATCCGGCTTCGATAAGTCGGTCTGGTGCTTCAGGATCGAATTGAGGCAGCGCAGGTAGAGCCCGCCCAGGGTCGAAATCGCGCTGTCCTCGTTGCGCTGGTCGAGATCCGTCCACACAACGACAATACCGGGGGCGGGACAGTCATCCTCCTGGATCAGGCCGCGGCCGCCGTAGTGCACGCGATAGAACAGACCCATGTTGCGGGCGAGCGCCGCGCCTCGCGGCGTCAGAAAGTCGGGCGGTACCGGCCAGGTGGGCCATGGCGAGGCGGCGTATTTTGCCAGTTCGTCCGGCGACTGGTCGGGGGCACGCACGCCGTGGCGGGCGAGCATCACGACCCGTTCCATCTGCCAGCCCGGCGGGATCGGCGGGATCTGGGCCCCGGCCGGCGCAAGGCCCGCCATCAAGGTGGAAACGAGGACGGCGGCGGCCAGACGAAATTTCATTGCAACATTCCGGAACAAGAGCAGGCTCCGAGCCTACCCTACCTTATGGATTGCCTCGCCGCCTAGCGGACAAACGTGTTGCGCACACGCACGGACCTTTCAAGGTAGCGCTGTAACCCTAAGGCAATGAGGATGTGGATGACGAACCTTACGCCCACTTGCCAGCTGGTTGCTCCGACAGCCATCGCAGCCAAGACAATCTCGCCGAGCGGTAGGAAGGCAGGGCGAGTTGAACGCTGAAGATCTTCACGAAGCGGGCGCGTCTTTCGGACAGAAGGAAGGTTGCGTAGATCGCAAAGCCAAGCAAAGGGCCGTGCATGATGATCAAGGCACCAAGCACGGGCCGCGCCACCGACTGCGGCACACCCTCCCAAGCGACGAAGAACTGCCAGCCGAACTTAAGCAGCGCGATTCCCTCGAAAAAGAGGAAGAAGCACTGCAGGATCGCGAGCGCCAGCAACCAGCCGCCGATTCCTTGAAGTGGCGATTTGCCAAGGGCCGGCGGGTCCTGCTCCATCGTTCGTCCCCCGACTATGCGGTCGTCCGGTCCCACCAGTCGCGCGTCCGGTACCAGGCCCCGACGAAGGGCAGGATCCACTCGGGATTGCCGTTGTAGAACGGCACCGTCGGAAAGGCCTGGCCGTCGAAGGCGTTGATCGGGGCGTTCGAGCCGCCGGCGATCTTCTTCGCCGTCTGGTAGCCGAGGTATGACATCATCGCCACGCCCGAGCCGTTGCAGGCCATCAGGTAGTGCATGCCCTGCTCCTGGCCCATGTGCGGCAGGAAGTCGAAGGCGAAGGCCACGTTGCCGGTCCAGGCGTGCGTCACCTTGGTGCCCCTGAGCTGCGGCCAGCGCTCCAGCATGTAGCCGTGCAGCACCGGCGCGCTGACCTCGGGCGAGACCTGAGTGAACCGGGCACGGCCGCCGAAGATCACGCGCTTGTTGTCGGGCGACTGGCGATAGTAGCAGAGCACGCGCTTGGTATCGCTGACGACGCGGTTCTTCGGGATCAGGCTTTTAACCAGATCCTCGGGCAGTTCCTCGGTGGCGATGATGTGGCTGGCCACCGGCACCAGCTTGCGACGCAGCGTGGGCGTAAGTTCGGTCGTGTAGCCGTTGGTCGCGATCACCAGCTCGCGCGCCTCGATCGGGCCCTTGCTGGTGAGCACGCGGAAGCCCCCGCCGGCCCTGCGCTCGATCTTCTCGGCATCGCAGTTGGCGCAGAGTTTCGCCCCGGCGCGGTGCGCGGCCTTGAGAAGTCCGCCGTAATACATCGCGGGATGGAGCTGGCCGGTGCGCTCCACGACCATGCCGCCGTAATAATAGTCCGAGGCGATCTCGTCGCGCTGCTGCTCGCGCGGCACCATGTAGGTACCAAGTGCGGCCTTCTCGTTGTAGGTCGCGACCTTCGCCTGCTGCTCGGCGTAGTGGCGCGGCGTGTAGGCGCCGCTGAAGCGGCCGTTCATGCGCCAATGGCATTCGATGCCTTCGCGCTGGATCACGGTCTCGACCTGGGCGAGCGAATCGGCGGCGTCGGCCAGCATCCGCGCCATCACCGCTTTCCAGGCCTCGGCATCGCCGCCGACGCCCTTGCCGGAAAATCCCTTGCCCATGGTCGTGCCGCCGCTGACGCCGCCGCCATTGCGTGTCGAGGCGCCGACGCCGAAGTCGCCACGTTCCAGCACCGTCACGTCGATGCCCGAGCGCGCCAGCTCGAGGCCGGTCGACAGGCCGCCGTAGCCCGCGCCCACGACCAGCACGTCGGTCTTGAGCGGCGGATCCTGGCTCAGCTCGTTCGTGGGATGCCACCACTCCCACCACCACGGCATCGCCTTGAAGTCCTTGTGAAAGATGCTGTCGACCATCACGCCCTCCTAACGCGCACTACCGCTGAGGCCGCGGCCGAAGCGGCCGATCAGGACCAGCACCAGCGACACCAGCAGGATCTGCATCACCGACACTGCGGCGATGGTCGGATCGATTTCCATCAGGATGTTGTCGAACATCTTCTTGGGCAGCGTCATGTTGGCGCCGGCCAGGAACAGCGCGACCACGACCTCGTCGAACGACGAGATGAAGGCGAGCAGCCCGGCCGATACAAGGCTTGGCCGCAGCAGCGGCAGCGTGATCCGCGTCAGCGTCCTCCAGCGCGAGGCGCCCAGCCCCTCGGCCGCATGTTCGAGCCCGCGGTCGAAATCGCGCAGGCCCGCCACCATCACCAGCACCACGAATGGCAGCGCCAGCACGGTGTGGGCCACCACCAGCCCGTACCAGGCCCCGATCAGCTTCAGCTTGGCAAAGATGCCGTAGACCGCCACCGACAGGATGATGGTGGGCACGATGACCGGCGCCAGCGCCAGCCGCTCGACGAAGCCGCGGCCGAGGAATTTTCCCCGCACCAGGCTGAAGGCCAGTGGCACGCCCAGTCCGAGCGCCAGGCAGGCCGTCGCCGTACCTATATATAAGGAGCGCCAGGTGGCCTCGATCCATTGCGGATCGTCGAGGTAGCGCTCGTACCACTGCCAGGAAAGGCCCGGCGGCGGGAATTGCATGTAAGGCGCTGAGCTAAGTGAAATCGGAAACACCACCAGGATCGGCAGCATCAGGAACAGGTAGATGAGGCCGCAGGCCACGACGAGGACGCGCCGGCTCATGTGGCGGCCCTCATGTCGCTTCCTGGGGGCGGGTGAAGCGCTGGGCGAGCGAGTAGACCGCGAAGGTGGCAGCCAGCAGCACCGCCGAAAGTGCGGCGGCAAACGGCCAGTTCAGCGTCTCGCGCACCTGCTGCTCGATCAGCACCGCGATCATGATGACGCGGCCACCGCCTAGCAGCGCCGGCGTGATGTAGAAGCCCAGCGACAGCACGAAGACGATGACGGCGCCGGCGAAGATGCCGTTCAGCGTCAGCGGCAGGTAGATGCGCCAGAAGATGCGCCAGGTCGATGCTCCCAGCCCCTCGGCCGCGGCGACGATGGCGGGATCGAGCCGGCGGACAGCGCCATAGACCGGCAGCACCATGTAGGGTAGCAGGACATGCACCATGCCGATCATCACGCCGGTGAAATTATGCAGGAGCGGCAGCGGATCTTCGGTGACGCCTGAATCGATCAGCAGCCGGTTGAACACGCCGTTCCGCCCCAGCAACACCATCCAGGCATAGGTGCGCACCAGCACCGAGGTCCACAGCGGCAGCAACACGAAGATGAAGCCGACCGTGGCCCACAGGGGCGTCGTGGTCGCCATCAGGAAGCCCAGCGGATAGCCCAGGATCAGGCAGAAGAAGGTGACCAGCAGCGCGATCTCGAAAGTGTTCCAGAAGACGCGGAGATAGAGCCCCTCGCCCAGCGCCTTGGCGTACCAGTCGAGGCTGCCGCCCTCGAGACTGAAGCCCAGCATGCGCACGACGGGAAACAGGAAGAAGATGAACAGCAGCAGAAGCGCCGGCAGGGCGGGCCAGAACCCCCGGGCCGTCATGCGGACCGCGCGCGGACCGCGCGCCTCATGAGCGAGCCGGAGGCTCGCGGTCCGGAAGACTCAGAAAACATGGATCGCGTCCGGGTCGATGCCGACGGCGACGCGGGTGCCTGGCGCCGGCAGCGCGCCGCGCGCCGGCTGGCGCACCAGCAGTTCGAGGCCGCCTTCGCAGGCGAGACGAAGCTTGAACGAGGTGCCGAGATAGACGGCCTCGATCACCTCGCCGGCGAACGCGTTGGCGCCGCCTGAAGCGAAGCGCTCGGGCCGCATCAGCACGCCGACCTTGGCGCCGGCGGGCTTGTCGCTCTTCACCTGGAGTGTGCGGCCCCCTTCGAGCGCGACCGTGCCGGGGCCGCTCATTGCGCCATGGAAGATATTGCTCTCGCCCACGAAGTCGGCGACGAAATCGTTGGCCGGGCGCTCGTAGATTTCCGTCGTCGTGGCGATCTGCTGGATTGTGCCCTTGTTCATCACGGCGATGCGATCGGAGAGGACCAGCGCCTCCTCCTGGTCGTGGGTGATGAAGATGGTGGTGAGGCCGAGCCTGCGCTGCAAGCGACGGACTTCAAGCTGCATGGTCTCGCGCAGCTTGCGGTCGAGCGCGCCGAACGGCTCGTCGAGCAGCAGCAGCCGCGGATTGAAGACGATGGCGCGGGCAAGCGCCACGCGCTGCTGCTGGCCGCCCGAAAGCTGGCGCGGCAGGCGCTGTCCATAGCCCGCGAGTTCCACCAGGGCGAGCGCGTCGGCCACCCGACGCACGATCTCCGGCTTGGCGACGTTTCGCATCTCCAGCGGGAACGCCACGTTGCGCTCCACCGTGAGATGGGGGAACAGCGCATAGTTCTGGAACACCATGCCGATGTCGCGCCGGGCCGGCGGCAGGGCGGTGATCTCGACACCGTCGATCTTCACCGATCCTGTATCGGGCTTCTCGAAGCCGGCCACGACCTTCAGAAGCGTGGTCTTGCCCGAGCCGCTGGGGCCGAGGATGGTCAGCAGCTCGCCGCGCGCCACCTGCAATGACACGCCGTCGAGCGCCGCCACCTCGCCGAACCGCTTGCCTGCTCCCTCGATCAGGAGTTCGGCCGACTCCTGCTTCATGCCTTTTTCAGCATCCAGGCGTTCCATAGTTCAATCGCCTTGGTGCCGTTCTCGGCGTACCAGGCATCGTCGATCCAGAACTGCTTGTCGATGTACTGCGTCGGCAGATAGGGTTTCACCTTGTCGTCGACGTACTTCAGCGATTCGAGGTTGAGACCGGGATAGCCGAGTTCGGTGGCGTAGACCGCCTGCTGCTGCGGCACCGACATCTCGGCCAGCATCTTGTTCGCCCAGTAGGGATTCTTGGCGCCCTTGGGAATAACGAAGCTGCCCTGCTTGAGCGCGCCCTCGTTCCATTCGATGGCGACGGGCGCGCCCTTCTTGATGATGTCGTAGAAGCGGCCGTTCCAGCCGGTCGCCAATACGACTTCCTTGTCGAGCAGGAGCTGTGCCGGCTGCTGGCCGGTCGACCACCACACCGTGACGGCCGGCTTGATCTGGTCGAGCTTCTTGAAGGCGCGGTCGAAATCGATGGGATAGATCTTGTCCATCGGCACGCCGTCGGCGATCAGCGCGAATTCGAGATTGTCGGTCGGATGGTTGCGCATCGAGCGCGCGCCGGGGAATTTCTTCACATCCCACCAGTCGGCCCAGCTCTTGGGCTGCGTGCCGTTCTTGAACACGTCGGTGCGGTAGCCGATGATCGTCGTATAGACCGACGAGGCGAAGACGAAGTCCGTGCGGACCTTCTCGGGATACTTCGAGCGATCGACGATCTTGCCGTCGATCTTCTCGACCAGCCCCAGCTTGGTGGCGCGAATGGCGTCCTGGCCGCCGATCTCGGTGATGTCCCATTCGACATTGCCGGACTCGACCATGGCGCGCAGCTTGCCGAAATCGGCCGGGCTCGTCTCGACCACGCGGATGCCGTACTTCTTCTCGAAGCCGGCGAAGAAGGCCTTGCGCATGGCGGTGCCCATCGACCCTCCGGAGTGATTGACCACGATCTGGGCGGGCTTGGCCGGTTCGGCTTGGCCGAAAGCGGGACCCGCAGCACCGAGCGCTGCAGCGCCTCCCAGCAGCGACACGGCCTGACGTCGGTTCAATTTCCTGGTGTCCATATGAGCCCCTCTCGTGATTCCCCGGCGAACTGTAGGTGCGGCCTCCGACGCAGGCAACAGCGGTGGGCCCATAACCCCAAGGAATGACTATCCGGGACGAATGAATTTTCCGCTGCCCTCACCGGCCTTCATATTTTTTCCTGGGATGTGTTTGCGAGGGGAATCGAAATGCTGAAGCGATTGAAGGCTCTTGCCTGCGCGGCGTTGTTCGCCGGCCTCGGCGCCGGACCTGCCGTGGCCCAGGGCGACCTGGTTATGGCCGTGTGGGGCGGCGGCGGCGCCAATACCTGGCGAGAAGCTTTCATCAAGCAGTTCGCACCGGCCGGCGGCGGCTCGGTGAAGATGGTCGAAGTGCCAAACCCCGCGGGCGCGCTCCGCTCGCCGGCCGCCAATCAGTACAATCTCGCCCTCGTCACCTATTTCGAGGCGATCGCGCTTTCCAATGCCGGCCTGATCGAGAGCTTCGACGACAAGCAGCTTCCCGGCATCGCCGACGTCGATCCGAAGTTCCTGACCAAGGACAAGGCCGGCCGCCACGTCGGCCTGCCGGTCTACTTCACCTACTACGGCATCGCCTACAACACCGACCTCGCCAAGGCGGCGGACTTCGCCTCGTGGCAGCGCCTGGCTGACGCCAAATGGAAGGGCAAGCTGTCGCTCACGCGGCCGGTCTATCTCGCGCCCTACGACGCGGTGATCATGGCCAGGGCGATGGGCGGCAGCGAGAAGGACATCGAGCCGGGCTTCAAGCTGCTCGAGAGGATCGTACCCAACGTGCTGGCGACCTACACTTCGCTCGCCCACATGAACACGCTGCTGACGCGCGGCGAGGTCGCCGCCGTGCCGTTCTACGCCTCGCGCATCTGGAGCCTGCGCCGCCACGGCGCCGCCAACGTCGACATCGTCATCCCCAAGGAGGGCGCGTTGATGCTGCCCTACGTGGTGGTGATCCCGAAGGGCGCCAAGAACCAGGACAGGTCTCTGGTCTGGATGAATTACATCGCCGGCGCCGAGCCGCAGCTTCGCGCCGCCCTGCTCGACGGCTGGCTGCCGATGAATTCCAAGGTGAAGCTGCCGGACGACCTGCAGAAGACCTTGGGCCAGCCCTACGACAAGATCGTGCAGACTCTTTATTCGCCCGATTGGCGGGTCGTGGTCGAGCACAACGAGGATCGTGTCAATCGCGCCGAGAAGCTGTTGTCCGGCGTCAAGCAGTGAGAGACGTGCCTTGAAACGAGGCTCGATTTCGGTCGCGGGCGTCGGCAAGGAGTTCGGCACCACGACGGTGCTGAACGAGGTCGATCTCGCGATCGAGGGCGGCAGCTTCGTCACGCTTCTGGGTCCGTCGGGCTGCGGCAAGACCACCCTGCTGCGCCTGATCGCGGGCTTCCTGGAACCGAGCCGCGGCGCTATCGCCATCGATGGCGCTGCCATGCAGGGCGTGCCGCCCCGGCGGCGGCCGATCGGGATGGTGTTCCAGAACCTGGCGCTGTTTCCCCATCTCGACGTGTTCGAAAACGTCGCCTACGGGCTCAAAGTGCGCGGCACGCCGGCCGCCGACATCGCGGGCCCGGTCTCGCGATTCCTGGGCCTGGTCGGGCTGGCGGGCTTCGAGCGGCGTCGAATCGGCCAGCTCTCCGGCGGCCAGAAGCAGCGCGTGGCGCTGGCGCGGTCGCTGGTGCTGGAACCCGCCATCCTGCTGCTCGACGAACCCTTGAGCGCGCTCGACCTGCAGCTTCGCCGCCAACTCCAGGTCGAGCTGAAATCGATCCAGCGCCAGCTCGCCACCACCTTCGTCTTCGTCACCCACGACCAGGAGGAAGCGACGCTGCTCTCCGACACCATCGTGGTGATGGATGGCGGTCGGGTGCAACAGGTCGGCACGCCGGGCGAGATCTACCGCCGCCCCGCCTCGCCGTTCGTCGCCCGCTTCGTGGGCGACATCAACATGCTGCCGGGCCGCATCGTCTCGCTCGATGCTACCTCGGCCGAGATCGAGATCGGCGGCAGCCGGCTCCGACTGCCGCTCACCGCCGTGATCGGCAAGGAGCGCGCTGGCGCAAGCTGCGAAATCGCCTGCCGGCCCGAAGCGATTGCCGTGCAGCCCTCTTCCACTGGCAGCTTCTCGTTCGCCGCGCGTGTCGCGGCCCTTCATCGGTTGGGACCGATGCTGAAAGTCACCTTCGACACTGTGCACGGGCCGCTCACCGGCCTCATGATGGCCAACGCGCCTGCCGCCGAACTGGCCGAGAACCAGCCCGTCGAACTCTCGATCGCCCCTCAGTCCCTCACCGTTTTCGCCAACCCCTGAAAGACCGCACCATGCCCGCACAGGATTTCGCCGGCCGGCCCGTCGCCGACATCGTAACGGCCTTCACCTCCGGCAAGGTCGCCGCGCGCGACATCGTCGAGGGACTGCTCGAACGCTGCGTCAGGGCCGAGCCTTACAATCCCATCGCCACCCTCGACGCCGATGGCGCGCGCAAGACCGCCGATGCGCTCGATTCCCGCCGCAAGCAGGGCGCCAAGTTCGGCGCACTCGCCGCGGTGCCGGTGTCGGCCAAGGACCTGATCCTGACCAAGGGCCTGCGCACCGCCTTCGCCTCGCTCACCATGAAGGACAACGTGCCGGCGGCCGATGCCGATGCCATCGGCCAGTGGCGCGCCGCCGACGCCGTGCTGTTCGCCAAGACGACGACGCCGGAGTTCGGCCACAAGGTGCTGACCGACAGCCGCCTGCACGGCATCACGCGCAATCCGTGGAACCGTGAGCACACGTCGGGCGGATCGAGCGGCGGTGCGGCGGTTTCGGTGGCGCTGGGCCTCGGGCCGATCGCCATGTCGACCGACGGCGCCGGCTCGGGCCGCATTCCCGCCGCCTGCTGCGGCGTCTATGGCCTCAAGGCCACGCTCGGCCGCGTGCCGCACGAGGTGCCGCCCGACCAGTTCGGTCAGCTCACTTACCTCGGCGTCATGGCCCGCCACCCGACCGATCTCGGCGCCGGCCTCGCGTCGATGTCGCGCGGCCATCGCGACGATCCGTGGACGCTGGCCATCGGCACCACGCCGTTCGCCTGGCCGCAGGGCGCCGAGGATCCCATCGCCGGCAAGCGCATCACCGTCATCCGCCGCATGACCGGTGGCTATCTCGATCCCGATACCGAGGCCCGGCTCGATGCCGCCCTCGCCTTCCTCGACAAGCGCGGCGCGCGCATCAAGGAGATGGACGGCCGCGAGATCGACTGGAAGCTCGACGTGGCGCGGCTGATCCTGCGCGCCAACCAGATCGAGCGTTTCGGCGATATCCTGAAGAACCGCCGCGGCGATCTGGATCCCTCGTTCGCCAGGACGCTCGACGAGGGCGATGCCGTCGACGTCGTCATGCTGCGCCGCGCATTGATGGACCGCACCGCGGCCTACAAGTCGGTGCAGCGACTGTTCGACGACTGCGACCTGCTGCTGACACCGACCGTCGCCATGCCGGCGCCGCCCGCCACCCAGGACCAGTTCGCGCCGCTCGTCGTCGACGGCAAGCCTATCGGCGACCTGCGCGCGGCCTGGTACACCTACACCATCCCCTTCAACATGACCGGGCATCCGGCGATCAGCATTCCGTTCGGCCATTCGAAGGCCGGCCTGCCGATCGGTATCCATTTCGTGGCGCCGTGGTACGCTGAGGCGCACCTAATCCAGCTCGCCCAGGCCTTCGACAAGGAAACCAACGCCTCGGCCACGTTCCCGCCCGGCTTCGCAGCCGGCGCCTGACGTGCGGACCAGCGCGACCCCGCGAAGCCTCGGCTGGCTGCTGTTGCCGGCCCTGCTGGTGCTCGCGCTGTTCCTGGGTTCGGTCGTGCTGCTGTTCCTGAATGCCTTCTGGACCAAGGACGGCGTCTCGCTGGTCTACTTCCGCCAGATCGTCGAGCGGCCCGACTATCACGAGGTCTTCCTGCGCACCGTCTCGATCTCGGTCGTGGTGGCGCTCGCCTCGGCGGTGCTGGCCTATCCCATCGCCTGGCTGCTCTGGCGCCTGCCACGCTGGCGCAATCTTCTGCTGGTGGTCGTGCTGGTGCCATGGCTGGTCAGCCTTGTCGTGCGCACCTACGGCTGGCTGGTGATCCTGGGACCCAAGGGGTTTCTCAACGAGGCGCTGCGCTGGCTGGGCGCCATCCAGTCGCCGCTGCCACTGATCTTCAACGATCTCGGCGTGGTGATCGGCCTCACCCATGTGCTGATGCCGTTCTCGGTGATCGCCACGCTGTCGGTGCTGCTGCAGATCGACACCAGGCTGGAGGAGGCGAGCGAGTCGCTGGGCGCGTCGGGCCTCGCCACCTGGCGTCGCGTCGTGCTGCCGTTGTCGCTGCCCGGCGTCTTCACCGGCATCGGCATCACCTTCCTCACCTCGATGGGTGCCATCGTGACGCCGATCCTGCTGGGCGGGATCCGCCAGAAGATGGCCGGCACGCAGATCTATCAAGAGGTCGTCTACAACTTCAACATGAACAAGGCCTCGGCCTGGGCGCTCTGCCTGCTGCTGCTGAGCGGGCTGGGCCTCATGCTGCTGCGCGCCCTCGAAAGCGCGCTGGTGCCGAAGGCGGATCGATGAGCGCCACTCCATGAACGTCGGCCCATGAACGCCCCGCTGATCAAGCTCGGCCGCGCCGGCTCGTTCGCGCTGCTGTTCTTCCTGCCGGCGCCGATCCTGGTCATCGCCGCCACCTCGTTCGCCGCCGCGGGCTATCTCCGCTTCCCGCCGGGCGAGCTCAGCCTGCGCTGGTACCTCGAAGCCGCCACCGATCCGCGCTGGGTAGAAGCCTTCCTGACCAGCCTCGGCATCGCGGGCATCGTGGCCGTGCTCGCCACCGCCATCGCCTTCACCGGTACCTATGCCGGCCATCGCCTGAAGCCGCGCTGGCTGCCCGCCTTCGAACTGGTGGTGATGTCGCCGCTGTTCTTTCCCCATGCGGCGCTGGGCGTGGCGCTGGTCAACGTACTGGCGCTCACCGGCCATCTCGGCACGGCGGGCGGCATCGTGGCGGCCCACGTCGTCGTCACGCTGCCCTTCGCCTGGCGGCCGATCGCGGTTGCCATGGCGCGCATCGACGGCGAGATCATGGAGGCAGCCTCCCTGCTGGGCGCCGACGAGCGCCGCCTGGCGTTGGGCATCGCCTTGCCGCTGGCACGTTCCGGCCTGGTCACGGCGCTGCTCTTCACCTTCATCATCTCGTTCGATGAGGTGACCGTCACCATGTTCCTGACCGGCCCCCAGGTCACGACGCTGCCGGTGCAGATCTACGCCTTCATCCAGGAGAACGCCTCGCCCGTGCTGGCGGCGATCTCGACCGCCACCGTCGTGGTCACGCTGGTTGTCGTCATGCTGCTGGAACGCCTGATCGGCCTCGAATTCTTCGTGGCCCATGACCCGGCCTGATCGTGGGCGTGATCGGTCAAGCCCAACCGTTGGTGCGCAGATGGGCCTTCACCGCATCGAGAAAGGCGTCGGCCAGGCGCGACGGCTTGCGAAAGCGCGGCCGCATGGCGCGGAACAGGTAGCGGATGCGCGGCTCGAACGGCACCACGGCGATGCCGTCGCGCTCGTAGTCACGCGCCGTGAAGGGCTCGACGATCGAGACGCCGAGCCCGCGTGCCGCCAGCGCACAGGCGTCGGCCGAGGAATAGACGTCGATCTGCAGGCTGCGCTCGATGCGCTCCTGCTCGAAGGCGGCATCGATCAGATGGCGCATGCGGCCGTCGAGCGGAAACGAAAGGAAGCGCTCGCCGCGCAGGTCCGCCGGGCGAATGAGCTTGCGCCGCGCCAGGCGATGGCCGGCCGGCAGCACGCAGACGGCGGCGGCGCGGCTCAACTCCTCCGTCATCATCGAGGGATGTTCGAACGGCATCATCGAGAATCCGAGGTCGATCTGCTGGTCGACCATCTTCTGGTTGATGTAGGTCGAGCTGCGGACATGGAACACGATGTGCGCCTTGGCGTGGCGCTTGACGAAGCCCGCCATCACATCGGGCAGCACGGTGCGTCCCAGCGCCGGCGTCGAATAGACATGGAGGTCACCGACCTGGCGGTCGCGAATCTCGCGCGCCATCTCGCTGATGCGGTCGAGGCTGTGATAGAGCCGCGTCACCTCGGCCGCCAGCAGCCGCGCCTCGCTGGTCGGCGCCAGCCGCCGCTTGATCCGCGTGAACAGCGGATAGCCGATCTCGAGTTCCAGCCCGGCCAGGATCTTGCTCACCGCCGGCTGCGACACGCCCAGCCGCTCGGCCGCCGCCGTCACCGTGCCGTGTTCCATGATGGCGCGAAACGCTTCGAGCTGGCGCGACGTGATCATCATAACTCCAGGGAATTGTCGTACTCCGACAATGACTTTGACGTGGCGTAGCGACAAGCCAAAAGTCCCAATCCTCAACGTTTTGTCGAAGAGTGTTTTCATGCCTAGGAATGGCCAGTCGATCCTGGCGAGCAGCTTCAAGGACGAGCCCTACTGGTGGGAGGCCTTCCGGCCACAGGCGATCGAGGCGCCGTCGCTGCCGGCAAGCACCGATGTGGCGGTAGTGGGCGGCGGCTATGCCGGGCTCGCGGCCGCGCGGGCACTGGCCGATTCGGGTATCCAGAGCGTGGTGCTGGAAGCCACGGAATTCGGCTCGGGCGCCAGCACGCGGAGCGGCGGCGCGATCAGCGCCGGTCTCAGCATCGGCAAGAGCTTTACCGGCAAGAGCCTCGACTACGCGCCCGACCTGGTGCGCGACGTCGTCGGCTGGGCGGTCGAGGCCTATCGCGGGCTGTTCGACCTGGTGGAAAAGGAAAACATCGACTGCCATCTCGAACAGCGCGGCCGCTTCCTCGGCGCCTGCGCCGCTTCGCACTACGAGGGGCTGCGCAAGCGCTACGACAAGCTGCGCGCCGGCGGCGCCACCGATTGCTATCTGGTGAGCCGCGAGGAGCAGCGCCAAGAGATCGGCAGCGACTACTATCACGGCGGCATGGTGCTGGAGACCGCGGGCAAACTGCATCCCGCCCTGTTCTACGGCGGCCTGCTGGCCGCCGTGCGGCGGCGCAATTCGATCACGCTGGCCGGCCACTGCCGCGCCACCGGCCTTGCCCGCAGCGGCGACGGCTGGCGGATTGCCACGACCTCGGGCGAGATGCAGGCCCGCCATGTCGTGGTCGCCACCAATGGCTATACCGGCGGGGTGACGCCCCGGCTGCAGCGCCGCCTCGTGCCCATCGCCAGCCACGTCATCGCGACCGAGGAACTGCCGCCATGCCTGGCGCTGAAACTCTGCCCGCGCGGCCGCACTTTCTCCGAGACGCGCCGGGTGCTGAACTATTATCGGCTCTCGCCCGACGGCAAGCGTGTGATCTTCGGCGGCCGCGCCCGCTTCACCGAAATCGACGGCGAGAAGCGCGCGCGCCTGCTGCATGCCTCGTTGGTCAAACGATTCCCGGAGCTTGCCGACGTCAAGGTCACGCACACCTGGCAGGGAAATGTTGCCTTCACCTACGACGCCCTGCCGCATGCCGGCTGTCTCGACGGGCTGCACTTCGTGCTGGGCTGCAACGGCTCGGGCGTGTCGATGATGCCCTTCATGGGCGACGCCATGGGCCGGTCGATCGCCGCACGCCTGCATGGCCGCCCACAAAGCCGGATGCCGTTCGGCGATGCACCGCTGCCCGCGATTCCGCTCTATACCGGCAAGCCGTGGTTCCTGCCGGCCATCGGCGGTGCCTTCCGCGCGCTCGACTTCTTCGACGAAAGGATCCGATGACCGCTCGCCATTTCTCGGCGACCTATCGCGAGGCCCGCGAGCGCTTGCTCGAAGCCGCCCGCGCGCGCGGCGCCACGGTCGAGTCCCACACGCATCCGCTGAAGGGTGCCGAGGGCGAGGAGATCGCCATGGACACGGCATTGATCGGCGCCGCCGATGCGTCCTGCCTGTTCATCGTGAGTTCGGGCACGCATGGGCCCGAGGGGTTTTCCGGCTCGGCTTGTCAGCTCAGCCTCCTCCACGATCCGCTGCTGCAGCGCGCCAGCGATGGCGGCATCGCCGTGCTGCTGATCCACGCCGTCAATCCCTACGGCTTCTCGCACCTGAAGCGGACCAACGAGGACAACATCGACCTCAACCGCAACTTCAACGATTTCGGCCAGCCCTATCCCGCCAACCCGGTCTACGAAGAGATCCACGACCTGCTGGTGCCCAAGGCATGGCCGCCGTCGGCCGCGAACGAGGAGAAACTCGCCGCCGCCATGGCCCGTCTCGCCGGCCAGCGGACGCCCGGCGTCTCCAGCGGCCAGGCCGTGCACCCCGACGGCCTCTTCTATTCCGGCACGGCGCCGGCGTGGAGCAACAAGACCGTGCGCGCCATCCTGCGCGCACACGGCTCCCGGCGCCGCCACATCGCCTGGATCGACGTGCACACCGGCCTTGGCCCCTATGGCCATGGCGAGAAGATCTTCGGCCGCCACAGCCCGGAGACGCTGGCGCGCGCACGCGCGTGGTGGGGTCGCGACCTGATCGTGAGTTCGATGGCGGAATCGGTTTCGCCGCGCACCATGGGCCACATCACCGGCTGCGCGCCCGAGGAATGCCCCGGCGTCGCGATCACGCCGACGACGCTCGAATACGGCACGCTGCCCAACCCCGCCGTACGGCGGGCGCTACGCGGCGAGGCCTGGCTCGCCGGACATGCCGATGCGCCCGACATGCTGCGCGCCGAAATCCGCCGTGCCGCGCGCGATGCCTTCCACGTCGATGCCGACGACTGGAAGGGCATGATCCTCGGCCAGTTCCGTGCCTACGCGTTGCAGACGATCAACGGCCTCGCCGCCGAACAAAAATGAACCGGAGGAACCACCCATGAGGCTACACCGCATCCTCATCGCTCTCGCCGCACTTGTGTTCGCCGCGCCGGCATCGGCGCAATCGACGCTGAAGATCGTCATGCATTCGGACCTGAAGATCCTCGATCCGATCTGGGCGTCGGCTCAGATCAGCCGCACGCACGGCTACCTGGTCTACGACACGCTGTTCGGGCTCGACGGCAATCTCAGGCCGCAGCCGCAGATGGTCGACAAATGGAGCGTCGATCCAGCGGGCCTGGTCTACACCTTCGTCCTGCGCGACGGCCTTGCCTGGCATGACGGCACGCCGGTCGCGGCCGAGGATTGCGCAGCCTCGCTCAAGCGCTGGGGCAGCCGCGACGTGATGGGCATCAAGCTGTTCAGCTATATCAAGGAGCTGTCGGCCCCTGATGCGAAGACCATCCGCATGGAGCTGAAGCGGCCCTATGGGCTGGTGCTCGACTCGCTCGCCAAGCCGGCCGGTATCGTTCCCTTCATGATGCCCAAGCGCGTGGCCGAGCTGCCGGCTACGACGCAGCTCAAGGACCCGACCGGCTCCGGCCCGTTCATGTTCAAGGCGGACGAATGGCGGCCGGGCGACCGCGTCGTCTACGTGAAGAACCCCAAGTACGTGCCGCGCGCCGAGCCGCCGGCCAACTTCGCCGGCGCCAAGGTGGCCAAGGTCGACCGCATCGAATGGGTGTCGATCTCCGACACGCAGACGGCAGTCAACGCACTGGAGAACGGCGAGGTCGATGCTCTCGAGGCCGTGGCGCACGACCTGCTGCCGCTGCTGGAGAAGAAGAGGGGCATCGACGTGCAGCGCGGCGCCTACGCCAACCAGTATGCGCTGCGGCCCAACTGGCTCCATCCGCCCTTCAACGACCCGCGCATGCGGCTGGCACTAGGCTACGCCATCGACCAGAAGGGCTATTTGGAGGCTGCGGTCGGCGATCCGAAATTCTGGCGCCTGTGCAAGACCTACTTCGGCTGCGGCACGCCGCTCGCATCAGACGCCGGCACGACGGGACTGCTCGAAGGCAATGTCGAGAAGGCCAAGGCGCTGATGAAGGAGGCAGGCTACGACGGCCGGCCGATCGTGCTGCTGCAGGTCACCGACCTCGCCTCGCTCGCCAATCTCGGCCCCGTCGCCAAGGCACAGCTCGAGCGCGTTGGCTTCAAGGTCGACATGCGACCGGCCGACTGGCAGAGCCATCTCGCGCGCGTGATGCGCAAGGAGCCGCCCGAGGATCGCGGCTGGAACGTTACGCTGAGCAGCACCGGCGTGCTCGACGTGGTGAACCCGGTCACGTCGTTGTTTCTCAACTCGGCCTGCGACAAGGCCTCGGCCGGCTGGTCGTGCGATGCCAGGATCGAGGAGCTGCGCGATGCCTTCGCCCTCGAACCCGACACGGCCAAGCGCCTGGCCATTGCCGAGCAGATCCAGGCGCGCGCCATGGAACTCGGCACGCACTACCCGCTGGGCGAATGGTACGGCGCCTCCGCCGTCAGCACGCGCACCTCGGGCTGGGTGCGCCCACCCTCGACGACGGCGTTTTGGAATGTCGAGGTGAAGCGCTAACTTTTAGGCAGCGCGAGCTTGTAGACTCGCGCGGCCGTGCCGCTAAACAGCGCTGTCTTCTCTGAGGCCGAATATCCCGCCGCCAGGCGCTTGAAGGCGTTCCACAGCACGGCGTAGCTGCACATGCCCTTGTCGACCGGGAAGTTGCTCTCGAACATCGCGCGCTCGGGACCGAAGGCCTCGATCGAGGTTTCGATATAGGGCTTCCACGCCTCGGCCAGTTCGGCCGAGGTCGGTGGCTTGGGCCGCTCGGGAAAGTCGAAGCCGCCGAGATGCATGCCGAGGCCACCCAGCTTCACCGTGACGTTGGGACAGCGCGCCAGCTCGAACAGCTTTGGCTTCCACTCGGCGAAGGCCTCGGCACTACGGCCGGCATAAGGCCCAATACCGATCGGGCCGCCGACATGGTCGAGCACGATGCTGGTGCCGGGAAAGGCGCGGGCGAGATCGATCAGGTCGTCGAGCTGTGTGTGCAGCAGCCAGGAATCGAAGCTCAAGCCAAGCTGCCCGAGCGCCGCGAAGCCGCGACGGAATTCGGCATCGCGCAGCAGGCCTTCCGGCGGGGTGGCCGAACTGGCGCGCAACCCGCTCGGATGCCAGGGCGCGACGTTGCGGATGCCCTTGAAGCGGCCGCCGGAGATCGCGACGTGCGCCTCCAGCGCTGCCTTGGCGCGATTTCCGAAACGCATGTCGACATTGCCGACGATGCCGAGGCAGACCTTGGTCGCGCCATAGCCGCCGCTGGCACTCATGGCAGCGATGCCGTTCACGAATTCGGTCTCGCCCAGCGACCGGCGCGTCTCCTCGCCATCGGCGCGGTACATCGCCCGGCATTCGACGAACACCGTGGCCACGATGTTGTGGCCGCTGGACGTGTCGGCGATCAGGTCGTTGAGCAGGTAGCTGTTGCCGGGACGATCCCAGAGATGATGGTGCGGATCGACGATCGGCAATCCGGGTTCGAGCACTGCCTCATGATGCTGGCCCAGCCATTCCGGCCGGATCGCGAGAAACCCCGGAGCGATTCCTGGTGCTGCCATTTCTGCCTCCTTTTATTCCGCAAAGAATTCCAGCAGAAGCTTGTTCAGTGCGGCGGGCTGCTCCTCCGGCACGAAGTGGCCGCACTCCGCAATCACCGCGCCGCGTACGTTGGTCGCGACCCGGCGCAGGCTCTGCTCGGGCTCGCTGCCGCGGCCGCGCGCGTGCGGATAGCTGCAGCCGCCGCCGATCGCCAGCACCGGCATCGGCAAGCGGAAGCCGGTCGCGAGTTGCGCGGCATTGACCTTGGCGTCCTGGAACATGGCGCGATAGAAGCTGAACCCCGCACGCATCGCACCGGGCTGGCTGTAGGTGCGGACGAACTCGTCGATGTCGGCATCCGAAATGGCGCCCGGGTGGTAGGCGAAGGTTTGATAGAACCACTGCAGATAAATACGTTCGCGGCCCTGCGTGAGTGCCTCGGGCAGGTCGGGCGTGATGTGGAACTGGTGGTGCCAGCGCCGGCCGCCCTGGCTGAAATCGCCGCCGTCGCCCGGAATGACGACATCGACGATTACGAGCTTCTCGATCGCCTCGGGATGGTCGGCGGCGATGGCGTAGGCGGTCGGCCCGCCCCAGTCGTGACCGACCAGGAGAAAGCGCTTGTGACCCAGCTTCTCCGTCACCAGCCGCCAGATGTCGTTGCCGACGGTGCGCTTGTCGTAGCCGGAAAGCGGCCGAGAACTGTCGCCGAGGCCGCGCATGTCCGGCGCGATCACGGTGTACTTGGGCGCAAGTGCTGCGATCGTATGGCGCCATTCGTACCAGGTCTGCGGCCAGCCATGGATCAGCACGACCGGCGGTCCCTTGCCCGCCGTCACATAGTGCAGCATGACCTCGCCGATCTCCGCATAGTGATGTGTGACAGCCTCCGTGGTTTCCATCGCCCGTTCCCTCCGCTTCATTCGCAGCGCCGCCAGTCTAGCGCCTCGCGACGGCGGCGCGAATGTGGTGAACTACCTTCAGGGAGATCGCACATCATGACGATCAGACTGTCCGAGAATTTCCGCGCGCTGTTCTACGCGCCCTTCTATGCCACCCAGGCGACCGGCGCATTCGCCGCCACCGGCGTCGAAGTGGCCATGATCCCCTCGCCCAGTCCCGGGGCCGCCGTGCAGACGCTGCGCGCCGGCGAGGTCGACGTGATGTGGGGCGGGCCGCTGCGGGTGATGATGCTGCACGACCAGGAGCCCGCCTGCGACCTCGTCTGCTTCTGCGATGTCGTGGCGCGCGATCCCTTCTTCATCATCGGCGCCAAGCCCAAACCCGACTTCCGCTTCGCGGATTTGAAGGGCCTGCGCTTTGCGTCAGTCTCGGAAGTGCCGACGCCGTGGATCTGCCTGCAGAACGATCTCAGGCCCGCCGGCGTCGATCCGGCCAGCCTCGACCGCGTCGCCGACAAGACGATGGCCGAGAACGAGGCCGCACTCGCTGCCGGCAAGCTCGACGCCATACAAGTCTTCCAGCCCTACGCCGAGCGCCTGATCGCCTCGGGCGCAGGCCATGTCTGGAACGCCGCCGCCACGCGCGGCCTCACCGCCTACACCACGCTGGTGACGCGCCGCGACGTTCTGAGCGAACGCGCCGAGGAGCTGCAGCGCATGACCCGCGCCATCCATCGCACCCTGGGCTGGTTCGCCCAGACGCCCGCGATCGAGATCGCCGGCCTCCTGAAGGATTACTTCCCCGATCTCGCGACGGAAATCTTCGCCGCCTGCATCGACCGCTACCGCGCGCTCAAACTGTGGGGCCCCGATCCCGTCATCCGCCGCGAAGGATATGATCGCCTGCACGCCGCGATGCGCGCCTCGGGCGCACTGTCGCGCGACATCGCCTTCGAGGCCTGCGTCGACACGGCGATGGCCGCTGGGGTCGTCGCTACTCCGGCTTGATGCCGAGGTCTTTTATGATCTTGCCCCAGCGCTGGGACTCGGCCTGCACGAAGGCGCCGAACTGCTGAGGCGTGCCGCCGACCGGCTCGGCGCCGAGCTTGGCCATCTGCTCCTTCATCTCGGCGGTGCCCAGCACCTTCACCAGATCGGCATTGAGCCGTGAGACGATCTCGGCCGGCGTGCCCTTGGGCAGAAAGATGCCGTTCCAGCCGATCATCTCGTAGCCGGCCACGCCCGCCTCGATCATCGTCGGCACCTCGGGCACCAACGCCAGCCGCTGCCGGCTGGTGATGGCGAGCGCGCGCAGCCTGCCGTCCTTCACGAACGGCAGCGTGCCCGGCACGTTCTCGATCATGAACGACAGTTGCCCGGCCACCAGGTCGGCCAGCGCCGGCGCGCCGCCCTTGTAGGGCACATGGACGACGTCGATGCCCGCCAGCGACTTGAAGAGTTCGGTCGCCAGGAAGGGCGTGGTGCCGATGCCGCCCGAGCCGTAGTTGAGCTTGCCCGGCCGTGCCTTGGCGTATGCCACGAGCTCGGCCACCGACTTCACCGGCAGCGAGGGATGAACGACCAGCAGCAGCGGCGCGGAATTCACCTGGGTGACCGGCACGAAACCGGTCAGCGGATCGAACGGCAGCTTGGCGAAGAGATAGGGGCTCACCACCAGCGCGGTGTTGCCCATCAGCATCGTATAGCCGTCGGGCGCCGCCTTGGCCGCGATCTCCGCGCCCACGTTGCCGCCGGCGCCCGGCCGATTGTCGACCACGACCTGTTGGCCGAGGCTGGTGCCCAGATGCTGGCTCACGATGCGCGCCATGATGTCGAGCACGCCCGCACCGGCGGCAAAGGGCACGACGTACCGGATCGGCTTCGACGGATAAGTCTGCGCCGCCGTTCGTGTCGCAAGTGGTGCGGCAAGCGCTGCGAATGACGCGCCACCCAATAGCGCTCGTCTGTTCAGGAAGGACATGCTCTCACCCCACCTTGGGCGTTCCCGCACGATGCGGCTTCAGCACGGCATAGAGGGCCGCGTGATACGGCGTCGGCACGCCGAGCCGCCGCCCCTCGCGCACGATATAGCCCGACAGGCCGTCGACCTCGAGCGGGCCGCCCTTGGCGATGTCGTGATACATCGAGGCATACATGCCGGGCGGAAACTGTTTGAGCCGTCCGACACTCACCGCCTCGATGTCGGCCGGCACCTTGGCGCCCGCGGCGCGGGCCACTTCAGTGCCTTCGGTGATCAGGGCGGCGGCCACCTCGATCACATCGGGGTCGCTGTAGAGCGGCCCGGCCGGCAGGCGCGCGGCAGACGTGAGCGCGGCGTTGGCGGCGAGACCGATGAACTTGGTCCACAGCGAACTCTGGATGTCCTCGACCATCTCGGCGCTGAAACCCGCCTTCTTGCAACGCGCGACGAAGTCGGCGGCCTTGGCGCGCGCGGCTTCATCACCTTGCGGTGCGCCGAAGACGATCGACGACATGGCGCTGGTGTAACGCACGAGGCCGGGCTCGGCGATCACCGCCGAGACATAGGCCGAGCCGCCCAGCACCGGAACGCCGGGCAAGGCGGCGGCGAGCTTGTCCGGCCCGTCGATGCCGTTCAGCAGCGAGATGGCGAGCGTCTGCGGCCCAAACAGTGGTGCCGCCGCGTGCGCCGCGGCTTCGGCCTGGAAGAGTTTTACCGCGAACAGGACGACGTCGACGGTGCCGAGGGAACCCGCATTGTCGTTCGCCCCGATCCGGGCGACGTGGTTGCCGCGCGACCCCTCGATCCTGAGGCCGCCGGCCTTGATCGCCTCGAGATGGGCGCCACGCGCCACGGCCACGACATCCTCGCCCGCCACCGCCAGCAGCCCACCGAAATAGCCGCCGACGCCGCCCGGCGCCACGATCGCAATTCGCATGTAACACTCCGATTCTTCGAGATCCCGCCGGACAACATCATGACGCCGTCCCGGAGTCCACGTTTCGGGCGGGAAAGTGTAGAATGATGCGACCCATGCACGTCCATCTGCACCTGCCCACGCTCGATATCGTCAGCGTCTTCACGACTTTGGTCGCCGCCGGCGTGTCGCTGCTCGCCTGGTATCGCAACCGCGACGCCGTGGCGCTGCGCAGCTGGGCCGCAGCCCTGGTGCTGGGCAGCGTCGGCGGGCTGCTGATCACACTGCGCGGGCCGGGCACCTCGGCGGCCCTCTTCGTGGCGGCCGACGCGCTCGGCGTCGCGAGCTACGCCGCGATGTGCGTCAGCATGCGCCGCTTCAACGGCGACAAGGCGGCGCCGCTGCGCATGACGATCGTCGTCGCCGCGACCACCTTCGTCTTCGTGCTCCTGGTCACCATCAGCTGGCAGATGGGCGCCGCGCTCCGCGCCCAATCGCTGCTGTTCTCGCTGTTCGTCGGCGGCCTGGCGCTGGCGACAGCGTGGGAGACCTGGCGCGGCGGCCGGCAGGACGGCCTGCGCAGCCGCCGCCTCGCCGCCCTTGCCCTGGCCGGCATCGCCGCCGCCCGCCTGTTCCGCGTCGGCTTGCTGGGCCTCGACTGGTTCGACATCGCCGAACCGGAGACCGTCGACATGGTCTGGGGCTACGGCATGTATCTCAGCACCGTCTGCGTGCTGCTGGTGACCTTCGGCCTGGTGCTGATGGCCGACGAACGGCAGCACGCCGCAGAGATGGCCGGGGAGATGGCCGGGGAGACCGCGGGGGGACACCGCCGCGTCGCGCGGCATCGGCGCGGCATCACCCCGATGAAACGCTGATGGGATGAAACGTTGATGGAAATCTGGGCAACAATCGTGGGCATCGCCGTGGCCGTCGCCGTGGCGGCGTATCTTCACGTCCGCAAGCCGGCCGGCATGGGACGCACCATGCAGCTCGTGGCGATCGCGGCGGCAGCAGCCCTTTCGGCCGCCGCGACCGGTTTCGGGCTCAAGTATCTGGAGTCGCGGGACAACGCATCAGTGGTTGAACAGGCCCTGCAGGTCGTCCGGGAAGCGCCCCTCGTGGGATTGGTGCTGAAAGAAAATGCCACGGTCGAAGCCCGGTTCCGCCAGGCCATCGAGGCGGAACTGAAAGACCCGGCGAAGATCGGGCCGCAGCAGACCTTCATCGTGGGCGGCGAGGTGCGCCGCGACTTCATCGTGCCCGCGCTCCGCAACGCCGACGACGCGTCGGCCCTCGGCGCCATCGCCGCCATGCACGCGTTCGTGAAATACCTGCAGGGCACCAACGTGGTGCTGTGCAAGGAATTCGGCCTGGTGGGCATCCAGCAGCCGAACCGGCTGGACGGCAACGGCGGCGCCCTCTTTCGTCGCGCGTTGTCGGCGCAGGAAGAAGCGTACCTGAACGGCCGCGCGCGCCCCGCGGCGGCGGCGGCGGCGCAGCAGCAACAGCAGATCACCAGCCAGGAAGTCATACGCCTGCTCACGGAAGCGGGCTTCACCACCGCCGATTTCAACACGCTCGCCGCCCTGGCCAAGGCGTCCGACGCGGACGGCTGCGCGATCACCGTCAAACTGTATGGGGCACCGGCGCTTCTGCCGCCCCAGAGCGGTGGGATTCTGGCGCGCTACCTGCTCTCGATTTCATAGGGATTGGCGCATGATGAAGAAGGCCACGCACGCCGCCCATCCCGATACCAGTCCCGATGCCTACGTGAGCGCGCTCCGCGGTTGGCGCCGCGATTGCGTCGAGACGCTGCGCGCCGCCGTCAAGTCGGGCGCCACCCTGGACGAGGTCGTCAAATGGGGCCACCTCGTCTATCTCGCGCGCGGTCCCGTCCTGCTGATCCGCGCCGAGGAAGAGCGCGTGCTGTTCGGCTTCTGGCGCGGACAGCGCCTGCGCCTGATCGAGCCCCGGCTCGTGCCGGGTGGAAAGTTCGAAATGGCCACGCTCGAGATCACCAAGGGCATGACCGTCGAGCCCTTCACCGCCCGTCGCCTCGCCGCCAAGGCCGTCGCCCTCAACAAGACGCTCGGCGATCCGACCAAGGCCGCGAAGCCTACCTGATCGCCGCCTGCACGCCGGCGAGCCGAGCCCGCAAGCGGGCCACCGAGTAGCGTCGAGGGTTCCTGTTGATCTGTCGCTCGCGCCAGGGCGATCGCTCGCCGGCCGGCAGGACGCAATCATCCAGCTCCTTGAGGGCGCGTTCGTAAAGACCCGACTCCAGGAAGTTGAGGGCAAGGACCAGGCAGGTTTCCTCCCAGGCATCCGGCGCACGCGGCATCCCGTCGAGGCGATCGAGGATCGCCTCCAGGGTTGCGTGCACCTCCGCCTTCTGCGCGTCCGACAAGCGCATCGACTCGGGCGTGCTGGAGGCCCGGTGAATGTCAGCGTGAATGTCGGCACGCTTCATGCCGCCGCTGCCGGCACACTGCGAAGGCAAACCCGTGAAGCTCGCAATCATCGACGATTGTCCTTTCTGTTCCTGATGGTTTCCATGCTGCACATCCCCACCACGCCTTTAGCCCATGGATGGGCTGTGTGTGGGGGCACGACGGCATGGTCACCTAAAGGCCACACGGGCATCGAAACGCCGTGAACGCGCCTGATGAAACGGTGTCAGCAGCCGGCGGCTA
>JAQSDW010000004.1 GCA_029946105.1 Reyranella sp. | reverse complement strand
TGATGAAGTCCTGGAGGAAGACGTCCTGGTAGGACTTGTCTTTCATCTCCTTGATATCGGCGCCGGCCGCGAAGGCCTTGTCGCTGCCGGTCAGGACCATGCAGCCGATGCCGGGATCGGACTCGAACGCATCGAGCGCCTGGCCGAGCTCGCGGACCAGATCGGCGCAGAGCGCGTTCAGCGTCTTGGGCCGGTTGAGCCGGATGATACCCACGCGGCCCTGGGATTCGGTCAGGATGTTTTCATATGCGGCAGCCACGGGCGTCCTCCTCAAGTATGGCGCCAGGTATGGCGCGGCTCTTAGCTAGCGCTGGCAGTGCGTGCAATAGAAGGTCGAACGCCCGGACTGCACGAGCCGACGCACCGTGCGGCTGCAGCCCCGCGTCGGACAGGCGATGCCGGCGCGATCGTATACATTGAACCGGGTCTGGAAATACCCGAGCTCTCCACCGGGCTGAACGTGGTCGCGCAACGTCGAGCCGCCGTCCTCGATCGACCGCTGCAGCACCTTCTTGATGGCGGCCACCAAACGCTGGGCACGCTCGCCCTGCACTGTGTGTGCGAGGCGCCGGGGCGAGATGCCGGCCAGGAACAGCGCCTCGCAGGCGTAGATGTTGCCGACGCCGACCAGCGTCTTCTGGTCGAGCAGGGCAGCCTTTATCGGCGTGCGCCGGCCTTTCAGGCGGGCGGCGAGCGCCGCGCCATCGAAGGTCTCGTCGAGCGGCTCGGGTCCCAGCCCCTTGAAGAGCTTGTGCTTGGGGATCGCCTCGTCGGCGGCCAGCAGCATCAGTCCGAAGCGTCGGGCATCGTTGAAGCGGACCTGCCAACCCTCGTCGGTCTCGAAGACGACATGGTCGTGGCGGTCGAAGGGATGCTCGGCGGCGCTCGCGGCATCGTGCAGCGTCATGCGGCCCGACATCCCGAGATGGGCGATCAGGGTGTGGCCATCATCGAGCCGGAACAGCAGGTACTTGGCCCGGCGGTCGATGGCGCGGACCTTGCGGCCCTCGACCTTCTTGGCGAATTGCGTCGGCAGCGGCACGCGCAGGTCGCGGCGGTGCTGGAGCAACCGGACAATCTTCCGGCCTACCATCCGGGGGACGAGGCCACGGCGGACGGTCTCGACCTCGGGAAGTTCAGGCATGAGTCAGCGGTGGAGTGGCCTGCGGCGGGGCCGTCTCGAGCGGCGGGCGCGCGCCGAACAGGGCGCTGCCGACCCGGACATGGGTGGCGCCCAGCCGCACCGCCGTCTCATAGTCGGCGCTCATGCCCATGCTGACCCTGGCCAGGCCGTTGCGTGCGGCGATCTTCGCCAGCAGGGCGAAATGCAGCGCCGGTTCCTCGTCGACCGGCGGAATGCACATCAGGCCGACGACGGGCAGCTTGTGTGTGTCGCGGCAGGTGGCGACGAAGGCATCGACAGCGGCCGGCGCCACGCCCGCTTTCTGCGCCTCCTCACCGGTATTGACCTGGATGTAGCAGGACGGCCGGCGGTCGAGATGGGCCATTTCCTTGGCGAGGGCCGCCGCAAGCCGTTCGCGGTCGACCGATTGAATGACGTCGAACAGCTTGACCGCGTCGCGCGCCTTGTTGGTCTGGAGGGGACCGATCAGGTGCAATTCGAGGTCGAGATATGCGGATTTGAGATCGGGAAACTTCTCCTGCGCCTCCTGGACGCGGTTTTCGCCGAACACGCGCTGGCCTGCTTCCAGCATCTCGCGGACGCGGTCGGCGCCATGGGTCTTGGAGACGGCGACCAGGGTGACATCCGCCGGATCGCGGCCGGCGCTGCGCGCGGCCGCGTCGATCCGTTGCCGGACCTCAGCCAGGCGCTCGGCAGCCAGGTGGTCGGCCGCGCTCATGCGTCCAGGCTCGTCCGCGTCGCCAGCGCCTCGGCGTTGTGGGGATTTGCCGCCAGTGCCTCGTCGAGGATATCGCGCGCCTTGTCCTTGTCGCCCAGGGCTGCGAGGCAGGTGCCATAGTGGGCCAGCAGCCGCGGATCGCCCGGCAGTCCGCGCAACGCATGTTCGTGCAGCGTCCGCGCTTCGGCGGCCCGTCCCAGGTCGACCAGCACGCAGCCGAGGTTGGTCAGCACGAAGGGATCGTCGCTCGCCAGCCGCGATGCCCGCTTCAGCGCGCGTCGCGCCTCCTCGAAGCGCTTCAGTCCGCGTAGCGCCAGCCCCTGATTGTTGAGCGCCCGGACGTCGTCGGGGGCTGCCTTCAGGTGGGCCTCGAGGGTTTGCAGGGCCTCCTCGAATCGCTTGTGCTCGATGTGCAGGTTCGAAAGCTGCAGCACGGCGTCCCTGTCGTGGGGATCGGCCCGCAGCGCCCGGTGCAGCAGATCGACGGCGGCCTCGTCCTTGCCGGCGGCGGCCTGGGCCAAGGCGAGAGTCTTGAAGGCTGCGGTGAAAGCAGGATCGAGTTCGAGCGCCCGTTCGATCGGCGCGATCGCGTCCGTCGGCCGGCCCGAATGATAAAGCACGAAGCCCAGCACGTGGTTGAGGCTGGCGCTCTCCGGCGCGAACCCGAGGGCACGGCCGGCTTCGGCCGCGGCTTCCTCGTGATGGCCGAGGCCGCTGAGCGCGAGCGCCCGGTCGCCCAGGATCTGCCCGCGGCGTGCGGGATCTTCGCCGGCGTCGACCATGGCCATGTCGAGCACCTCGATCGCCGGGGAATGATGTCCCATGCGATAGAGAACGTAGCCCAGCATGTTGCGGGCGCGCGCCTGGAGCGTCTTCAGCGTGTCGCCCCCCTTCTCCTCGATCGCCCGATCGAGATTGCCGACGAACTCGGTCAGCTCGCGCTCGGCGGCGGCGAAGCGGTTGAGGTCGATATAGACCGAGGCGAGCGCCAGTCGGGCTTCGACATGGGCCGGCGTCCGGCGGATCGTTTCGCGAAAGCGCCGCGCCGCCTCGTCGAGACGGCCCTGGCGCCGTGCCACCAGGCCGAGATTGTAGGACAGCATCGGCTCGTTGGGGTCCTTGGCCAGCGCCTTCCGCCACAGAACCTCGGCTTCTGCCAGCGCGCCGCGCTGCGACAGGCAGACCGCGAGGTAGTGCAGAATGTCGGGCCGCTCGCCGTAGCGGCCGAGGGCGGCGCGGAAGAGCGGCTCGGCGCGGTCGAACCAGCCGGCACGCAGATATTGCAGGCCGGACTTGAGGTCGGGGTCGGGCTGAGGCGCTGGAGTCGAAGAAGGCAGGGCCATGGCGGGCTGTGTAGACCCGCCCTACGGCCAAGGCTACATCAAACGCCATGGTCAAGGACGCGGCACTGTTCTCGGCGGCGATGGCCGACGTGAAGCCACTCGATGGCCGGCGTCGCCTCGCGCGCGCCGCATCTGGTGTCATCCCGAAGCCGAAGGCCGAGGCACCTGTGAAGCCGCCGGAGAGGTCGCTCACTGCACACCCGGCGGGGTCGGCCCCGCCGCGGAAGACAAAGGCGCCGGATCTGGCCCCAGATCTGGCAGCGGACGACAGATCATTCGACCGCGACGTCGCGCGCGCCCTGTCGCGCGGCAAGCTTGCGCCCGAGGCGAAGCTCGATCTCCATGGCATGACCCTGGCGGCGGCCGAGCGCGCCGTCGGCCAGTTTCTCGAACGGGCGACCGACCGCGATTTCCGCGTCGTCCTCGTCGTCACGGGCAAGGGCTTGCGCGAAGAAGGCGGGCGGATGATGGGCGGTCGTATCCGGGCGGAATTCGTCGGCTGGCTCAACCGCGCCGACAACCGCGCCCTGGTGCGCAGCGTCCGCCCCGCGCACCCGAACCACGGCGGCAGCGGCGCCTTCTACCTGCTGCTGCGCCGGCGCTCTTCGGCCAGGATCCGTTCCTTGCGCGCCACGCCCCAGCGGTAGCCGGTCAGCGCGCCGCTGGCGCCGACGGCGCGGTGGCAGGGAATGACGACCGCCGCCTGGTTGGTGGCGCAGGCCCGGCCCACGGCACGGGCGGCCTTGGGTTCGCCGATGCGCCGGGCGATCTCGCCGTAGGTGCGGGTCTGGCCGGCCGGGATCTCGGTCAAGGCCTTCCAGACTTTCCACTGGAAGGCCGTGCCCACGATGTCGAGCGGCACGTCGGGCGCGTCGAGCGCGCTCGGCTTGCGGCCATAGAGCCGGGCCAGCACGCTTTTCACGCGCGGTCCCAGGGTACGGTCGTTGCGGGCGATATCTGCTGCCGGGAAGTCGTCGTGCAGCAATTTCTCGAGGGTGCGGTCGTTGTCGCCAAGGAAGACGGCGGCGATGCCCTTGGGCGTCGCCGCGACCAGCACGCGGCCATAGTCGGAATCGACCGTCGTATAGTCGATATGGGCGCCGGCGCCGCCCTTGGCATAGGTCGCGGGCGTCATGCCCAGCGTCTTGTCGCTGCTTTCATAGACGCGGCTGGGCGAGCCGTATCCCGCGCCATAGAGCGCGCCGGCCACCGTCTCGCCGCTGCGCAGCGCTCTGCGGAAGCGCAGACGCTTGCGCGCCGCCAGCCAGTCGCGCGGGTTTACGCCCAATTCGGCAACGAACCGCTTGCTGAGCGCCCCGCTCGACAGGCCGACCTTGCGGGCGACGGCTGCCAGCGAGGGTGCCGTGTCGGCTTCAGCCGAGTCGAAAAGAGCGCAGGCGCGTGCCACGGGCTGGCTGAGGCCGAGATCTGCCCGCCAGTCGCGCGGCTTGCAGCGCTTGCAGGCACGGAAACCCGCCGCCTCGGCCGCATCGGGCGAGGCGTGGAAATCCACGTTCCGGCGCAGCGGCGTGCGGGCAGCGCAGGACGGCAGGCAATAGACCCCGGTCGTCTTGACCGAGAACCAGAACCGGCCGTTGAACGCCCGGTCGCGCCGCAGGAGGGCCTGCCAGCTCGTGTCCGGATCGGGGAGGATGTGGGTGGCGAGAGCCAAGGTGGGAAGCGAGAGTGGGTGTTGGGTCATGGCGCCACAAAAGCACCATGACCGAACCTGCTCTATCCGGCTGCGGCCGGCAATTCCCGACCGCAATTCCCGCCTCGGGAGTGCCTAGGACCAGTAGCCCTTGGTGGCCTCGTAGCGCGCCGTGCCCCGGTCGAGCCCGATGTCGCGCAACAGGCGGTCATCGAGCTGGGCGAGCTGGCGTCGCGAGCGGGCGAGTTCGCTGCGGGTCATGACGGCCTCGACACTGACCACAACTGCACCGGCCATCAGCGCAACGGCGCGGCCGAGGGAGAAGGAGGGGACATCGGTACGGGTAAATGCCCGCACGCTGGACAGGGTCGACATGACTTAGCTCCGTTAGAGGCGTTAAAGCTCGATGGAGCTTCTTGAGCCTCGTTTCTGCAGTGTATTTGCTATACAATGGGCCGAATTTCAAAGGATGAAACCTCGGGGGAGGCATAGAAAATCTATGTACGCGTGCCTTAAATGAGCCGCTCTCAACTGCCACTCAATGCGCTGCGCGCCTTCGAGGCCGCCGCCCGTCACGCCAGTTTCACGCATGCCGCCGAGGAATTGCACGTCACCCAGGCGGCCGTCAGCCACCAGGTGAAAGCGCTTGAGGAAAGGCTCGGCGTGGCGTTGTTCGTGCGCCGCCCGCGTGGTCTCGAGATCACCAGCGAGGGCGCCGCCCTGCTGCCCGACCTGCGCGACGCCTTCGACCGCATGACCAATGCGCTGGAACGGGTCGGCCGCAAGGCCAGCTCCGGCACGCTGAATGTCAGCCTGGTGACGACCTTCGCGCTGGGCTGGCTGGTGCCGCGGCTTCATCGCTTCCAGTCCAAGCATCCCGAGATCGAAGTGCGCATGACGACCAGCCAGAAGCGGGTCGACTTCGCGCGCGAGGATGTCGACTGCGCCATCCGCTTCACCGTGCAACCCGAGCCCGATCTCCATGCGACACGGCTTTTCAGCGACGTGCTGACGCCGCTCTGCGGCAAGCGCTATCACGACAAGCTGAAGAGCCTCGACGATCTGAAGCGCGTGCCGTTCATCGACATGACGACCGATCCGGAGTGGCCGATCTGGCTGCGCGCGGCCGGCATGGGCGACTTCAAGCCCAAGCGCGTGCTCACTTTCGATTCGACGATGATCGCGGTCGAGGCGGCGATGGAGGGCGCCGGAGTCGCCGTCGGCCCGCCCCAGCTCTTCCGCGAGGAGCTGGCGTCGGGCCGTCTGTTCCAGCCGTTTCCGCAGATCGTCGACAGCGGCAAGGCGTGGTGGTTCGTGTGTCCGCCGGCCTCGGTGGGCCGGCCCAAGACGCGCGCCTTCGAGGAATGGCTGGTTGAGGAACTGAGCGCGCCGCAAACGCGATCCGGGCGGCCGGCGCTTGCAGCGACGGGCCGTCGCTGAGCGGCGGCGGGCAGGGCTGGACCTGCAACAAAACTAATCCACGATGAAGGCGGGGACGGCAAATGACGAGCCCGCTCGCTTCGCGCTAAAAGACGTTCCCATGAGCTGGTTCAGTCGTAAGCGAGATACTCCCGAGGGCCCGCAGGGCGCTGTCGCGGCCCGCAGCTTTGCGCTGGGCGAAATTGAAATCGTCGGCCCCTGGGCGCGCGCGTCCCTGCCACCCATGACGGCTGGCGGCGGCTTCTTTGCGCTCACCAACAAGGGAACGATTCCGGACCGGCTGATCGCCGCCAGCAGTCCGGTCGCGGAGCGTGTCGAGATCCACGCGATCACGGTGGTGGGCGCCGAGCTCCGAATGCGCGCACGGGAAGGTGGCCTCGCCCTGCCGCCAGGTACCACGCTGATCCTCAAGCCGCGCGGCTATCATCTGTTGTTGACCGGTCTCAAGACACCGCTTGAAGCCGGCTCACAGGTGCCTGTCACGCTGACCTTCGAAAAGGCCGGCAACATCGACATCGAACTCGCCGTCGCGGCGCCCGGTCCGGTCGGCAAACATACGCTCTAAGCGGGTGAGCTAGACCGGATAACGATGATGCCCACCGAAGGCATCCTCGACGTCGAGCGCCGACGGATCGTCGCCGAGATAGGCCGGGCCGATCGGGACCTTGCCGTGGCCGCCGGGGACATCGAGCACATAGGTCGGCTGGGCGAGACCCGAGAGGCGGCCACGCAGCGCCTTCATCAACGCCTGCCCTGTTTCGATCGAGACACGGAAATGGCCGGTGCCGCGCACGAGGTCGGGATGGTGCAGGTAATAGGGCTTCACCCGGGCGGTCACCAGCGCGCGCATGAGCTGGTCTAGGGTCTCGACATCGTCGTTGATGCCGCGCAGCAGGACGGTCTGGCCCATCAGCGGAATGCCGGCGTCGGCGAGGCGCGCAAGTGCGGCCCGCGTCGAGGCCGCGAGCTCGCGGGCGTGATTGCAGTGAATGCCGAGCCACAGGCTCGCGCGTCGCGGTTTCAGCGCGGCGATCAAATCAGGGCTCACCCGCCCCGGGTCGACGATCGGGACGCGGGAATGGATGCGGATGACGGCGACGTGCGGGATCGCATCGAGGGCTGCGATCAGCTCGCCCATGCGGCGCGGCGCCAGCATCAGCGGATCGCCGCCGGTCAGGATCACTTCCCAGATCTCGCCGTGGCCGCGGATATAGTCCAGCGCCGTCTCGAGCTCGGCCGCCGACAGGGCCTCGCCGCCGGGACCGACTTTTTCGCGCCGGAAGCAGAAGCGGCAATAAACCGGGCAGACATGCAGCGGCTTCAGCAGCACGCGGTCGGGATAGCGGTGCACCAGCCCTTTGACCGGCGAGCGCGCCTCGTCGCCGATCGGATCGGCAAGCTCGTCGGCTGACACTTCGGTCTCGGCGGCGCTGGGCACGAACTGGCGGGCGATGGGATCGGTCGCAAGCCGAGCGCGGTCTATCAGCGCCAGCATCTCCGGCGTGAGTGCAATCGCCATCGATTGGGCAGCCTCGGCCAGCCGCGGATCGGGGCTCAGGAGCCCTTCGCGGTCCAGTTCCTGCAAGGTGCGCAGCGTCGGCATTGCGGCGTGAAATAGAAGGCTGGCTCTGCTTTGACGAGTCATTTCGCGTCGGCCAATGTCGGCCAAACCGGTCACTCACAGGAATGCCCCCATGCTCGAAGCCGCCGTAAAGACCAGGATCATGAGCGAGGTCGACCGCCGTTTCGACGATCAGACCAAGGTGCTGGCCGATCTGGTCAAAATCCCCTCGACGCGTTTCCAGGAGGCGCCGGCCCAGGACATGATGGCCCGCCTGTTCAAGGAAGACGGCCTCGGCGTCGATCGCTGGCAGATCAAGATCGACGACCTGAAGCACCTGCCGGGCTACTCGCCGCATTCCCAGGACTATGACGATGCCTGGAACGTCGTCGGTGCGTGGCGCCCGTCCAATCCGGCCTCATCAAGGAATGGGGGCCGCTCGCTGATTCTCAATGGGCATATCGATGTCGTTCCCGAGGGGCCGCACGAGATGTGGGCGCGCAATCCCTTCGATCCGACGATCAAGGACGGCTGGATGTACGGTCGTGGCGCCGGCGACATGAAGGCGGGACTGATCCTGAACGTCTTCGCGCTACGCGCCCTGAAATCGCTGGGCTATCAGCCGGCGGCCGACGTCTATGAGCAGTCGGTGGTCGAGGAGGAGTGCACGGGCAATGGCGCGCTGGCCTGCCTGCAACGCGGCTATCGCGCCGAAGCGGCCCTCATTCCGGAGCCCTCGTCCGGGGTGCTCACCGTGGCCCAGGTCGGCGTCATGTGGTTCCAGGTCAAGGTCACCGGCCATCCGGTCCACGTCTATAAGGCTGATGCCGGCTCCAATGCCATCGAATCGGCGTTCCGCCTGATCCAGCAGCTGCGCGAGCTGGAGAAGAAGTGGAACGCGAAGAAAGCGCACGACACGCATTTCTGCGACCACCACCACCCGGTGAACTTCAACGTCGGCAAGATCGCGGGCGGCGACTGGGCGAGCTCGGTGCCGTCCTGGTGCACCTTCGACATGCGCGTGGGGGTGTTGCCGTCGCAGAACCTGAAGGAATGCCGGCAGGAGATCGAGGACCTGGTGCGCCAGGCCGCGGCCAACGATCCGTTCCTGGGCAACAATCCGCCCAGCGTGACCTGGGAAGGCTTCCAGGCCGAGCCGTTCGTGCTCAAGAATCACGAGCAGGTGCGGGTCGTGCTGGCCGAGGCGCACCGGACGGTGTTCGGCAGCGAACTCGAGGACAAGACCTCTACCGGGACCGCCGACAACCGTTTCTTCGGTCTCTATGCCGGTATCCCGGCGCTGGTCTACGGACCGGAGTCCGACGACATCCACGGCTTCGACGAGCGCGTGAACCTCGAGTCGGTGCGCAAGATCACCCAGGCGACGGCGATCTTCATCGCCGAATGGTGCGGGCTGCAGAAGGCCTAGCGGTTCGCTCGCCCGAAAACTTGCAGGTTCCGCAGGTTTAAGCTACTAATTCTGCCATGATGGGAAACGTCCGACGGA
>JAQSDW010000003.1 GCA_029946105.1 Reyranella sp. | reverse complement strand
GCCGACGGTGTCCGCGAGCCGCAGAACCGCCGCGTCGAGATCGTCATCCAGTAAGGACGGTCCAAAGCTTCAGCTTTCGCTGGAAATTTGAAGGGACGGCCGGGTAATTCCCGGCCGTTTCCTTTTTCGGGCCCCCGACAATTACCCGTTAATTACCGGGCAATTGTCGGGGGCAGGCGCTTTTCGGGTTGGCGGGGACGGATGCGGTCTCTATATCCGGGCGCAGGAGAGTGAATTTATGTCGCAAGTGTTGATGCCCAAGGCGACCGCCGTTTGGCTGGTCGAGAATACGACTCTGACATTCGATCAGATCTCGGCCTTCACGGGCCTGCATCCGCTCGAAATCCAGGCGATCGCCGATGGCGAGGTGGCGGGCGGCATGACGGGCTTCGACCCGACGACCAATGGCCAGCTCACCAAGGAAGAGATCAAGAGGGCCGAAGCCGACAAGGATGCCGCGCTAAAGCTTACGCCGCGCGATGTGCCGATGCCGGTCGCCCGCTCGAAGGGCCCGCGCTACACGCCGGTGGCCAAGCGCCAGGACCGTCCCGACGCCATCGCCTGGCTGCTCAAGATCCATCCAGAACTGCAGGACAGCCAGGTCGCCCGTCTCGTCGGCTCGACCAAGAGCACCGTCCAGTCGGTGCGCGATCGCTCGCACTGGAACATGCAGAACGTGCGGCCGCGCGATCCGGTGACGCTCGGCCTCTGCCTGCTGAAGGACCTCAACGACGCCGTCGACAAGGCGCGCCGCAAGGCCGCCCGCGAGGACGCCGCCAAGAAGAAGGCGCAGGCCAAGGCCGGTGCTGTCGCCGAAGCGGAAAAGGAAGCAGCCGTAGATCCGGCCGAGGCCGATCAGCCCGACGTCGAGAGCTAGGAAGTCGAGAGCTAGGAAGTCGAGAGCTAGGAAGTCGAGACTTAAACCGTCAGCATCACCTTGCCGACATGGTGGGCGCGCTCCAGTTCGGCGTGCGCCGCCGCCGCTTCGCGGAGGGGGAAGGTCTTGTAGATGATCGGCTTCACCTTGCCGCTCTCGAGCAGCGGCCAGACCTTGTCTTTCAGTCCGCGGGCCATGCGGCCCTTGTTGGCGATGCTCTGCGGCCGCATCGTCGATCCGGTGAGGGTGAGGCGGTTGACCATGACGATGCCGGCGCTGATCGTCGCCACCGGCCCGAGCTGCACGGCGATGATGACGCAGCGGCCATCCTGCTTCAGCAGCATCAGGTTCTTCGGCAGGTAATCGCCAGCCACCATGTCGAGCACGACGTCGACGCCGCGCGACAGCTTCTTCACTTCGGCAGCCCAGTCGTTGTCCTTGTAGAGAATGGCGTGGTCGGCGCCGAGCGCCTTCACCGCCGCTGCCTTCTCCGCGGTGCGCACCGTCGTGTAGACCGTCGCGCCAAAGGCCTTGGCGAGCTGGATCGCGGTCGTGCCGATGCCGCTGGCGCCACCGTGGATCAGCACCGACTCGCCTGACGAGAGCAGGCCGCGCTCGAAGAGGTTGTGCCAGACGGTGAAGTAGTTCTCCGGCAACGCACCGGCCTGCAGCATGTCGAAGCCCTTCGGTATCGGCAGGCACTGCGGCGCAGGCACGGCGCAATACTCGGCATAGGAGCCGCCCGGCGTCAGCGCGCAGACCGTGTCGCCCACCTTCCAGTCGGTGACGTCGGCGGCCACAGCCGCCACCGTGCCGGCGGCTTCGAGACCCGGCAAGTCGGAGGCATCGGGCGGGGCTGCGTAGGTACCCTGTCGCTGTGCGATGTCGGGCCGGTTGATGCCGGTGGTCGCGACCTTGATCAGGATCTCGCCGGGCTTCGGCACCGGCACCGGCCGCGTCGTCGGCACGAGCACTTCGGGGCCGCCGGCCTTGGTGATTTCGACGCAGGTCATCGTGGCGGGAAGAGCGCTCATGGTCGGCCTTTCGAAGCGATGGGAGCAATGGTAGGTGTCCCTTAGCCGCTTCCGTGGAGCCGCGCCATGGCCTTTGAAACAGACGATCTCGAACCGCTCAAGAAGAAGTCGCCGCCGAGGAATCTCGATCCGATGGCGGTCGAGGAACTGCGGGAATACATCGCCACCCTCAAGGCCGAGATCGAGCGGGTCGAGGAAAAGATCAAGGCCAAGCAGAGCCACGCCTCGGCGGCTGCAATGTTCTTCAAGAAGTGAGGGCTTAAGTGGCTGACGCCAAGTTCCTGAAGCCCGATACGCTGGCGCTCCACGCCGGTCAGCATCCCGACCCGGTCACCGGGGCGCGGGCGGTGCCGATCTACCAGAGCACGTCGTTTGTCTTCCGTGACGTCGACCACGCGGCCAGCCTGTTCAACCTCGAAGTCGGCGGCCACATCTACAGCCGCATCTCCAATCCCACTGTCTCGGTTTTCGAGGAGCGGGTGGCCGCACTCGAAGAGGGTTCCGGCGCGCTGGCGACGTCGAGCGGGCAGGCAGCCCTTCATATCGCCCTCGCCACGCTGATGGACGCCGGCAGCCACATCGTGGCCTCGACCTCGCTCTATGGCGGCACCCGCAACATGCTGGCGCTCACCATGCCGCGCTTTGGCATCACCACGACCTTCGTCAATCCGCGCGACCATGCGGGCTTTGCCAAGGCGATCCAGCCGAACACGCGGCTGGTGCTGGGTGAGACCATCGGCAATCCCGGTGGCGAGGTATTGGACATTCCGGCGATCGCTGCCATCGCGCACGCGGCAAAGATCCCGCTGATGATCGACAATACCTTCGCCTCGCCGGTGCTGTGCCGGCCGTTGACGCTCGGCGCCGATATCGTCTTCCACTCCGCCACCAAGTTCATCGGCGGCCATGGCGTGGCGATCGGCGGCGTGATCGTTGAGTCCGGCCGCTTCGACTGGGAGGCCTCGGGCAAGTTCCCGACCTTGACCGAGCCCTATGCCGGCTATCACGGCATCGACTTCGCCGAGGAGTTCGGCCCGCACGCCTTCGTCATGCGCGCCCGTACCGAGGGCGTGCGCGACTTCGGTTGCTGCATGGCGCCGCAAACGGCGTTCTACCTGCTGCAGGGGTTGGAGACGCTGCCGCTGCGCATCGCCCGCCACGGCGAGAATGCGCGCAAGGTGATCGCCTTCCTGAAGACCAATGCTGCCGTCGAGCGCATCGCCTCGCCCGAGCTGCCGGAGCATCCCGACCACGCGCTCGCCCAGAAGTTGCTGCCCAAGGGCGCCGGTTCGATCTTCAGCTTCGACATCAAGGGCGGTCGCGAGGCGGGCCGCCGCTTCATCGAGCGGCTAAAACTCTTTTCGCACCTGGCCAACGTGGGCGATGCCAAGTCGCTGGTGATCCATCCTGCCTCGACGACACACGCTCAGCTCGACGCCGCGGGGCTTGCCTCGGCCGGGATCGGCGAGGGCATGATCCGGCTGTCGGTGGGCCTGGAGGATCCCGAGGACATCCTCGACGATCTCGGCCAGGCGCTGCGCGCCTCGCAGAAGGCTTAGCTTATGCGGATCAACGTCGACGGCCATGCCGTCTTTGCGACGACGGGCGGCGCGCCCTTCGATCCGGCCAGGCCCGTGGTGGTCTTCCTGCATGGCGCCGGGTTCGATCGTACGACATGGCGCCTGCAGACACGCTTCTTCGCCCACCACGAGCGCGCCGTGCTGGCGGTCGATTTCCCCGGCCATGGCTGGTCGGACGGGCCGGCGCTGCCGAGTATCGCCGCGATGGCCGACTGGACCGCTAAGCTGATCGAGGCGGCGGGCCTCAAGGAGGCGGCATTGGTCGGCCATTCGATGGGCGCGCTGGTGGCGCTCGATACGGCCGCTCGTCATCCGGCCCGGGTGCGCGCGCTCGGCCTCTGCGGCGTGGCAACGGAAATGCCGGTTCATCCGGAGATGCTAGAATCGGCCAAGGCCGGCACGCTCAAGGTCCAGGAGCTGATGACTTTCTGGGGCATCGGCACTGCGCTGCACAAAGGCGGCATGGTTTCGCCCGGCCTGTGGCTGCGGGCCGAATCGCTGGCGGTGTTGTCGGCCAACAAACCGGGCGTCATTCATACCGATCTTTCGGCCTGCAATGTCTACAAGGATGCGCCGGCGCGGGCACCGGGTGTGAAGTGCCCGACCGTGCTGGTGCTGGGTGACGGCGACTTGATGACGCCGGCGCCGAAAGCCAAGGCCTTGAGTGCCGCCATTGCCGGTTCGAAGACCGTTACCATTGCGAACTGCGGGCACTTCATGATGATCGAGCGGCCCGACGAAACCCTGGAGGCTTTGAAGTCCTGTGTCTGAACGTGTTGCCCTCGTCACCGGCTCGACCTCGGGCATCGGTGCCGCCACGGCGCGCCGGCTCGCGCGCGATGGCTATCGCGTGGCACTGCATTCGCGCAGCTCGGCCGACGTCGGCCGGAAGATGGCCGCCGAGTTGGCCGGCGCCAGCTATCACCAGGCCGATCTCGCCGACGATGCTGCAACACGCGGTCTCGTCGCCGCCGTGCTGAAGCAACACGGCCGGCTCGATGTGCTGGTCAACAATGCCGGCCAATCGATCCGCATCCCGCATACCGACCTGAAGGCGGCGACCCCCGAAGTCTGGCGGCGCATGCTCGACGTCAACCTGATCGCGCCGTTCGTGTTGATCACCGAAGCGGAAGCCGCCTTGCGCAAGTCGGCCGCAGAGAGTCGCCCGGCCTCCATCGTCAACATCGGCACGCATGCCGGCGTGCGGCCCAAGGGCGCTTCAATCCCGTATGCGGTGGCGAAGGCGGGCCTGCATCACGCGACGAAGCTGCTGGCACTGTCGCTGGGCCCCGACATTCGCGTCAATTGCGTGGCGCCTGGCCTGGTCGAGACGCCGATGGGCGCGGGCTGGCCGGAGGCGACCGAGCTCTGGAAGACGAAATCGCCGATGCGCCGTCCTGCGAAACCCGAGGACATCGCCGATCTGGTGGCCGCCCTCGTCGCCAACGACTACGTTACCGGAGAGATCGTCATCGCCGATGGTGGCCTGAACCTGACATAGGCCTCATCTAGCCAGACACGGAGGAAACAATGAACGTCCAGACCCTGCCGCCCGGCTACAAGACCGCGCCCTGGAGCCCGCCGGACAAGATCACCGGTGCCATGCTGGCCGAGGCGTCGGCCAAGCTGATCGAGCTGCTGCGCATCCGCACCAACCCGATCGGCATGCGCCTGTTCGAGGATCCCAAAGACATGGAGAAGATCCAGGGCGTGCGCAAGCCGACCGAGGGTTTCAAGTTCACCATGTGCCAGATGGTGACGCAGTCGCGCTGGTACGGCTTCACCCTCGGCATCACCGTCGACAACACGCGTGGCGGCAACTGCGGCGGCGTGGTCGGCCTCAATCATCCCGGCGAGGGCTTCCTGTCGGGCGATCACATGAACGGCGTCTGGTTCGGCAACAAGGAGGCATCGGCGGCGCATCAGGCGCAGATGCCCCGCGTGCCGGACGGCAAGTACAATGGCCTGGTCGTCTCGCCGCTGCGCTCGGCGCGGCTCGACCCGCCCGACATCTGCATGTTCTATGGCACGCCCGGCCAGATGATCTATTTCATCAACGGCCTGCAGTATCACCGCTATCGCCGCTACGATTTCACCGTCACCGGCGAGAGCGCCTGCGCGGACTCCTGGGGCAGGGCGCTCGCCACGCGGCAAACCTCGCTGTCGCTGCCGTGCTTCGCCGAACGGCGTTACGGCGGCGTGGCCGACGACGAGTTGCTGATGGCCTGCCCGCCGGACGAGTTCCTGCGCGCCATCGAAGGCATGGGACATCTCGGCAAGAACGGGCTGCGCTATCCTTTCCCACCCTACGGCGCGGTGATGGATCCGGCACTCGGCATGGCCAAGAGCTACAGCTGAGATGCTCTATGTCGTCGCCTGGCCGGTTCTGGCCGAGGCCGATGACACAGCCTTGAGACGCCTGCGCGCGCAGTACCATCCGCGCGAGGCCGACCTGATCGGCCCGCACTTCACGCTGGTGTTCGGTGCGCCCCTGACACGTGAGGCCGAACTGCGCGCTTCCGTGGCCGGCCTCGCGGGCATGCGGCCCTTCTGGTTCGTGCTGGAGCGGCTGGTGCGCCATGACCTCACGCCGCCCTCGCGCGCGGCCTATCTCTATGCCGTCCCGGCGGATGGAGCGGCGGAGCTCACGGCGCTGTACGATGATTTGAATCCGGCCCCGGCGAGTGAACCGTTCGAGCCCCACGTCACGGTCGGGCTGTTCGACCGCGCTGCCGAGGCCGAGCAGGTCGCGCGCATCGTCGAGCGCCAGCATCTGCCCATGCATGGCCGGGTCGAGGAGCTGGCACTGCTGCGACGCGAGGGCGAAAAGCTCGAGAGCCTCGCCACGCTTCGCCTCGGTTCGTGAAGACGCTGCTGCGCGTGACGATGGGACTGGCAGCGGCTGTCGCGCTGCTCTTCGTCTTTGGCCGGCCGGTGGTCTGGGTGCAGGCCGCATTGATCATGTGGGACATCGCGGCGGGCGGATCTCCCACGCTCTGGCAAGAGGTGACGGAGCCGCCGAGCGAGTATCCGACCCGCTGGGACAGTGGCGAAGGCGATCTCTATCTGCCGGGCGGCAAGGTACGGGCGGCCATGGTGCTGGTGCCGGGCGCCGCGGTGCTGGGCCGCGTCGAGCCACGTCTGCAGGCGCTGGCCCGAACATTCGCACGGGCGGGTTTTGCCGTGCTCGTCCCCGAGCTGCCCGAGGTGCGGCGCCTGGCGCTGTCGCGGGCCGACGGGGGAAGGGTCGCGAGCGCGCTCCGGCAGCTCGGCAAGTGGCAGCCTGACGTTCCACTCGGCGTGGCGGCCGTCTCCTATGCGGTCGGGCCAGCCATCATCGCCGCGCTGGAGGATGATCTTACGTCTCGCGTCGCCTTCCTGGTCAGCATCGGCGGCTATCACGACATCACGGCGGCGATCCACTTCATCACCACCGGCGCCTTCCGCCCGATCGGCGACAGCCGCGAATTCCGGATCGAACCCAACAGCTATGGCCGATGGGCCTTCCTGCAGGCGAACGCTGGCCGCCTCGACAGCGCCGCTGACGCTCGCCTGCTGCAGGAGATCGCGCGGCTTCGTTTCCGCGATGCCACCGCCGATATCGCGTCGCTGACGGCGGGGCTGGGGCCGCAGGGAGGCGCCGTCCTGGCCCTGGTCGACAATCGCGATCCCGATGCCGTAGGGGCCCTGATCGCGGCACTACCGGACCGCGTTCGTCAGGAAATCGACGGGCTCAATCTCGCCTTCTACGATCTCGCCAAACTGCGCGGCCATCTCATTCTGGTGCACGGCCGCGGCGACCCGATGGTGCCCTACAGCGAGAGCCAGAGCCTGGCGGCCTCGGCTTCCGGCGCGCGCGTGTCGCTTTTCCTGATCGACGACATCGGTCACGTCGAGTTCAACGCCGTCAGCCTGGGCAATGCCTGGGTGATGTGGCAGGCCATAGCCGCATTGTTGAGCGAGCGGTGTTAGCGCTCTTTATCGTCCTTCAGCAGGCTGACGAGCGGGTTTGGTGCAGGCGGTGCGATCCGCCGTAAGGTGTTGGTGTCGTTGTGGTTGAACGGCGGCTCCTTGCCACGGACCGCCAGGTCGGTGCGCGTCACATAGGTCCAGCTGCCGTCGTCGTTGAACGTGATGTCGATGCTGTAGTAGTCGGTGCGGAACGCCTCTTCGAGAAAGGGGTTCGAGCAGATCCCGAAGCGCGTATCGCCGCGCCGCGCTTCCACCGAGATGCGTTTGTCGTCCGCCGCCGCCTTGCCACCTGCCAGCACCACTTGGCCGCGCGGTATCGCGATGGTCTGCATGATCGTCCCGGTGGCCGGTTCCCACAGCCAATAGCCGACCTGATCGTGGAAGGTGGTGGCTTCCTCGGCCGTGTTGATATGGATGTGGTAGCGCAGGCCGTAGAGGAGCTGGGGGCCGTTGGGCTGCGGATCGATCGGCTCCATCCGGATGTGCTCGCGGAAGACGCGCCGTTCGGGGCCTTCCGCTTTGGGGCTGACGTCCACCCCTTGATCGGATTGCCATACGCCGGCCAGGCGACAGAGCGGCCCAAGGTTGGCTAGCGTGTCCGGCGAAAAATCTTCGGGCTCAGTGAAGATGTCGTCGGGGATATTCGACATGAGAGTCCTCAGGTGGCTTGGTGAAGGGGGCCAGTGCCAAAGCTAGCGCCAGAGCGGCGGCAGCGGCGGCAGGCGGACGTTGCCGGGCCGCGCCACGATGCCCATCCGCGCGAGAGCTTCACGGACTTCGCGCGGCGCGCGTATCGTTGGGCCCGAGGCATCGACGCCAGCCAGCCGGAACAGTCGCTCGACGACGCGCTGCCAACGGTCTTGCGCGTCGGGGAAGCGGTGGATTTCGACACGGCGGGTCTCGTCGATGCCCGCTTTGGCCTTGGCGATGCTGATCGCGAGTTGCAGCCCGCCCAGCTCATCGACCAGACCGGCGCGCTTTGCTTCAATGCCGCTGAAGACGCGGCCGCGGGCGGCATCGTCCAGCCGGGCGCCCGTGAGCTTGCGCGCTTCGCCGACCTGACGCGTGAATTCACGATAGACCGTATCCAGTTCGCGGCCGACGATCGCGCGCTGGGCGGGGGTCGGCGGCTGAAAGGTGGAATACATCCCGGCGTTGGCGCCGACCGAGACCCTCTCGACCTTGACGCCGAGCGACGCCAGCAGTTCCGAGGCGACCGGCCAGACGGTGAACACGCCGATCGATGCCGTGATGGTGGTCGGCTGGGCAACGATCACGTCGGCCCGGATCGCGGCGAGATAGCCGCCCGATGCCGCGACATCGCCCATCGAGGCAACGACGGGCTTGCCGGCAGCCCGGGCGCGCCCGACGGCGTCGGCGATGGCATCGGCTGCGGGATAGGTGCCGCCCGGTGAATCGATGCGCAGCACGATGGCGCGGACTTCCTTGGTGCGCGCTGCCTGTTCGAGGGCGTCGACGATGTCTTCGGCACTGGCCACGACATCGTCTTCGAGCAGCCCATCGCCGCTGGGACCCGAGATGATCGGGCCGCTCACCCGCACCAGGGCGATGACATCGCCACTGGGCTTCGGCCTCGTGTCGTCGCCCGCGTACTCCGAAAGCGTGACCAGGTCGCGGACGGTGCCGGCGCGTTGCCAGACATCCTCCAGGGCATCGCCGCGATAACCGATCCGGTCGATCAGCCCGGCTTCGCGCGCGCGATCTGCGTCGAACGGCGCCGAATCGATGAGGCGTCGGACTTGCGCGGGCTCGAGACGACGATCGCGTGCCACGTCGGCGATGAACTGGCCGAAAAGACTGTCGAGAAGCTGCTGCAGGTTTTCACGGGCGGGGCCGGTGTAGCCATTTTCCAGGAAACTGTCGGGAGCACTCTTGGATTCGTAACGCTTGCCGCCCTCGACGCGCACGCCGAGCTTGTCGAGGCCAT
>JAQSDW010000002.1 GCA_029946105.1 Reyranella sp. | reverse complement strand
ATGCCGACGTCGAGCATCACTATGCCCGCACCTTCCGCCGGCTGCTGCGCCAGGCAGATCTCGGCGAGATCGGAAAAGCCTGGGACGCGATGGCACGGCAGGCGAGCGAACAGCTCGCGGTCGAAGGCTTCACCGGTGCCAGCGCGCGGCTAAAACGGTCGGCGGCGCTGCACTACAAGGGCCAGAGCTACGAACTCACCGTGCCGGTGCCGGACGGGCCGATCGATGCGCGCATGGTCGCCCATCTTGAGGAGGCCTTCGGCCAGGAGCACGAACGCACCTACGGCCATCGTGCTGGCGCCGATGAACCGGTCGAACTGGTGGCAATCCAGCTCGTAGGCTCGGGCCTGCGCGCGGACGGCGGCGTGCCGCAAAACGTAAAATCGAGCCGCGTCGAGCCGGTCGCACTGGCGTCGCGCAAGGCCTGGTTCGGCGATGCCCATGGCTGGATGGACACGCCGGTGCTGAGCCGGGCCGATCTTGCGACGGGCCGCACCGGTCCGCTGATCGTCGAGGAATACGACACGACCTGCGTCGTCCCGCCCGGCGCCCGCGCCGAACTCGATAGCGCCGGCAACATCGTGATCACGCTTTAGATTGGCTGTACTTGCCCGCACACCCTCATCCTGAGGAGCCGCGCGCAGCGCGGCGTCTCGAAGGATGGGAAGCAGCGACACTGGGTTCCACCCTTCGAGGCGCGCCCTCCGGGCGCTCCTCAGGGTGAGGTGATGGTTCTGAAGGGCGCTAGTTCGCCGCCATTTGCGGCAGCCAGAGCGCGATCTGCGGCCAGATCGCCAGGATCAGCAGCATCAGCAGCATGGTGACGACGAACGGCGAGGTGCCGATGATGACGTCGTCGATCCTGCCCTTTTTGCGCAGGCCCTGGACGACATAGAGGTTGATGCCCACCGGCGGCGTGATCATCGCCAGTTCCATCAGGATGATGATCATGATGCCGAACCAGATCGGGTCGTACCCGGCCTTGATCATGATCGGTGCGATGATGGGCACAGTCGCCACCATCATTGACAGGGTTTCCATGAACATGCCGAGGATGAAGTAGAAGATCACCACGACGACGAGGAGCTGGACCTTCGACAGGCCGAGGCTGGTGATGAATTTGTTCACCTGTCCGGTGAGGCCGATCGACGTGATGACGAAATTCAGGAAGTAGGCCGCGAGCAGGATCGCCATGATCATGGCGGTGGTGCGCATCGTGCCTTCGAAAGCGTTCAGCAGCGTCCGTAACGTCAGCTTGCGGTTTGCCGCCGCAATGCCGAGGGCGGCCAGGACGCCCAGCGCCGCCGACTCGGTCGCGGTTGCCCAGCCGGCATAGATCGAGCCGATCACGGCGAGGAAGATGATCAGCGGCGGCAGCAGGTCGGGCAGGGCAGCGATACGCTGCTGCCAGCTCGTCGTCGTCGGTTTGCCGCCCAGCGCCGGCCAGATGAGGCAGATGACCAGCACCGTCAGGCTGAACAGGCTCGCCAGGACGAGGCCGGGAATGAAGCCCGCGAGATAGAGCTTGGGAATGGAGGTCTCGGTAAGCACGCCGTAGACGATCATGTTGATCGAGGGCGGGATCAGAATGCCGAGCGTGCCGCCGGCGGCGATGGTGCCGAGAAAAAGCCGTTCGGAATAGCCGCGCTTCTCGACCTCGCCCAGGGCGACGGTGCCGATCGTCGCGGCTGTCGCCACGCTCGACCCCGAGGTCGCGGCGAACATCGCGCAGGCCGCAATGTTGGAATGCATCAGGCCGCCGGGCAGCCACGGCACCCAGAGGACCAGGGCGTTGTACATGCGTTCGGCCATGCCCGAGCGCAGCAGGATCTCCCCCAGCAGCACGAAGAACGGAATCGCCACGAGCAGGAAGTTGTTCGACGTGCCCCAGGCGATTTCGCCCATCGCCAGCGACAGCGGCAGCTTCGAGTAGATGCCCGAAAGCGACAGGCCGAGGATGCCGAGGCCGGCGGCGACCGGGATGGCGAGCGCCAGAAGACCGATCAGGATGAGAAGGGTAATGCCCAGCACGTCAGTTTTTCCCTTCGCGCACCTGGCGGTCCTTCAGGTCGCGGATCTCGTCTTCGACTTCTTCTTCGGCGGAACGCGTGCTGATCAATTCCGCCGCCCCCCGCAGATCGCCTGAGAGCGCAGTCCGGAGCGCCTGGAGCAACAGCAGCGTGCCGACCACGACGAAGGCCGCGAGTCCGGCGATCCACAGTGCCTGCGGGATGATGGTGGGCGTCTCCAGGGCCGATTGGCTGCGTGAGCCGGACGTCCAGGACTGCGAGACCACACCGAGCCCATGCCAGGTCGTGAGCGCAAAGAAACCGACCAGCAGGATGATCGCCACGGCATCGAGAAGCAGGCGCAGCTTCTGGGGGAACAGCACGTAGAGCGAATCGATGCGAATGTGGGCACGGTCGAGCAGCGTCGCCCCCAGGCCCCAGGCCGTTCCGATCGCGAGCGCGTAGCCGGCAAGCTCGTCGGCGCCACCGATGGAGCGCGCCAGGAACTTGCGCATGAGCACGTCGATGCCGATCAGCACGGCGGCGAGCAGGACGAGCGCGCCGCCGAACCACAGGCCCCACTGGGCAAAGCGACGAACGCCGATCATGGAGACGTTTTTTCGGTTACGGCGTGGGCGCCTTCAGGCCGAGTGCCTTGCCGACGGTGTCGTTCCATTCCTTGGTGCACTCGACGCCGCAGCGCTTGGCCCAGCCCGCCAGCACCGCGCCCTCAACCAGCTTTTTGTGCGCCGCCATCTCCTCGGGTTTGACCGCGACGATGGTCGTCTTGGCGAGCTTGCCCATGGTGCAGGGCTGCTGGCCGGTGTTGCAGTTGTCGGCCTCGCCGGTCGTCGTCTTGATCGTCGCCCACATCTTGTCTTCGTAGGCTTTGAACTGGTCGGTCAGGAAAGCCTGCGTCTTGGGATCGATCCGCTTCCAGGTGTTGAGGTTGACCGCCAGCACGTTGATGCTCCAGCCGAGCGACATCGGATAGATCGACTTGGTCACCTCGGCCCAGCCGGCCGTGTTGCCCGACAGGCTGCCCGTCACGCCGCAATCGACCACGCCGTTGTTGAGAGCCGGAACGACCTCTGCAAAGGCCATGCTGACGGCGGTGCCGCCGACACCACTCAGGAAATCGCGCATCGTGTTGTTGAACACGCGGATCTTCTTGCCCTTGAGGTCTTCCAGGCCGGCGAGGACCTCGCGGCACCAGAAGACCTGGGGCGTGTTGCCGCCGAACGCCAGCAGCTTGGCGTTCCAGTTCTTCTGCAATTGCCGGTCGATCACGGCGCGATAGGCGTCGCAGGCAGCCCGCGCCTTGTCGGGCGTCAGGGTGAGCCCGGCGAGATCGCAGGCCTCGAAGCGCGGGTCGTCGCCGGCCATCTTGGAGATGTCCATGGCGGCGAAGTCCATGACGCCGAGCTTGAGCAGCCGCAGCATGGTCTTGTCGTCGATGCCCATCTGGTCGAGCGGCGTCACGTCGACGGTGATGGCGCCCTTCGATGCCTCGGGAATCGTCTTTCGCCAGAACGGCAGCTCGTCGTAGATGGAGACTGGCGTCGGGCTGTTGAGGCCGATGACCTTGAACTGGCTCTTGGGCAGGTCCTGCGCAGCGGCACCGGACGCGATCATGGCTGCGAGCGCCGCTCCAGCCAATAGACGATGCAGCATGTTCAATCCTCCGGTTCATCCCTGGTGCTTGCAATATGCTAGCAGCAAAATGCATGCCATCGAAATTTGCAGGTTCCGCCGAATCCAGCTATGTTTTTGGCTAGATTGGGAGCGTCGCAAGCCTGATCACCAAACGCCTGACGGATTCCTCTGTCGGGCGTTTTTGGTCCAGGATTTGGTCCACGAATGGTCCATTTCGAAGGGGGTTCGCGGACTTCCCATTTCGTGTCCACTCGGCTTCCGTGTCCACCAATTCGTCGGCCGGATTGCGGTTATGAATCAGGAGCTTGGTGCCGGTGAGTGGACACGATAGTGGACACGAAACACCGCTTCAGGTGTCGTGGATTTCAGCCCACGCCGCGGTCCAGGAGCAGGCGCGGGATACCGGCTTCTTCCAGGAAGGCGCGGGTGCGCGTGCCGGCCGACTGGGGCAGGCGCAGGAAGGCCGCGAGGTCGGCGGGATGGTCGATGTCCATGGCGATGCCGGGCTGACGGATCACCGTCGGCTCGATGCCCGCGCGCCGCGCTGCGTCGAGGTGAGGGAAGTAGCTGTTCTCGCCGAAGCGCAGCGGCACCGCGTCGGGCGGCGAGCAGACCACGGCGTTGGAGCCAAGGTCGTCGTGCGCCGGCGAGATGGTGAAGGAGGGCGCACCGAGGTGTGCTGCCAGCACCGCGTCGAACTCGGCCGACGTCGCGGCGGGAATGTCGCCGGGCAGGGTCATCATGCCGCCGCGGCCCTCGCGGGCGAGGAGGGAGAGGCCCGCCGTGACGCTGCCGGTGTGGCCGTCGCGCGCGCCGTCGGTTACCACGCGCGCGCCGAGGCGCGTGGCGAGCACCGTCGTCGATGGATCTAGCGTGACGACCAGGATCCCCGCGAGGTTGCGCGCACCGGCCACGGCGTCGAGCACCTCGCCCACCATGACCTCGATCAGCGCGCGGCGCTGGGCGGGCGAGAGCAGGCCGGCCAGACGTTGTTTGGCACCGTCGAGCTCCTTGACGGGCACGACAGCCCAGATGTCGGCGGGCGCGCTCACCTGAGGCGATCGGCGAAGGCGAGCACCGTGCGGGCCAATGTCTCGCGGTCTTCCAGCGTCGTCATCAAGGTGGGCGCGATGTGCAGCCTGGTCCGGATGTCGCCGGCATCGCCGGCGTCGACCACATAGCCGTCGAGCAGGTCGCCGTAGCGTTCGGCCACCGAGGCCGAACTCACCGGCAGGCCGAGTTCCTGCATCATCTTTGCCGTCGGTCCCTTGACCGCGCGGCCGCCGATGATCGGCGACACCGCGACCACGGGAGCGCCGCAGCCTGCGATCGCCGCACGCAGGCCGGGTACGGCCAGGATCGGGTCGATGCTGATGAAGGGATTGGAGGGGCAGATCACCACGGCGCGGACCTTGCCGCCAGCGAGGGTGGCCATGAGCTCGGGCTGGGGTCGGGCATCGGCCGCGCCGGTGAAGGCGAGCTGCTGCACGACCGGGCGGCACTGCTGGCGCACAAAATAGTCCTGGAAGTCGATCCAGCCGCTCTCGCTCAGCACGCGCGTGCGCACAGGGTCGTCGCTCATCGGCAGCACACGCGGGCTGACGCCGAGTCGGCGGCACACATCGACCGTGATCTGGGACAGGCTCTGGCCGGCGCCGAGCCGCCGCGTGCGCTCGACATGAAGGGCGAGGTCGCGATCGCCCAGGCGGAACCAGTCGGCGCCGCCCAGCGTCGCGATCGTCTCCATGAACGACCAGGTCTCGTCGCGACGGCCCCAGCCTATCGCCGGATTGTCGAGGCCGGCCAGAGCATAGGTGAGCGTGTCGATGTCGGGGCAGATGGTGAGGCCGAGATGCTCGAAGTCGTCGCCGGTGTTGGCCACGACCAGCAACTCCTCGGCAGGCAGGACCCGGCTGAGGCCGAGCGCCAGCTTGGCGCCGCCGACACCGCCCGACAGGGCGACCACCAGGCCGTTGTTCACCGGAACATGTCCTCGGCGGCCGGCCGCACGAGTTCGGAGGCGGGATTGGCGGGCGCGTTCCAGGTGAGGCCGCGCATCAGCACGACGGGTTGCGCCTCGTTGCCCTGGCCCATCACCAGCGACGCGCCGGCGGCAATCTCGTCGGCGAAGCCGCTGATACTCACCTGCAGGGCGCGGCCGAACAGGTCGGGGTTGCCGCGCAGGTCGAGCAGCGCCGGCAGGCCTGATGCGCCGATCGCCACGCCTGCCGTGCCGCGCCGCCAGGCACGGCCGAAGCTGTCGGTGATGACGACGGCGGGCGAGGTGCCGCACAGGGTGGAAAGGCGTTGGCGCAAGGCCGCGGCGCTGCCGTCGGGATCGACCGGCAGCAGCAGGGCGAACTGCGGGCCATCCGGCGCGGCGACGTTGGATTGATCGACGCCGGCATTGGCCATGACGAAGCCCAGGCGATGCTCGACGATCAGCACATTGGGCCGGGACCGCACGACACGCACCGATTCCGACAGGATCAGCTCGACCAGGCGCGGGTCCTTCTGCACCTCGGCCGCCAGCGCGATGGCGCGTGCCGATGGCGTCACCGTGGCGAGATCGACGCTGCGGCCCTCGGCCTTGGAGACGACCTTCTGCGCGATCACGATCACGTCGTTCTCGCGCAACGTGAGGTTTGCGCGCGTCAATCCTTGAGCGATCAGCGCCGCCAGATCGTCATCCGGCTCGATCAGAGGAATGCCGGGAACCGCCTGGATCTCCAATGCAGTGGTGCGGCTCATCCGAATTTCTTGCGCAGGCGCGGCAGCACCTGCTCGGCATAGAGCTTCAGGAACCGCTCTTGGTCGGGGCCGGGAGCATGGAACACGAGATGGCGAAAGCCCAGCTTCACATAGGCGCCGACCTTCTCGACATGCTCGTCGGGATCGTTCGACACGATCCAGCGGCTCGCCGCCCGCTCCAGCGGCAGCGCATCGGCCAGGCGCTGCATCTCGACGGGGTCCTCGACCGTCATCTTCTCTTCAGGCGTCAGCGCAAGTGCCGCCCAGTGCCGTGTGTCCTCGAGCGCGCGCTTGGCGTCGGTGTCGAACGAAACCTTGACCTCGATCATGTGGTCATAGGGCTGCTTCTTGGGCTCGACCGCGGCGGCGATGCCTTCGGCGACCTTGGGCAGCAGCGTGTCGGTATAGAGGTCCCACTTCTTGCCGCTGGTACAGATGAAGCCGTCGCCGGAACGGCCGGCGTAGCGCGCCACCAGCGCGCCCGCTGCCGCCACATAGATCGGGACCTCGACATCCGGTCGATCGTAGATCGTGGCCTTTTCGGTCTTGTAGTATTCGCCCTCGAAGCTGATGCGCTCGCCGCGCCACAGGGTGCGGATCAGGGTCACCGCCTCGCGCATGCGCGCAAACCGTTCCTTGAAGTCGGGCCAGGGCTGGCCGGTGGACGGCACTTCGTTCAGCGATTCGCCGGTGCCGATGCCCAGGATCACCCGTCCCGGAAACATCGCGCCCAAGGTCCCGAAGGCCTGGGCCACGATCGAGGGATGGTAGCGGAAGGTGGGCGTGAGCACGCTGGTGCCGATCGTCACGCGCGAGGTGCGGGCGCCAAGTGCGCCCAGCCAGGCGAGTGATGAGGGCGCGTGGCCATCGATATGCTTCCAGGGCTGGAAGTGATCGCTGACGAACACCGACTCGAAGCCCACGGCTTCCGCCATGATCGAGAAGTCGAGCAGTTTTGTCGGCGCGAATTGTTCCGCCGACGCTTTGTATCCGAGCTTTATCATTGCACCAGATTACCCGATCCGGGCCTCCAAGCCAGTCGCGCTGTTCCGCTGGCCAGTCCGGTGGCCTTGGCCTAGCGTGGGCGGCAACAAGAGCCTTCAGGAGGAAACCATGCAGCTCGGCGCATCCTTGCCGGTCGGCGATATCGGCACCGGCCCGGTGGTCCTGCGTGATTATGCGCAGGCGGCCGAAGGGCTGGGCTACGACTATCTCGTGGCGCCCGACCACGTGCTGGGCGGCAACCCCAACGTCGATCATGGGAGTCGGCGGATGGGCACGACAGCCACCGCCTATCATGACCCTTTCGTGTTGTTCGCCTTCCTGGCTGGTGTCACCAAGAAGGTGGGCTTCGCGGCCGGCGTGTTGATCCTGGCGCAGCGCCAGGCGGCGCTGGTGGCCAAGCAGGCCGCCTGCCTGGACGAATTGTGCGAGGGGCGCTTCCGCCTCGGAGTCGGGGTCGGCTGGAACGAGATCGAGTTCCAGGGCTTGGGCGAGGATTTCAAGACACGCGGCAAGCGGTCCGAGGAGCAGGTGCGCTTCATGCAGGCGCTGTGGGCCGAGCCGCACGTCACGTTCAAGGGCGACTTCCACCAGCTCGACGACGGCGGCATCAATCCGCGCCCGAAGTCGGGCCGCGTGCCGATCTGGTTCGGCGGCCATGCCGAGGCGACGTTCCGGCGGGCCGCGCAGTATGGCGACGGCTTCATGCCGCTCGCCTATCCGGCGGGGGATGAGGCGCTAAAAGCCTTCGACAAGCTGCGCACGATGATCCGTGCGGCGGGCCGCGACCCTGCGTCCGTAGGCCTGGAAGTCTGGGTCTCGCCCGGCATCGGCGGCGAGGCGGATTGGCGCAAGGAGATCAGCTTCTGGAAGAAGGCCGGCGTGACCCACGTCAACGCCCATACGTCCTACGTGAGCGCCCATCACAAGCGCATCGCCGGCAAGAGCTACAACGACCATCTGACGGCGATCACGCGCTACCGCGCCGCTGTTGCGGACCTGCTGTGATGAAATTCGCGCTGCACTTCGGCAACAACACCTTCCCCGATCAGGCCTCGGCGCACCGGCTGGTGCGGCTGGCCGAGGCCGCCGGCTTCGATTCGGTCTTCGCCGTCGATCACGTCGTCCTGCCCGATACCTACAGTTCGACCTATCCCTATGCGGCCAGTGGCCGGCTGCCGGGCGATCGCACGGCGTCGCTGCCCGATCCGCTGATCTGGATGGCAGCCGTCGCCGCCGTCACGACGCGGCTTCGCTTCATGACCGGCGTGCTCATCCTGCCGCAGCGCAATCCGCTGGTCCTCGCCAAGCAGGTGGCGACGCTCGATTACCTGAGCGGCGGACGTATCGAGTTGGGCATCGGCGTCGGCTGGCTGAAGGAAGAGTTCGAGGCGCTCGGCGTGCCGTTCGAGAAGCGTGGCAAGCGGGCCGACGAATATATTGCGGCCATGCGGGCGTTGTGGGCGGCCGATGGCGCGAGCTATGCCGGCGAGTTCGTGAAGTTCGACAGAGTGAGCTGCAACCCCAAGCCGGTGGCCGGCAGCGTGCCGATCGTGATCGGCGGCCACTCCGAAGCCGCGGCCAGGCGTGCCGGCCGGCTCGGCAACGGCTTCTTCCCGTCGATCGGCCGTCCCGCCGACACCATGCCCCTGATCGACATCGCGCGTCGCGCCGCCGAGGCGGCGGGTCGCGATCCCGCGGCAATCGAGATGCTCGCCGGTTGCCCCGATCTCCTGCCCGGCTCGGGCAAGGATGCGGAAGCAGCCATCAAGGAGCGCAAGGCACAGGGCATCGGCCGCATCGTACTGCCGTCCAGTGCCTTCATGCCGAACCTCGAAGAGAGCCTCGCGCGCTTCGGCGAAAAGGTCATTCGCCCCTTCAGCTAGGCTCTTCGCACGCCGAAGAGCCGTTCTCCTGCTCGCGTGTCACACCAAGTTGTGACATTTTCTGTGACACGCACTGGCCCGGACTCCGGGCCGAGCCTGATTTTACAGGCTTTTCGCGAGGTCGTTTTTTCTTCGAATGTCACACGCCCAGCATGTCAGTTCCGGCATTACAGGTGCTCGGTAGGGGACGGGCTCGAAACCGGACTCAGTCGGCCTGGCGTGACGCACCATCCGAGGCAAGCTCCACCCTCCGCTCGAGTGTCGAACTCGAGGCGTGTCAAACCCGCGGCGTGCGCGGGCGGGTCTTGCTTATGTAGTCGATCTGGCGCGGTCCAACCGCCAGCTTACCTGAAGATATAGCATTTTTATGCTGAACCTGCAACTTTATACCTTTCATATTCGCGTGAGCGAATGCTGGCAGTGACTGCATCGTCCTTTGCGTTCTAAGCGAAAGCCTTGGCGATGCGGGCCCAGTCGGCGAGGGCTGCTTCCTGGCCCGGAATGAGTTGGATCGTGAACTGGGTGTAGCCGGCGCCGCGCAGCGCCTCGATGCGCTGCTTGATTTCGCCCTCGGTCGCGGTGAACGAGGTGGCGCGGATCAGGTCGGCGGTAACGAACTTCCTTTCCGCGGGCTTCACGAACATCAGATGGCCGCGATGGTTTTCCAGATAGGGCGCATCCTTGGGCTCGTAGGTGCGCGCCAGGGCGACGTAGCCGTCGATCTCAGGCCGGCCCGACAGCACGGCCTGCGTTGCCTTCAGGTTCATGATCGCCTCGTCGGCGGCGCGATGCAGCATCACGGCGGCGCGCGGTCCGGCCTGCGCCATGGCGCGCTCGGAGTCCGCCGGTTCTCCCTCCTGCAGGACGCAGCCGAGCGCGAAGGCCGTGGCCTTGAGGTCGCCCATCGCATGTCCGGCCTTGCCCCAATCCTCGCGCATCGCCACGACCTCGCGGATTCCGGTCTCGACATTGCCCACGAAGTCGATCCAGCCAGCCCTTAGCTTTGCGGTCAGCGCACGGGTTCGCGGCCCGAAGGCGGAGAGGTGGAGGGCGATCGGGTCGCGCGTATTGAAGAGATCGAGCTCGGGATTGAGGAAGCGGATCTTGCGGCTCTGGCCTTCCATCTCGAAGTCGACGGTCTTGCCGGCCAGCAGCCCGTAGACCTGATGGATGTAGGTCTCCATGTCCTTGATCTTGATGGCGCCGAAGCCCATGGCGCGGCGCGCCGTGAAGCCAGTACCGATGCCGAAGTCGATGCGGCCGGGCGCCAGGCTGTTGAGCGAGGCCAGGGCATTGGCGGTGACCGGGGCGATGCGGTTGGACGGCACCAGCACGCCGGTGCCTAGGCGGATGTGCTTCGTTTTGACGGCAGCGGCGCCCATGGCGACGAAGCAATCGGCGCTCAGCATCTGGGTGTCGTAGAACCAGGCGTGGGTAAAGCCCAGTTCCTCGGCGCGCTGCACATGCTTCCAGGAGTCTGCCGCCGTGGGGAGCGCAATGCCGAATTCCATTCTTCTCTCCGTCTATTTTCGTTCAGCCATGATTGATCCGATCACATCGCAAATCGTTTGTTGCGCTGCACATAATACCACCTCATCCGGAGGAGCCGCGTGCAGCGCGGCGTCTCGAAGGATGGGCAACAGACCTGGTCTATGATTGCCTCTTCGCCAGGGGTCGGATCGATTCGTAATCACCACGGATCAGCGCTTCTTTCTTGCTGCGACCAGACCAACCGAACGGGCAGTCGTTTGGCAGTGTAGCCGCCATACGTTCCGTGCTTGTGCTCCGAAAGGCGTCGTTCCAGTCCGAGCCGTGCCGATCCGACATAGTAGCTATCGTCGGCACAGCGCAGGATGTAGATGTGGGCACCGGGTTCCTCGGGCGTGCAGCTTTCTGTGTTGCCCATCCTTCGAGACGCCGCGCTATGCGCGGCTCCTCAGGATGAGGTGGTATTGTATCTGCCAACGATGGCGACTCGCGATCAGCCTCTCAAGTATCGGCGAGGGCCGCCAGCATGCGGTCGCGGGCGGCGAAGTCTCCGTCGTCGTGGACGAGCTGCAGGCAGACGTGGGTGGCGCCGGCCTCGAAATGCGCCCGCAGGCCCTTCTTGATGGTGGCGGCATCGCCCCACAGGACCATGGCGTCGATGAAGCGGTCGCTGCCGCCGTCGGCCAGCTCGGCCTCGCTGAAACCCTCGCGCAGCCAGTTGTTGCGATAGTTCGGCAGCACCATGTAGCGCGACAGTTCCTTGCGGCCGAGCGCGCGGGCACGCACCGGATCGGTCTCCAGCGTGACCTTCTGTTCGACGGCCAGCGCCTTCTTCGGCCCCAGGATCGCGGCGGCCTGGGCGGTGTGCCTGGGCGTCACGTTGTAGGGCACGGCCCCCATCGACTTCTCGGCGCTGAGCGCCAGCATCTTCGGGCCCAGAGCCGCCACCATCACCGGTACTTCCTCGCCGGCAGCCAGGCCCTTGTGGATGCCGTCGAGATAGGCGCGCATGGCGCCGAGCGGCTTGTCGTAACGATGGCCGCGCAGCCCCTCGACCATGGGAATGTGGCTGACGCCGAGGCCCAGGATGAAACGGCCACCGTACAGGTTGTTGAGCGAGACCATGGCGCGCTGCGCGGTGAAGGGATCGCGGGCGTAGATGTTGGCGATCGAGCTGCCGATGGCGAGCTTGCTGCTCTTCGACAGAAGATAGGCCGCCAGCGACATCGATTCGTAGCCGCGCGATTCGGGATACCAGAACGCCGAGTAGCCGGCGCCCTCGACCACACGCATCAGCTCGGCGAGCTGGGCTCCGTTCAGCTTATCCGTCGAATACCAGACTCCCAGGCGTCCCAGTTTCATGGCTTGGCTCCGTCGGATTGAATGTCTTTTGCGATACTGCGCAGGCGTTCACGATCGGCGTCGTTCTTGACCGCGATCGAGAACTCGCAATGGGTGACGACACGGCCGAAGCGATCGCAGAGCTTGCGCGCGATCGTGTCGTAAGTGCCGATGGTGGCGAATGTTTCCAGGACGTCATCGGAGATGTGCTGCGGCATCTCCTCCCACCGTTGGGCCCGCGACAGAAGTTTTAGCCGGTCGGCGAGATCGCCGAGGCCGAGATGCTCGAAGGCGGCGCGATACTGCGGCGTCGAGGCATAGAAGGCGACGCGGGCCCGCACGTCGCGCACCTTGGGGCCAAGCTCGGCCTCGGTGGCGGCTGTCGCCACCAGCGGCTTCATGCAGATCTGGAAGCCTTCCAGCGAGCGACCGGACCTGGCGGCACCTGCGCGGACGGCCGGCATCATCACCTGTTCGATGTAGGAGGGCGTGCAGACGGGATGCGGGCGGATGCCGTCGGCCACTTCACCGGTGATCTGGCACATCACCACGTTGACCGCCGCGATCTGGATCGGAATGTGCGGATGCTCGATCGGGCCGGGATTGAACAGCGGCACCATCAGATTGATGTTGTAGTGTGGACCCTTGACGTCGAGCGGCGTGCCGTTCTGCCAATTGTCCCATACCGCCCGCACGGCGTGGACATATTCGCGTATCCAGGGGCCCGCCGGCGTCCAGGGCATGCCGTAGCGGCGCTCGATGTGCGCCTTGACCTGCGTGCCGAGGCCCAGCGTGAACCGGCCGCGCGACAGCTTCTGGACCGTCCAGGCGCTCATTGCCGTTACGGTCGGGCTGCGGGGAAAAGCGATGGCGACGGAGGTGCCGAGCTTCAAAGTCCGTGTCGCCTGGGCCGCCAACGCCATGACGATGAACGGATCGTCCTTGGTCTCCTCGACGACCATGCCGTCGTAGCCGATCTCTTCCAGCAGGCGTGCGTTCTCGCCGATGCTGTCGAGGTCGAACGGCACTTCCGGCGCGCGAAGGCCCGGATCGACCTTGCCGAGAGGCAGAAGAGTTTCTAACAGCACATGTCTGCTCGCTGATGGATGGGATTTGGCGCGGCCGGGAGCCTAGCACCGGGGGGTGCTTGGGCAAGCTGCCTCGCCCCGCGATGCGATCCGGATGAGGGCGATCCGGGTGAAGGCGAGCCGGAAAGGAACGACGATGATCGTTGTCGTGATGGGCGTCTCGGGATCGGGCAAGACCACCGTCGCAGCCCTGCTCGCAGCCCTGCTCGGATGGCGCTATCGCGAGGGCGACGATCTGCATCCGCCCGCGAACGTCGAGAAGATGCGCGGCGGTACGCCGCTCACCGATGCCGACCGGCTGCCCTGGCTGCACAGGATCGCCGAGGAAATCGACGGCTGGCGGGCGCGGGGCGAACAGGGCGTGCTCACCTGCTCGGCGTTGAAGCGCGCCTACCGGGACATCATCATCGGCGATCGTCCCGAGGTGGCGCTGGCCTATCTCAAGGGATCGCAGGATCTCATCGCCCGGCGCATGGCCGCCCGTCACGAGCACTTCATGCCGACTGCCTTGCTGGCCAGCCAGTTCGCGACCCTGCAGGAACCCACGCCGGACGAAAGGCCAATCGTCGTCGATGTCGGCGGTCAGCCTGGCGAGATCGCGGCCACGATCGTGCGCGAACTCGAATTTCGCTCCGGCGAAAGCGGCGCGGCTTCGAGGTTGCGGCACGGCCCCCAAATCCCATAGCCTTCCGTGAACGGCGGCAAAGACCGCCTTCCCGGAGGAAACATGCATTCGATCGTTCGGTCCGCCGCTGCGCTGCTGCTCGTGTTCGGCCTTGCCTCGCCGCTCGCGGCGCAGACCAACTGGCCGGAGAAGCCGGTCAAGCTTGTCGTGGGGTTCACGGCCGGAAGCGCCACCGACGTCACCGCGCGCCTGTTCGCGCAAAAGTTCGGCGAGGCGTGGGGTCAGCCCGTCGTTGTCGAGAACATCGCCGGCAATTCGGGCGCCATCGGCGTCGACCGTGTCGCCAAGGCGGCCCCTGATGGCTACACGCTGATGTGGTCAGGCAATGCGGCCATCACGATCCTGCCCAGCCTGCAGACCTTGCCTTTCGATCCGGTGCGCGATTTCGCGCCGATCTCGACGTCCCTGTCGATGCCTTCCGTCTTCGTCGTCAACAACGACCTGCCGATCAAGTCGATGGCCGACCTGATCGCCTATGCCAAGGCCAATCCAGGCAAGCTTTCCTACGGCACGCCAGGTGTCGGCACGCCGCAGCATATCGCGGGCGAGCTTTTCTGCGTCCTGGCCGGCATCAAGATGGAACATATTCCCTATCGCGGCGCCAACCTCACCGATGTGATGAGCGGTGTTGTCGCCGTCGGCATCCAGAATGCCGGCGCGGGCATGCCCATGGTGCGCGATGGTCGCGTGCGCGGCATCGGCGTTACCTCGCTCAAGCGTTCGCCCAATGCGCCGGACCTGCCGACGATCGTCGAGGCGGGTTTCCCCGGCTTCGAGGCGACATCGTGGTTCGCGCTGTTGGCGCCGGTCGGCACACCGCAGCCGATCCTCGACAAGATCCGGGCTGAATCGCTGAAGGTGCTGGCCGATCCCGAGATGGCCAAGAAGTTCGCGATCATGGGCTTGGACATCGTCGGCAGCACCGCGGCAGAGACCAAGGCCGCAATTGCCGGCGACATCCCGAAGTGGGGTAAGGTCATCAAGGAAGCCGGCATCAAGCCGTCGAACTAATTCTCAAACCAGCCTCGAGGATACCGTCATGAATAGTCCCGACCGTCTGCGTGCCCTGCTGGCCGAGCCCGGCCTCGTCGTGATGCCGGCCGTGTGGGACGGGCTCAGCGCCAAGCTGGCGGCGACGGCCGGATTCAAGACGGCGTTTCTCTCCGGCTCCTGCGTCGCGGCGAGCCGGCTGGGCGGGCCCGATCTCGACCTGATCTCGTTCGGCGAGATGTTCGACTCCTTCAACATGGTTCATGCGGCGGCACCGCAAACGCTGGTGCTGGCCGATGGCGATCACGGCTACGGCAATCCCATGAACGTGCAGCGCACGGTCCGTGCCTATGGCCGCGCTGGCGCCGCCGCCGTCCTGATCGAGGACAAGATCACGCCGCGCGCGCTCACGGCGGCGGGCAAGCCCTGCCTGTCGCGCGACGAGGCGCGCATGAAGATCCGCGCCGCCGTCGAGGCCGCCAAGGAGTCGGGCATCCTGGTACTGGCGCGCACCGATTGCCGGCCGACCCAGGGCATCGACGAGGCCGTGGCGCGGGTCGAGATGTACGTGAAGGAGGGTGCCGACATCCTGTTCCTCGATTCGCCCGCCGACGATGACGAGATCCGTCGTGCCGTCGCGGCCGCCGGCGGACGTCCGTCGTTCGCCGTGCTGTCGCCAGGTGCGCCGCGGGCGACACCGTCGCAAACCGAGGCGGCGGCGCTGGGCTTCAAGATCGGCACCTACCCCACGGGCATGCTGTCGCCGGCGACGGCGGGGATGAAGGCCGGGCTCGCGGCGCTGGTCGCCGGGCAGGCAGAGGCCAAGAGCGCCATGCCGCCGCCGGAGCTGCGCGCGACACTAGGCTATGCGGAATACGATGCCGCAGCGAAGCCCTTCATCGTGTCTCCGTGAAATTGTGCAATGCCGTGTGCGTTGCATTGACCGGTCTCCTCCGGGAGCGATAGGGTTGCAGCTTGGTAGCGTTACCAGAGACGTAAGATTTTAAGAACAAACGTCGTGGGAGGAAGACATGCCGATTAGTCGCCGCCAGGTTTTGGCCGGATCCGCCGTCAGCGCCGCCGCGCTTGTCCAGGGATTCCCTGCGCCAGCTATTGCACAGAACGAACCGATCAAGGTCGGCTATCTGCCGGCATTGACCGGTCCGAGTTCGTCGACTGGCGTCGGCATCAACCGTGGCGTCCAGCTTGGCGTCGAAGTGATCAACAGTGCTGGCGGCATCAACGGTCGCAAGATCGAGTTGATCAGCCGCGACACGCAGAGCGACCCGACCAAGGCAGTGAACGCCGTCGCCGAGCTCACGCAGCGTCAGAAGGTCTCCATGATCTTTGGGCCGGTCAATTCGGGCGAGGCGCTGGCGGCAACGCCGCTGATCGCGCGCGATAAGGTGCCGATGCTGCATCCGTGCTGGGTCGACGAGCTGATCGACGTCAAGAAATACCCGATGGCCTACCGCATCGCCCCGACCAACACGCAGGTCGGTGGTGGCGCCAACTATTACGTGGTCGATGTTCTGAAGCTGAAGAAGGTGGCGGTGATCAGCGACACCACCGGCTACGGCACAGCTTCGGTCAACACTTACGTTCCCATGCTGAAGGCCAAGGGTGCCGAGGTCGTCTACACGAACCATATCGACGCGGCGAACCCCGACCTCAAGCCCGAGCTGCTGCGCATGCAAGCCGCCGGCGCCCAGGCGATCATGCCGTGGAGCGTCAACGCCGGTTTCCTGTCGCGTATCTGCAACACCCGCGGTGCCATGGGCTGGGACGTGCCGATCGTCGGCCAGACCACGCTCGGCTCCGGCCAGACCAAAGCCCTGCTCGAGAAGCCCGAATATTGGAACAAGGTCTACTCGAACAATTTCCGGCAGGTCTGCTACGCCAACGGCAAGCTGCCGCCGCGCGCCCAGGAATTCGTCGAGCGCCTGAAGAAGTCCAAGATCGAAATGGGCGACACGCTGCTGTGGTGGATCGCGCTCGGCTGGGACAGCGCGCAGATGATGGCCAACGTCTTCAAGGGTGCAGGCACCAAGAACGACGACATCGTCGCCTACATGAACAAGATCAAGGCTTGGCCGGGCGTCTACGGCACGGTCACCTGGACGCCCGAGCAGCATAACGGCTTTCCCGACTCGGAAGTCGTGATGTGCGAGGTCAACTCGCTCAAGGACGGCGCCTTCAACCTGGCTCCGGGCTACAGCGCCTAGACCATGTTCGCATCGATCGTCTCCTACGGGCTCGCGGTAGGAGCGGTCTACGCACTGATCGGCATCACGTACAACGTGATGTTCTCTGCTTCTCGCGTATTCAGCTTTACCGCTGGCATGCTGGGAATGCTGGGCGGTGTGCTGGGCGCGCTCTTCATCAACGGACTGGGCATGAACGCCGTATTGGCGTTCGTGCTCGTGATGGTGGCCGGTGCGGTGCTCGGCCTCGTCACCGAAATCCTGACCGTGCGGCCGGTGCTGAAGAGCATCGAGCAGCACCTCTACGTGCTGTCGACGCTCGCCTTCGCGTTGATGATCCAGCAGGTGACGGCGATCGAATACAACACCGAGCCGCAGCCGTTTCCGGTGCTCTTCCCGATCGATCCCAACTCGTGGTTGGGCATCGTCGACCAGAAATTCTGGCTGCCGGTGCTCGCCTGCATCGTCACCGTTCTGGGCCTCGAGTTTCTCTATCGCTGTACCCTGATCGGCCGCGCTTTCCTCGCCATCGCGGAAGATAGTTACGCTGCACGCGCCTTGGGCCTGCCCGAGACGCGGCTGCGCATGGCGAGCTACGCCATCGCCGGTGTCATCGGGGCGCTGGCGGGCTTCACCGGAGCGCAAATGCTGCTCGCGTTCATCGGCAACCAGGCGATCCTGAATTTCTACGGCTTCGTGCCGGTGGCGTTGGGCGGCATGGGCTCCAACCGTGGCGCGGTCATCGGCGGCCTCGCGCTCGGACTGTTCCAGCAGGCGGCCAATTTCCTGGTCGGTGGCATCTTCGCCTCGGTCGCGGTGTTCGCGGTCTTCATCATCGTGCTGCTGCTCAGGCCCGAAGGCCTGGCGGGCGCGGCGGCGGCCAGAAGGGTATGAGGCCGCGCGTATGACCGACGCAACGTCTCCGATATCCGCGTCCAAGGCGCCGGCCGGGTTGCTCGGCAGGCTTGAAGGCAGCTGGTCGTGGATCGCGCTCGGGTTGGCCGGCCTGCTGCTGCCGCTGCTCGACGATTCCTATTTCGGCGTCATCGCCCAGCGCGCCTACATCTACTGGATCCTTGGTGCCGGGCTGAATCTGGTGGTGGGCTACGCCGGCCAGATCGCCATCGGCTGGGTGGCGATGCTGACGCTCGGCGCCTACACCACGGCGGCGTTGGCCGCCGGCCGGGTAGGTGGGGTGGAGTGGCATCCCTATCTCGCCCTGATCGCCAGCGGCGTGATGGGCGCGGTGTTCGGCGTGATCGTGGGCCTGCCGGCGCTCCGCCTGCGGACCTTCTACTTCGCCATGACGACGCTGGGCTTCGCCACCATCGTCACCCAGGTGGCGCTTGCCTGGAAGGACGTCACCGGTGGCGGCGTCGGCACGCCCGGGCCGGTGTTTCCCTGGCCGTTCGACCCGGGCTGGGGCTTCTACTACTTCTGCTTCATCCTGGCGGCACTCGCGACCTGGATCACGTCCAACATCGGCTCGAGCCGCTACGGCCGGGCGCTGGTCGCGATCCGCGACGCCGAGGTCGCGGCCGAGGCATCGGGCATCGCCAAGCCCAAGCTCCTGATCCTGATCTTCCTGCTCGCGGGCGGGCTGGGCGGCGTCGCGGGCGGGCTGTTCTCCTCGCTGCAGTCCTACATCACGCCCGATGCCTTCACCTTCGAGATGTCGGTGCTGTTCTTCATCGGCATCCTGATCGGTGGGCGCGGCTCGATCCTGGGGCCGCTGCTCGGCACCATCATCCTGACGGTTCTGCCGGAGTTCGCGGCGCCGTTGGTGCAATGGTCGACGTTCCTCTACGCCGCCCTCCTGCTGGTGATCGTGCTGGTGATCCCGGGTGGCATCGCCGACCTGCTCGACTACAAGAACCGCCGTCCACTCGAGCAACACCGCGAGATCGTGCCGCGGCCCGAGCTACTGTCTCGGATCTTCGACGTCAAGAGTGGCCCGAGCGCCATCACGCTTGCCAATATCGCGCTTCATTTCGGCGGCGTGCGCGCCATCGACGGTCTCGACCTGGAAATCCGGTCGGGCGAGGTGCACGGCCTGATCGGTCCCAACGGCAGCGGCAAGACCACCACGCTCAACGTGATCTCGGGCTACTACCGGCCGAACTCGGGCCAGCTCAAGCTGAACGGCGCTGAGCTGCCGATCAACAAGCCGTACGCCCGCGCGGCCTATCGCATCGCCCGAACCTTCCAGACGCCGCGCCTCGTCGGCGGCGCCTCGGTGCTGGAGAACGTCATGATCGGCGGCACGATCGACGGCAGCGGCACTTTTGCCGAATCGATGCTGTCGTTGCCTCGTCACCGCCGGGACGAGAAGAGACTGAATGAAGCGGCCATGCGGGCGCTGGCCACGGTCGGCCTGGAATCGCTGGCCGACGTTCGCGCGGACCGCCTGCAGCACAGCGAGCTCAGGTTCATGGAGATCGCCCGTGCCCTGATGCTGCGTCCGGCCTTCCTCCTGCTCGACGAGCCGGCGGCCGGCCTGTCGGCGGAGGAAATCCGCCGGCTGGGCGCGCTGATCAAGGCGATCAGCCGCGAGGGCACGGGTGTCCTGCTGGTCGAGCACCATGCCGACCTGATCTTCGACATCTGCGACCGCGTGACCGTGCTCAATCTCGGCAAGACGCTGGCGGCCGGAACGCCGGCGGAGATCCGTTCGCATCGGGAGGTGGTCAGTGCCTACCTCGGTGCCTGAATCGCGAAGCGTCGAACCGCTGCTCCAGGTGAGCGGCCTGTCGGCCGGCTACGGCAAGATCGGCGTGCTGAACGGCATCGATCTTACGATCGGCGCCGGTGAGGTCGTGGCCCTGCTGGGACCCAACGGCGCCGGCAAGAGCACGCTGCTCAAGGCCATCTCCGGCCTGCTGCCACGCACCGGCAGCATCACCTTCGCCGGCCAGGACATGAGCAAGGCCGATCCGGGCGAGACCGTCCGGGCGGGTCTGGTGCACGTGGTCGAAGGGCACCGCGTGTTCACGCAGCTCTCCGTGATCGACAACGTCATGCTGGCTGGCTACGGCATGCCGCGCGAGAAGCGGGTGGTGCAGGTCGAGGAGGCATTGGCGTTCTTTCCCGACATCGCCGCCAAACGGCATGACCGCGCGGTGACGCTCTCGGGCGGCCAGCAGCAGATGCTGGCAGTTGCCCAGGGCCTGGTACGGCGACCCCGCCTGCTGATGCTGGACGAGCCGTCCGCCGGCCTGTCGCCCGTGCTGGTGGATCGCGTGCTGGCGGCTGTCGCGCGATTGCGTGAAGCCGGCACGGCTGTGTTGCTGGTCGAGCAGCTGATCGAAAAGGCGCTGGCGGCATCCGACCGGGTCTATGCCCTGGCACGCGGCTCGATCGTCCTAGAAGCCTCGACCGGCGAGGACGACTTGCCGAACCGGCTGGAGCAGGCGTATTTCGGGAAAGACGCCCACGCGCCGCTTGCGTCTTGAGCAATCGGGCGTCGTAGGCAATCGAAGGAGGCAGGCGATGACCAAGCAGTACGATCGCGGCGCCGAGGACCTCGGCAATATCGTGGGGCTGGAGCACGTCAATCTGCAGATCGAGGACCAGGGCCTGGCCACGCTCTTCTACATCAGCGGGCTCGGCCTGACGCGCGATCCCTTCATGATGACCAGCATCGACAATATGTGGGTCAACGTCGGACGCAGCCAGTTCCACCTCGTCACGGGAACACCGCAGCACCTGCGTGGCCAGGTCGGCCTCGTCGTGCCGGATCGCGCGAGCCTCCTGCGGCGCCTGGAAAACCTCCGCAAACCCCTCAAGGGAACGAAGTTCGATTTCGTCGAGCATGCCGACCATGTCGAGGCGATCTGTCCGTGGGGCAACCGCTTCCGCTGTCATGACCCGGCGCCGCAGTTCGGCCGCATCAATCTCGGCATGCCCTATGTCGAGCTCGACGTCCCCGTCGGCGCGGCAAAGGGCATCGCGGACTTCTACGGTCGCATCTTTGGCACCGCGACGAAGGTCGATGGTGCCGTCGCGCGGGTGTCGGTCGGCATGGACCAGGAACTGGTCTTCCATGAGACCAAGGCGAAGCTGGCGGCCTATGACGGCCATCACATCCAGGTCTATGTCGCGAACTTCTCGGCGCCGCATCGCGCACTGCTCGAGCGCGGTCTGATCACCGAGGAAAGCAACCAGCACCAGTACCGTTTCGACAGCATCGTCGATCTGGAAAGCGGCAAGCCGCTGATCCAGATCGAGCACGAGGTGCGCAGCATGCGTCACCCGCTCTTTGCGCGACCGCTGGTCAATCGCAACGCCCAGCAGACCAACCGCAACTATGCCCCGGGGTACGATGCTTTCATTCCGGGCGCGGAGGCGGAGGAGATGGACGATCCACGGGTCGCCATGCGCCAGCGCCGCTTCGAGGACGTGACGCGCCAGGCCGGCGCGCGGCGGAGCGCCGGCTAGGCGCGCTGGCCTTGTCCGCGCTGCCGGATGCCCTATATCCAACGCCGGCTCAATTCACACTTTGCGGGTAGCGGAAATGAACGGCGACGGCGGCAGCGCTCAGGCACATCAATTCCAGGCGGAAGTCGCCGAATTGCTGAACCTGATGGTCCACTCGGTCTACTCCGAGACCGACGTCTTCCTCAGGGAACTCATTTCGAACGCCTCCGACTCCCTCGACAAGGTCCGCTACGAGGCGGTCGCCCGGCCCGAGCTGATGGCCGGCGGTGAAAAGCTGGCCATCCGTCTCAAGCCCGATGCCGCGGCAAAGACGCTGACGATCTCCGACTCGGGCATCGGCATGGACCGCCAGGAGTTGATCGACAATCTCGGAACCGTCGCGCGCTCGGGAACGAAGGCATTTCTCAAGGGAATGAAGGATGCCAAGGAGGGCCTGGGTCTGATCGGCCAGTTCGGCGTCGGTTTCTACGCCGCCTTCATGGTGGCCGATCGCATTGAAGTCACCAGCCGCCGGGCGGGCGCGGCGGATGCCTGGGTCTGGATCTCCTCGGGCGGCGCCGGGTTCGACGTGGCGCCGGCCAGCGACGAGCAGGCCGGGCGCGTACCTCGGGGTACCGAGATCGTCCTGCATCTCAAGGACGAGGCTGCCAAATACCTTCAGCCCTTCGAGCTCGAACGCATCGTCAGGACCTATTCCGACCACATCCTCTTTCCCATCGAGTTGGTCGACGACAAGGGCGAGGCGCGCCAGGTCAATGCCGCCAGCGCCCTGTGGCAGCGCTCGAAGTCCGAGGTCAAGCCGGAGGACTACACGCAGGCCTATCGCTCGATCGCCATGGCCTTCGACGAGCCGGCGTTGACGCTGCACTACAAGGTGGAAGGGCGTCAGTCCTACGCCGTCCTGCTCTTCGTGCCGGCGAGTCCGCCGTTCGACCTCTCGGATCCGGGCCGCAAGGGCCGTGTGAAGCTTTATGTCCGGCGGGTCTACATCACCGACGATGCCGATCTGCTGCCGGCCTATCTGCGGTTCGTGCGCGGTGTCGTCGACAGCGAAGACCTGCCGCTCAATCTCTCTCGCGAGATGCTGCAGAACAATCCGCAGGTGGTGCAGATCCGCAGCGGCCTGGCGACCCGCGTGATCGGCGAACTGGAGAGCGCGGCCACCAAGGACGCCGAGACCTACGCAAAAATCTGGGCTGCGTTCGGTCCGGTCCTCAAGGAAGGCCTCTACGAGGACCAGGAACGCCGCAGCCAGTTGCTGGCGCTGGCCCGCTTCGCCACGACCAGCGGGGATGGCCTGCGCTCGCTCAAGGACTATGTCGCCGACCTGAAGCCCAATCAGACGGAAATCTACTACCTCGTGGGCGAAGGCGCCGAACGACTGAAGTCCAATCCCAAGCTCGAGGCTGCACGGGCCCGCGGTGTCGAGGTGCTGCTGCTGACCGATCCGATCGATGCCTTCTGGACGACATCGCCGCAGGAGTTCGACGGCAAGCCGCTCAAGTCCTTGAGCCAGGGTGACGTGGACTTCGGGCTGATCCCGTTGCTGGACGATGCGGCAGGCAAGGCCGGGCCGAAGGCCACGGCGGAGGACGAGCAGGCCATCGTCACGGCCGTCAAGGAAGCCCTCGGCGACAAGGTCTCGGAGGTGCGGGCCTCGCAGCGGCTGACCGAAAGCGCGTCTTGCCTCGTGGCCAGCACCCAGGGACGGGACCGCGAGCTGGAGCGCATGCTGGCGCGCCAGGATCGCGGCAGTGGCGCCAAGCCCATCCTGGAACTGAACATGGGCCACGATCTGGTCCGGGCGCTCGGGGTCGCACGGACCGACGACCGGCAGGAAGACGTGTCGGACCTGGCCAGCCTGCTCCTCGACCAGGCCCATATTCTCGATGGCGAGGTGCCGTCGGATCCCGCGGCCTTCGCCAGAAGGCTCAACGCCTTCGTCGTCCGCGGGCTCCGGACCGGCAGCTGACGGATTTTCAGCGCGTTGCCCGGTTGGTCACCGCGCCGCCCGTGGCCGTGCGCCCGCCGTCGACGACGAACTGGCCGCCGGTCGTGTTGGACGCGAGGTCCGAGCAGAGGAACAGGACCATGTTGGCGATTTCTTCCACCGTCGAGTAGCGCCCGCTCGGCAGTGCAGCCTGGTAGCGCGCCCCGACCGCGTCGGGGTTCGCGGGATCGATCTGCTGCTCCAGCGCGTGGATCATGCGCGTGTCGACCGGCCCGGGGCACACGGCGTTCACCCTGATGCCCTGGCGCCCGACCTCGCCGGCGGCGGTCTTGGTGAGACCGATGACGGCGTGCTTGGATGCTACATAGGCCGGCATGCCGGGCGAGGCGACGAGGCCCGCGACCGAGGCAGTGTTGACCACCGCGCCGCTGCCCTGGCGGATCATCTCGGGCAGGACATGGCGCATCCCCAGGAACACGCCCTTCACATTGACGCCGATCACGGCATCGAACATTGCCTCGTCATACTCCGCCGTCGGGGCCAGTTTCCCCTCGATGCCGGCGTTGTTGAAGAAGCAGTCGATCCGGCCGAACTTGTCGATGGTAGCCTTCACATAGGCCTTCACGTCGTCCGACTTGGTGACGTCGGCCGTGACGGCGATCGCCTCGCCGCCCTTCTGGCGGATGATGCCGGCGGTGGCCTCCGCCGCTGTTCCATCGCGGTCGACCACCACGACCTTGGCGCCTCGCTGCGCGAAACTCACGGAGGCCGCGCGGCCGATCCCATTGCCACCGCCCGTAATCAGGGCAACCTTTCCGGTGAAATCCATCTTGTCCGTCCCCTTGCTCAATGTTTCCGGAAGTCTACCATCGGCAGCCGTCATGACCATCACCGTCACCCCGAGACATCCGGCCCTGGGCGCGGAAATCCGCGGCATCGACATGCGGCAGCCGATGGATGCGGAAACCCTGCGGGCGGTCAGCGATGCCTGGATGAAACATCTGGTGTTGGTGTTTCCCGACCAGCGCATCACGGATCAGGAGCATGTGGCCTTCACCCGCCACTTCGGGGCCCCGGAGATCTTTCATCAGACTTCCCTTCATCTGCGGTCCGACAGGGTGAGGGAAATCTTTCTCGTCTCGAACGTCGATGACCAGAACCGCGTGATGCGGCCCTCGGAGCCCTCGCAGAAGCAACTGTCCTCGTCGCGCATGTGGCACACCGATTCGAGCTACCGGCCAACGCCGAGCGTGGGATCGTTGCTTCACGGCATCGAGATCAGCCGGACCGGCGGCATCACGCAGTTCATCAACATGTACATGGTCTACGACGAGCTGCCGGAGGGCCTGCGCCAGCAAGTCGAGGGCCGCAAGGCGCGGCACGATTTCGGCATGCTGGCCAGGCTGGTGGGCTCGCCGCCGCCGACGCCGGAAGAGCAGGCGGCAATGCCGCCGGTCTGGCATCCGATGGTACGGCGCCATCCCGTCACCGGCGCCAAGTCGCTCTACATCAGCTCGATCTACAACGATGCCATCGAAGGCATGGACGATGGCGCGGCGCGCAAGCTGATCGAGGAGCTGACGGAATTCTCGTCCCAGCCGAAGTACATGTACCGGCACAGCTGGGAGCCGGATGACGTGCTGATGTGGGACAACCGCTGTACCGTCCATGCTGTCACCCCGCACGATCCGGCCGAGCGCCGGGTGATGCACCGGACGACGATCGTGGGCAGCGAGCTGGTCCTGGCCGGCTGAAATCCGCGCTATACTTCGGGTGAGGCCCCGGACTTCTCCAGACCCAGGATCGACGATGCCATGACAACGATCGATTCATTCCGCAAAAGCGTTTCCGCGGAGCAGCCGCCTTCCGACATGGGGCCTTCTCTGCAGGCTCTGTGGTGGCTCCTTCGGGGCGATTGGGCGCGCGCTCATGAATGCGTCCAGAAGCACGAAGGCGAGCCCGACTGCGATCGCGTCCATGCCCATCTGCATCGTCAGGAAGGCGATATGGCGAACGCGGGCTATTGGTATCGGCGCGCCGGCACAACGCCGCCAAAGTCGACACTTGAAGAAGAATGGGAACTTCTTGCGACCGACATGCTGGCGCGAAGGTAGCCGGCGGAATGGCTGCGAAGCAGAAGTCGAGAAGGAAGCCCGGAGAAGGCAGCGCCGCGCGCTCAAAGCCGGGGCCACGGCGCCAACCCCGCGCCCGGGCGCCGAGGCCGCCGCCGCTGACGCTTCAACAGGAGCTCCTGCTGATGGCGCGCGGGGGTGCACGGTCGATTCGGCAGGCGTTCGTGGCGCTGCTCGTCATCGGCCTGCTCGCGGGCGTGGCCTTTGGCGTGTGGTCCCTCCGGCCGACCCCGAGCTATTCATCAGAGGATCTGACGACGGGTTCGGCTTTCGACGTTGTCTTTCGAGTGGAGAACAAGAACCCCTGGTTCGCGCTGTCGAACCTGAAGATCAGCTGCGTCGTGGCGCATGTCCGCGCGTCGGGGATGGAGCCGACCATGATCGGCGCAACCAACGTACGGTTTCCGGCAGGCGCCTCGGGACTTGAACCCGGCGAGTCCGCCGCTTTCACTTGCCCCTTCCGGACGCTGATCGGGCATCCGATCAACGATGATCCAAGCGTCGCCCAGCGGGCGGAAATCTATTTCCGCGCTGAATATGACGTGCCGCTATCCGGCTCTTTCCGGATAACCGACAACAGCGCCCACTTTTCCCTCAATACCCACCTGCTGCCGCCCCGGTGGACCAGCAAGCCGCCAAGGTAAGGCCCAGGCTAAGATAGAGACAGTTAGCGCGGCGCAAACCGGTAGCGGAAAGTGCAGCTTGGCGCGCCCTGCATGATCGTCTGGGCGCGGTCGAGACTCACTTCCCCCGTACCGGCTGCGGCGATGTCGAAGTCTGCCTCGCATATCAGCAACGCGCCGAGCTCGGGTTCGCCGAGCGCGCGGAAGAATTCTGCGAAGCGGCAGCGCGTCACGTCGATGTCCATGGCCTCCTTGTCCTGGCGAAGAACCTCGACCTCGACCTCCCGCCCGGAGACGTCGCCCCAGACGCTTTGGATGGTTGCCCACTTGCGCCGCGGGCTGCCGTCGATGCCGTCGCCGATGGCCGCGAACAGCTGCTTCGACCAGTCGCGCAATGCCTGCTTCACGATGGCGTCGGCCTTGTCCTTCCCCAGTTCCGTCCGCAGCGCGCGCAACACCGGGACCAGGACCTGGGCCTGCATCCGGATCTTGTCCAGGAGCGATACCTCGGGGTCCACCAGATAGTCGTCGAGTACACTCGTCACTCGTTCCTCCCGGGGTGTCGTTTGAAGTCTCGCTGATGATGAACGTAGCCCAGCACGAACCATTCTCCGCCGCAAATTCGCTGCTATTGCCGGCTTGGTTGATAGGGCGCCAGAGGCGATAGTGTTGGGGCAGATCGTCGAACCGGGAGCTTTCCATGTCTGATCAAGGCCCCCTCTCGTTTCACGTGCCGGCGCCCGCGGTGCGGCCCGGCGGCACGCCGGACTTCAGCGACGTCAAGATCTCCCGGGCGGGCCTGGTAAGACGGCCGGAGGTCGATGTCGCGCCCGAAGACATTCGTGATCTCGCCTATTCGATCATCCGCGTCCTCAACCGTGAAGGCGAGGCCGTGGGCCCGTGGGCGAACCTGTTGAGCAACGAGGAGCTGCTCGAGGGCTTGCGTCACATGATGACACTGCGTGCCTTCGATGCTCGCATGCAGATGGCCCAGCGCCAGGGCAAGACATCGTTCTACATGCAGCACATGGGCGAGGAGGCGGTGAGCTGTGCCTTTCGCAAAGCCCTCGAGCCCGGCGACATGAACTTTCCGACCTATCGGCAGGCGGGGCTGCTGATCGCCAGCGGCTATCCGATGCTCGACATGATGTGCCAGATCTATTCCAACGAGCTCGATCCGCTGAAGGGCCGCCAACTGCCCGTGATGTATTCGTCGCGCGAGCACGGCTTCTTCTCGATCTCCGGCAATCTTGCGACCCAGTTCGTCCAGGCGGTCGGCTGGGCGATGGCATCCGCGATGAAGCGCGACACCAAAGTCGCTGCCGGCTGGATCGGTGACGGATCGACGGCGGAGTCCGACTTTCATGCGGCATTGGTCTTTGCCTCCACCTACAAGGCGCCAGTCGTCCTCAACATCGTCAACAATCAATGGGCTATATCGACCTTCCAGGGCATCGCGCGGGGTGGCTCGGGAACCTTTGCGGCGCGCGGCCTCGGCTTCGGCATGCCGGCGCTGCGGGTCGACGGCAACGACTATCTCGCTGTCCATGCGGTGGGAAGATGGGCGGTCGAACGGGCGCGGCGCAACCTGGGGCCGACGTTGATCGAGTATGTGACCTACCGGGTCGGTGCCCATTCCACCTCCGACGATCCCGCCGCTTACCGGCCCAAGGCGGAGTCCGATGCCTGGCCGCTGGGCGATCCCGTATTGCGGCTGAAGCACTATCTGATTCGCCAGGGCGCCTGGTCCGAGGACCGCCACAAGCAGGCGGAAGCCGAGATCCTCGCCTCGGTCATCGCGGTGCAGAAGGAAGCCGAAAGCCACGGGACACTGCATTCGGGGCCCCATCCCTCGGCCCGCGATATGTTCGAAGGTGTCTACGAGGAGACGCCCTCGCACCTGCGCCGGCAGCGCCAGCAGGCGGGAATCTAGACGATGCCGCGTAAGACCATGGTCGAGGCGATCCGCGATGCCATGGATGTTTCCATGCAGCGCGACGACAACGTCGTCGTGTTCGGCGAGGACGTCGGCTATTTCGGCGGTGTCTTCCGCTGCACCCAGGGCCTGCAGCAGAAGTTCGGCACCAGCCGCTGCTTCGATACGCCGATCAACGAGCTCGGCATCGTGGGCGTCGCGGTCGGCATGGCAGCCTACGGCCTGCGGCCGTGCGTCGAGATACAGTTCGCCGATTACATGTATCCGGCCTACGACCAGATCGTGTCGGAAGCCGCACGGCTGCGCTATCGATCCAACGGCCAGTTCACGGCGCCACTCGTGGTGCGCATGCCGACGGGCGGCGGCATCTTCGGTGGCCAGACCCATAGCCAGAGCCCGGAGGCCCTGTTCACCCATGTCGCGGGCCTCAAGACCGTCGTGCCGTCCAACCCTTATGACGCCAAGGGCCTGCTGATCGCGGCGATCGAGGACAACGACCCGGTGATTTTCCTCGAGCCCAAGCGGCTCTACAACGGCCCCTTCGACGGCCATCACGACCGGCCCGTGACGCCGTGGGCGAAGCATGCCCAGGGCGAAGTCCCGGACGGCCACTACACCGTGCCGCTGGGCAAGGCCGCGGTTCGCCGCGCGGGGACCGCCGTCACGGTGCTGGCCTATGGCACCATGGTCTTCGTGGCCGAGGCCGCCGTTGCCGACATCGGCATCGACGCCGAGATCATCGATCTCCGTACCCTGTTGCCATACGACCTCGAAACCATCGCGGCATCGGTGGAGAAGACCGGTCGGTGCGTGGTCGTCCACGAAGCGACGTTGACGTCGGGGTTCGGCGCCGAGCTCAGCGCCCTCGTCCAGGAGCATTGCTTCTACAGTCTCGAGGCGCCTGTCGTGCGCGTGACCGGCTGGGACACGCCCTATCCGCATGCGCAGGAGTGGGACTATTTCCCGGGGCCGGCGCGGGTCGGCCGTGCCCTCAAGGCCGTGATGGAGGCCTGAGATGGGCACGCGCATCGTCAAGCTGCCGGATGTCGGCGAGGGCGTGGCCGAGGCAGAGGTGGTGGAGTGGCACGTCACCGTCGGCCAGTCGGTGCTCGAGGACCAGATCCTTGCCGCGGTGATGACCGATAAGGCGACGGTTGAGATCCCCTCGCCGGTCGCAGGAACCGTCATCGCGCTGGGCGCGGAGGTCGGTGGTGTCCTGGCGGTGGGCGCCGAGCTTGTCCGTCTCGAGGTCGCGGCCGATGGCAATGAAGAAGTGGCTGCCGCTCCGAGGCAAGTGGCGGCCCCCGAACCCCCTGCTGCGGTAAAGTCGGAAGCGCAAGCGATGGCACCCGTGCCGAGGCCCGAGCGCACCGCAACGAGCAACGGACCTCTGGCGTCGCGTCCCGCGATTGCCCGGCCGATGGCTTCGCCCGCTGTGCGCCGTCGCGCGCGGGATGCCGGTGTCGATCTGCGCCAGGTCCGGGGCAGTGGACCCGCCGGTCGGATCGGTCATGACGATCTCGACGCCTTCCTGCGCGGCGGCGGCAACGCCCCAGGGAGCGCTGCCCGGGTCGCCAACACCAGTGTTGAGTCGATCAAGATGGTCGGCTTGCGCCGGCGCATTGCCCAGAAGATGGCGGAGTCGAAGCGACGGGTCGCGCACTTCTCCTATGTCGAGGAAGTCGACGTGACCGCGGTCGAGGAGCTGCGGGCCACGCTCAATGCACAGGATCGTCCGGATCGCCCCCGGCTTACGCTCATGCCGTTCCTGATGCAGGCGCTGGTCAAGGCCATTGCCGATTTTCCCGAGATCAACGCGCTCTATGACGACGAAGCCGAGATCATCGAACGGCACGGCGGCGTCCATATCGGCATCGCGACGCATACACCGTCCGGCCTCATGGTTCCCGTCGTGCGTCACTGCGAGGCGCGGGGCCTGTGGGATTTTGCGGCGGAAGTCCGGCGTCTTGCCGAGGCCGCCCGCCAGGGAACGGCGACGCGCGCCGAGCTGTCCGGGTCGACGATCACGATCACCAGCCTGGGCGCGCTCGGCGGGATCGTCACCACGCCGGTGATCAACCGGCCGGAAGTGGCGATCGTCGGGATCAACCGGCAGGTCGTGCGGCCGGTGTGGCAAGGTTCGCAGTTCGTGCCGCGTACCATGATGAACCTGTCGTCGTCCTTCGATCATCGCGTTATCGACGGTTATATCGCCGCGCGCTTCGTCCAGCGCATCAAGGGCCTGCTCGAAGCGCCGGCGACACTTTTCATTGAGGCGTGAGATGGCTGAGATTTCTGCCAAGGTCCTGGTCGTCGGCGGTGGCCCCGGCGGCTATGTCACAGCGATTCGCGCCGGGCAGCTCGGGCTCGACGTGGTGCTCGTCGAACAGGGCGGTCGCGAGGGCGGGTTGGGCGGAACCTGCCTCAATGTCGGCTGCATTCCGTCGAAGGCGCTCATCCACGTGGCCGACGCCTACCGGCACGCGCATGAGCAGGCGACGTCCGCGCCGTTCGGCTTGCGTGTCGAGCGGCCGACGCTGGAATTCGCCCGCACGATGGAATGGAAGGACGGCATTGTCGGCCGTCTCACCGGTGGCGTTGGCGCACTGCTGAAGCGCTACAAGGTAAAGATCGTCCATGGCCACGCCGAGATGGTGGACGGCAAGACCTGCCGGGTCGAAACGGATACCGGGCCCCAGGTCGTACGGGCCGAGCATGTTGTGCTGGCCACGGGCTCGGAGGCCGCGAGCGTGGCGGTGCTGCCCTTCGGCGGACGCATCATCTCTTCGACCGAAGCGCTGTCGCTGTCGGCGGTGCCCGAGCGCCTGGCGGTCGTGGGCGCAGGTTACATCGGACTGGAACTCGGGATCGCCTTCGCCAAGCTCGGCGCCAAGGTCACGGTTGTCGAGGCAGAGGACCGGATCCTGCCCGCCTACGACTCCGAACTCACCCGGCCGGTGGTCCGGCGTCTTCGTGCCTTGGGGGTCGAGGTCCTGACGCGCGTCAGGGCCTCCGGCCTCTCCGATGCCGGCGACGCGCTGCAGGTGGTGCAGGACGGCGCCGCGGCGCGCGACATCCCGGCCGACCTAATCCTTGTCGCGACGGGCAGGCGGGCTAGGACGACGGGTCTTGGCCTCAACCGGCTCGACCTCACGATGAACGGCGCCTTCGTGCGCATCGACGAACGCTGTGCGACCTCCATGCACAATGTCTGGGCGGTGGGCGACCTGACCGGGGAGCCGATGCTGGCGCACCGCGCGATGGCGCAGGGTGTGGTGGTTGCCGAAATAATCGCCGGCCATCGCCGCATATTCGACGGTGCGGTAATCCCGGCCGTCTGCTTCACCGATCCCGAGATCGTCACCGTCGGCCTCTCGCCCGACGCCGCTCGCTCGGCCGGTCATGATGTGCATGTCGGCATGTTTCCTCTGACCGCCAACGGCCGCGCGATGACGCTGGGGGCGGAGGACGGTTTCGTGCGCGTGGTGGCGCGAACCGACAATCACCTGGTGCTCGGCATCTCGGCGGTCGGTGCCGGTGTGTCGGAACTGTCCAGCGCCTTTGGCCTGGCGCTCGAAATGGGGGCTCGCCTGGAAGATATCGCCGGCACCATTCATGCCCATCCGACACTGGGAGAGGCCTTCCACGAGGCCAGCCTGCGGGCGCTCGGCGAAGCCTTGCACATCTAGCGGCCGCGGCGAGAGTAGAGCGTCTACGCCCCGTAGTCTTCCGGCAGGCGTCCGGGTCGGAATGTCTTCAACACGACATGATCGAGCGAGACCGGTCCGGGGCCTGCGATGGCGAGCCAGGCGAACATGACGAAGTAGGCGACCTCTTCGAAGCCGAGGAAGGTCTCGAGTGAATCGATCTGGCTGGCCTTTGCCGATGCGATGGCCACCGCCATCACGATCATCATCGGTACCGCCGCGAAGCGCGTGAGCAGGCCCACCAGCAGCAAGACGCCGGTCACCAGTTCCACGCCGGAAGCGAAGGGCGCCATGATCTCAGGCGCGGGAATGCCCCAGTCCCTGAAATTCTCGATCATGCGCGGCAGGATGTGTAGTTTCTGCCAACCGCTCCACAGGAACACCCAACCGACGGTGATCCGTCCGGCGAGCGGCGCCGCCCAGGCGAAGTAGCCCGCAACGATGCGTGACCAGTCGTAGAAGATTGTGATGACGGCGTTCATGACGGCTCCCGGCAACTGAAAGAGCGCCGTCGAAGACCCGGCCGCATTGGGGGCGGTTTGAGGGGCTCGACGGCGCGAGGACGAGGCCTATCGCTGGCCTCGGCCGCCTTCAGACCTCGATCAGGGTACGATCTTGCCGCCCTTGGTGGTGCAATCGGCCGCGTCCTTGGCCGGCGTGAAGCCTTGGCCCTTGCAGGCATTCTGGCCCTTGCACGCGTTGTTGGCGCCCTTGCAAGCGCTCTGGCCCTTGCAGGCGTTGGTACCGCCGCAATGCACCGACTGTGCATGCGCGGCAGTGGCGAACGTGGCCGCGGCGAAGAGCGAGGCGGCGGTAGCGATGATGGCTTGCTTGTTCATGGTGATCCTCCTGGACGGTGCGGGCATCAGGCCCGTATCAGGTCTTTCGCGAGGCCCGCCCGGGACGTTACGCGGAAAAGAATTATTTTTCGCAGGGCTCCCGCCGACACTCCCTAGGTGCATCGGCAATCGGCCTGTAATGTTTCGCCTCGTCACAGCGAATGAACAAAGAGACCATACGCCTTGTCCAATTCCGACGATCTCTCCGTGCTGATGCGCGCGGCCAGGAACGGCGACGACGAGGCGTATCGCCAGTTGCTCGGGCGTGTCGCGATCTGGTTGCGAGGCGTCGCGCGGCGGGGCCTGGCGCGGGCGGGACGCGGCATCGGGGACAGTGAGGACATCGTGCAGGAAACGTTGCTGGCCATGCATCTGAAGCGTGACACCTGGGACGAGGCGCAGCCCCTCGAGCCGTGGCTGCACGCCATCGCGCGTCACAAGCTGGTCGACCATTTGCGCCGGCGTGGGTTCCACGACCACCTCGATATCGACGACCATGCCGGCACCTTGGCGGCGCCGGAGGCCGGCGAAGCGGGTACGGCGGCGGACACAAGGCAGATACTGTCGGGCCTGTCCGAGCGTCAACGCCGCATCGTCGAGGCGATCTCGATCGAGGGCCATAGCGCACGCGATGTCGGCTCGACGCTGAGCATGACCGAGGGCGCCGTGCGTGTCACGCTGCATCGCGCGCTCAGGGCGTTGGCCGTCGCCTACCGCAAGGAGCGCCCATGAAGACCGACGAACTGGTGGCGGCGCTGGTCGCCGATCGTGCCGTCCCGGGCAGGGGCTTTGCGCGGGGACTGCCGCTCGCCTTGGCGGCGGGCGGCGCCGTGTCGCTCGTCGTATTTTTCGTCGAACTGAGTATTCGCAAGGATTTCGCCGCGGCGCTCGCGACCTGGCGCTTCGACCTCAAGCTCGTCCTGGTACTGCTGGCCCTCGTCTCGGCCTTCGGCCTCTGCCGGGCGCTCAGCCGGCCGGTGCCGCCGCGGCATGCCGGCTGGTGGCTGTTGCCGCTGCTGGGGCTCGCTACTGCGGCCGTCGCGATCGAACTGGCGGCGGTTCCGGTGGAAGCCTGGCGCAGCCGGCTCGTCGGCAGCAATTCACTGATCTGCCTGTCGGCCATCCCCATGCTGGCATTGGCGCCGCTTGTGGCCGTGTTGGCAGCATTGCGGTCGACCGCTCCCGCCTCGCCCCTCCTGGCCGGCGCCGCGGCGGGGTTTCTGGCGGCGGCGTTGGGCGCGGCGCTGTACGCCTTTCACTGCTTCGACGACTCGCCACTGTTCGTCATGACTTGGTACGTGCTGGCGACGTTGCCCATGATCGCTCTCGGTGCCCTTGCGGGACGTCGGCTGCTGCGCTGGTGAGGCCGGGCCGGGAGCGGACATAAGCCAGGGAGCGGACATAAGAACGGACCGCTGCGGATCGAAGTGCTAGCGTTTAGAGCATGGAGCCAATTGGGACCGCCTTCACACGCCGACGCGTGGTCGCACTTGGCACGGCAGCCGTTGCACTGCCGTCATCGCTGCGCGCACAAGCCGCTTGGCCGACCAGCCCCGTCACCTTTGTCGTCGGCTATGCTCCGGGCGACAGTAACGACATCAGCGCTCGCGAACTGGCGCACCTGATGTCGCCGATCCTTGGCCCACAAATCATCGTGGACAATAAGGGCGGCGCCAACGGCAGCCTCGGCCTGCGCGCCGTCGCCAACGCCAAACCGGACGGCTATAGGCTGTCCTGCACCTCGGCCCAAACCATTGTGGTCAATCGGTGGGTCCAGAAAGGCATGATCGACACCCTGACGACGCTCGGCTCTTACCTTCCCGCACTGAAGGACGGATTCGCGCCGTTCGAACAAGGGGACTATTCCGGTACGATCAAGACGCTCGCACCGCTCGCGGGGGAAAACGAACGCGTTGGCGGCAGCCGCGCGCAACACGACCTGATCGAGTTCACCCTGTTGAGGGCCTATCTCGGTGCCAATCGGCTGAGCGAAGCGCGGCGGTTGCTCAGCGAGAGGAGGGCGGGCGCTTCCGGCATTCCTGTCCTGGGCGTTGCGGCGGTGTGTTGAGCGCCGAACTGTGCGCTGCATGATGGCTGTTTTGCGCGCGAGAAACCCCGCGAAGTGGGCGTTCTTCGCGACGCGGAGGCCCTCGGAGAAAAAGTTGCCAGCCTCCCTGGCGGTGGGCGCAGTCCACCACGAACCTTTCTCCACGGTAATTCCCTGCTAACAGGGAAATTTACTGGGAATTCTGACGAGCTTTTTGGCGGCGACTGCGTGAAAAGATCGGTGCTACCGGCATCCCTGCATTGTTGCTCTGCAACAGCGGCGATCAGAACAGGGAACATTTCGTGCCTGAACAGGGAAATTACTTGTCGGAGCAGGGAATTTTCCGAGAGAGGTAGATCGTCCGCCCCAGACATCGTCGGCGGCGCATCGCCCCATTCGACGCGAGAGCGTGTAATTGCTTGAGCGAACGACGACGCCCTGTTCGTCAAAGCGCTTCCTGTGGAGGTGCCAGGGCGCGCCCATCTCAATGCCTACTGCCTTGGGCTCATTGGACCGGGCGATAACGCAGCGTCGCTGTTGGAGAGCACGACGACGGGCCGCCCGCGCAGCGCCGGCTGGAACACGCGCTCGCACGAGGCATAGAAGTTGTTGCATCGACCAGCGCGTAGAGCCCCGCCACCCCCACCTCAGCCCTTGCCGATCGCGTCGCGGATGCTGGCGGCGAACGCCTTGATGGTGAAGCCATCGGGGAGGTGGTCGATCAGGATGATGTCGGAGATGGCGTTGCGGGTCCGGAGCGGCCGGATAGCCCGATAGGCGGCAGAGTCGTACCACGCCGTCGCCGCGGCACGATCAGGGAACTCCATGTGCACCACCGAACCGGGCCACGCGCCCTCGATGACATCGCCCGGCCCTTGGGCGAGCCACTTGCCGCCATAGGATTCCACAGTCGCCTCGACCTGCTCCAGGTAGTCCAGGCCCGCTGCGTTGGGCATGTCGGCGGGAATGCGCAGGTGGTTAATGAGATAGGTCGTCATGATGATGCCTCTAACTGCTGGAGCCCCAGGGGATGCAGATCGCACTGGCGCGGCTTCGATGCGATGGAGTTTCGCCCCTTCCCCATTTCGTGGCCATGCTGCAGGGATATGGTGCGGTCCGGCACTACGTGTAGCCCGCCTATACCTTGGTATGGGGCGCTCACAGCATGCGGATCGAACGGGTGATGACGCCCCACACTCTAACGTTCCCCCTAGCCAATCTTGATGTCGGGCGGACGACTTCTCCGGTGCGCTCGCAGAGCGCTATGGATACGTCAATCGCTCGCCAGTGCCGAACGCGATGCCAAGGAGGCGTTCCTTGGACCGGTCATCGAACGCGTGAATCCGTTCCTTCGCCTTTTGATGCCGGAAGCGCGCATAACGCTTGATGAAGAGACACTGGAAATCACCGGCGTTGCCCGAGACGGTCGAGAGGAGCCCTTTGAAGCCTTGAGCGTCGGGACTCGCGAGCAGCTGTCCGTGCTCGTTCGCCTCTAGGTCCGCGCCGCAGCCTGGGTTGGCCCCATGTTTGCGGCAGAGTCCCTGACAAAGTCCCCGACAGTCTTCTGACTACGAATCAGAAGGCTGGAGGTTCGACTCCTTCCGGGCGCGCCTTCGACAGACCGCGACGCAGCAGCCATGCAACGCCATTCCACGCCGAATGTCGGCTTTAGCGCGGGGTTAAATTCTCTTACGCCTCGCCCACCATCGACCTCGCCACCGCCTCGGCCACCTTGATGCCGTCGACGGCGGCCGAGAGGATGCCGCCCGCATAGCCGGCGCCTTCGCCGGCCGGGAACAGGCCGCGCACGTTCAGGCTCTGGAAGTCGGGGCCGCGGGTCATGCGGATCGGGGACGAACTGCGGGTCTCGACACCTGTCAGGACAGCCTGGGCGTCGTCGTAGCGGGCGATCTTGCGGCCGAAGACGGGCAAGGCCTCACGCATGGCGGCGATCACATAGTCCGGCATCAGCGACGCCAGATCGGTCGGGCGCACACCTGGCTTGTAGCTGGGAACGACCTCTCCCAGTTCGGTCGAGGGGCGGCCCGCCAGGAAGTCACCGACCAGTTGGCCGGGCGCGAAATAGTCACCGCCGCCGGCCACATAGGCTCGGCTCTCCAACTCGCGTTGCAGCGCGAGGCCCGCCAGCGGGTGGTCGCTGCCATAGTCCTGGGGCGAGATGCCGACCACAAAGCCGGAGTTGGCGTTACGCTCGTTGCGCGAATACTGGCTCATGCCGTTGGTCACCACGAGGCCGGGCTCGCTGGTCGCCGCCACCACCGTGCCGCCGGGGCACATACAGAAACTGTAGACCGTGCGGCCGTTGCTGCAGTGGTGCGAGAGTGAATAGGCCGCAGCCCCCAGGTCGGGGTGCCCGGCACAGGGGCCAAACAGCGCCCGGTCTATCCACGTCTGTGGGTGCTCGATACGGAAGCCGATCGAGAACGGCTTGGCCTCGATATGGACGCCCCGGTCGTAGAGGGTCTGGAAGGTGTCGCGCGACGAATGGCCGATGGCGAAGACCACATGGTCGGCCTCCAGCGTCTCGCCGGTGTGCAGGCGCACGCCCCGGATGGCGCCCTTGTCGAGCTCAATGTCGGTGACCCGGTGCTCGAAGCGGTACTCACCGCCCAGCGCCTCGATCTTTTCGCGCATGGCCTCGACCATCGTCACCAGACGGAAGGTGCCAATGTGCGGGTGGGCCTCGGTCAGGATTTCCTGCGGCGCCCCGGCTGTGACGAACTCGGTCAGCACCTTGCGCGCCAGGAAGCGCGGATCCTTGATCTGGCTGTAGAGCTTGCCGTCCGAGAAGGTCCCCGCGCCACCCTCGCCGAATTGCACGTTGGATTCCGGGTTCAGCTGGCCCTTGCGCCAGAGCTCCCAGGTGTCCTTGGTCCGCTCCCGCACCACCTTGCCGCGGTCGAGGATGATCGGCTTGAAGCCCATCTCGGCCAGGATCAGCCCGGCAAACAGGCCGCACGGCCCGGCCCCGATCACCACCGGCCTCAGGCGCTGGGTCTTGGGCGCGACGGCGACGGGACGATAGGCGACGTCTGGCGTAGGCTTCACATGCGGGTCGTTCGCGAACCTGGTCAGCACGGCGGCCTCACCCGTCACCTCGACGTCGAGGATATAGACCTTCAGGATCGCCGACTTCTTGCGCGCGTCATGCGCCCGCTTCCACACCGACCAGGTGATGAGATCGCTCGGCGGCACGCCGAGGCGCGCGGCGATCGCGGCGGGCAGGCCCTCGGGCGGATGGTCGAGGGGCAGTTTGATTTCGGACAGGCGCAACATCGGCGACCTTGTAGCCGTTCGCGGCGCCGAACGCATGGGGGAGATCGGCGTCGCCTTCTCGACGGAAGCCGGCCCTCTTTCGGCCGGTCTCGCGGTCCTGCAGCGCGCTGAGCGCCAGCATGACTCCTGGGATGGGCGGGCCGCGGCTCTGGCCCTGACGCGCATGGGTCGGGCAGACCTGATCGAAACGCCGCCCCGAAAGCTTCTCGGCGATGGTCAGAGTATCGACCTCCAAGCTTGGTATGAAGGATTGAACGCAATCTCGCCTGAGTCCCCAGCAGGGGTATGCACTGAAGGCCGGATACGCCTGAGACATTGATGAGTCCTCACTACCGCGTCACCGCGCTCGCTACCGGCCCATCCAGTCAATCATGTCGAAACCGAGTGTTTTCGGCCTAACCCTGAAGTTGAGAGTGGCTTCGGTTTGACTGGGCCTCCATCGAAGTAGCCACCCAGAAGGTCTGCTTCGACGCCGCGAACCGATAAAGTTGCGAGCGTCGTCGGCTAAGCGTCAATGCCCGCCCGCAACCATCTATTGTCTGAAGTGTCGTGAGCCCAAGCGGCCGGCGGGTGACATGGCCGAACTGGTCGACCTTACGACCGTGACCGGCAATCTGCGGGCGATATGTCCGACCTGCGAAAAGCTCATGTATCGGCGCGTCCGTATCGCTGCTCTCCCTGTCGTTTTTCCGGGAATCGCGGTGACGGTGGCGCAGAGCTAGCGGCGCATAGGAGAGGGGGGCTGCCTCTCCGTAGATTGTGACTCTAGAGGACCGACCAAATGGCTGTGAACTTCAATCCGGAAAACGAGCGCGTGAAGCGTGCGTACCTCAGCCGAGCGCGTTACGACTGGTTGGCACGAGCAGGAATTTGAGAGAAGGGTTCGTTGGTGAATAGGAGTGCAGATGCTTTGAAAACGCATACATGCCCTAATTTGGACGAAATGGACAAATCGGACGAACTTGACAAGATGTCATCCAGACCCCACTTTGTGGAGGAAAGAGGGAATTGACAGATGTCCACTGCAAAACACGGCAAAGGAAGTACCCCGTCGAAGAAGCCCACTGCGCTTGGGTATCTTGTCGTGAAAGACTTCGCGCCCACCAAGGCCAAGGCGAATTTCACTTCCGGTAAGATAAAGAATCGGGTGGTGATTTCCGGCCTGATAGTGAAGAAGTCTTCGATGAAGACGTTAGAGGGGCGCCCTAAATTGGTGCGCAAAGTTCTTGACCGCATCGCCGAAGCGGCTCTGCGCGCGGAACGTCTGGGTGAGTCGATCGACCTTAAGATTGAGATTGCGCCCAACAAGGCTGAGCCGAAAATCACTTCACTACCGTCAAGCCGCGTTGTGCCCAACGATGCCCTAGCTGCTGCGAAGGAACGGGGTGAGCAATACGTTGCTAGCCTCATGCGGGACCCAGAGATGCTCCCCGGCAGAGAATTTGCGTCCCTGATTGGTATGTCCCCAGAGACTGTAAACCAGCGACGAAAGACTGGCGACCTTCTAGGACTTGAAGGCGCTACTCGCGGCGTTCGCTTTCCCAAGTGGCAGATCACCGACAATGGTCAGCCGCTGCCTGGGTTAAAGGCCATCTTTTCAATCCTTGATAACGACCCGTGGACAGTTTTTCGCTTCCTTCGTCAGCCCCATAACGAGTTGGCAGGAAAGACAGCTTTAGAAGAGATGAAGGCAGGACACATAGAGGAGGTAGAGAACGCTGCCCGCAATCTGAAGAACGGCGTGTTCGCCTAACCATGAGTGGCGGTGCGCTTCCTCCAGCAGATTTCGCGCGACAACCTCTTCCCTTAGCAGCCGAGCCCGCCAGCTCTCTATGGCAACGAATCTACAAGTCAGTACATCCGGATCCGTTAGGTTTTGGACGGTCGAAAAGTCGATTTAGCGATCCTACGGGAACGCAATTTGGCCTCGTCTATCTGGGCTCGTCCGCCAAAGTAGCCTTCGCGGAGGTTGTCTTGCGTGATCGCGCCGTAGCTACAATCAATCCGTTTCCCCTCTCGCAGTCAGAATTAGACTCATACCTTTGTGCTGACATCGAGCTCGGACAGATCCTGAACCTGGTCGACTTAACAGGTGACGGGCATCTGCTTCTACGCGTTCCCACCGATGTGACAGGAGCTTCGGACCAAACGTTGGCGCAGATATGGTCAAAGGCGTTCTACGAACACTCCACCAAGCCAGACGGTGTACTTTATAGTTCAAGGCTAAACGAAGAGCGCAATATCGCTCTCTATGATCGGGCGGTTGGCAAGCTCGTAGCGCGAGCCGCACCAAGGCTCGCAGCCCGCCCCGAACTGGGTGCTATACTCACGGACTTCAATATCGCTCTCATTTGATTTCAGCGCTGGCAGCCTTCTGCCGCGCTCCATCACTGCGTCGACTGCTGCGTTAAATGAGTGACTTCAGTCGCTTCGTTACCAAGCTCCAATCAAGGTCTTCAGTCATATGACACCAGGAAAGTCGCAGTGCTCCGCGCACGCCCTCTCACTCCCCTGATGTTTGGCGGTGAACAGGAGCGCGGGCTACCCGAGACGTTGGAGATGCTCGAGATAGACCTCTCGTGGTCTCTCGGCTGTCATGGCGGGACGCGGGCAAAATACTGGGCCCGCGCGTTCTCGTGCCCGTCCACGGAGATCAGCTCTAGATCAACTTTTACCGCCGTCCACGGCTGCATCGCGCTATATTGGCGTTGTCCATTGTCTGTTGTGCGAGGAGTGAGGTCCAGTGGCATCGCCGTCGTCTGTCGCCGTCATGAGCGGGCTCGCCCTCGAGGTGGCCGTCAATCGCTGGCTGAAACCGGCCTTCGAGGCCGCATCGCCCTATCGCCTGGAGGTCGATTGGCGTCCGACCACGGCCATCATGAAGTCGATCGCCGAAGGGCAGCGCGCCGACGTCGTCATCGCCATCGACGGCTCCATGGACAAGCTCTGCGCCGACCGCATCGTGCGTCCCGAGACTCGCGTCTGTCTCGCCGACTCGATCCTGGGCGTCGGCGTCCGCGAGGGCACGCCGAAGCCCGACGTCTCGACGGTCGAGGCGTTTAAGCGGGCGCTGGTCGGCGCGAGGGTGGCCTACTCCCGGGCGGGTGCGAGCGGCATCTACTTCACCGGGCTGGTCGAGCGGCTGGGTATTGCCGCGGAGGTCAACGCGCGCGCCGTCGCTATCCCGATGGGCTTCACCGGCGAGAAGGTCGCGAGCGGAGAGGCCGACATTGCGATCCAGCAGGTGAGCGAACTGATGTCGGTCCCCGGCGTCGCCGTCGCCGGTCCGTTTCCCTCGGAGGTCCAGACCGTCTCTACCTTCGATGCCGCCATCTTTGCCGATGCCACGAACGCCGACGGTGCCGCCGCGCTGATGGCGCTGCTCGCCTCGCCCGCCGCGGCGAAGGCCTATGGCGATGGTGGTTTGGTATCCCGCCTGCTTCATTCCTGAAAACGCTCTCCTTTCGAAGGACCGGTCGCATGTCAAAGAAGCCCCGCGTCGTCCTCCTGCATGGGACGCCCGTCGCCGTGGAACCCATCCAGCACGCGTTCGCCATGCGCTGGCCCGAGGCCGAGATCGTCAACCTGCTCGACGACTCGCTGTCGGTCGATCGCGCCAAGGATCATGACCTGACGCCGCGCATGTTCGAGCGCTTCGTCGAGCTCGGCGGCTACGCGCATCGCATCGGCGCCGAGGCGATCCTCGTCACCTGCTCGGCGTTCGGGCCGGCGATCGAGCGCATGGCGCAGGAACTGCCGGTGCCCGTGCTAAAGCCCAACGAAGCGATGTTCCGGAAGGCGATCGGCCGGGGACGGCGGATCGGGATGCTCGCGACCTTCGCGCCGTCGGTGCTGACCATGACGGAGGAGTTCGAGCAGTTCGTCGGTGAGGCGGGCGCCACGGCGACGCTCGAGACGATCGTCGTCGAAGGGGCCATGGATGCGTTGCGCAAGGGCGACGCCGTCCGGCACAACGCGCTGATCGCCGCGCGGGCGCCCGAGCTCGCGCACTGCGACGCCATCATGCTCGCGCACTTCTCGACGTCGCGTGCGCTGGCGGCAGTCACTGCCGCGGTCGGGACAACCGTGCTCACCGCGCCCGATGCCGCGGTCGACCGCATCAGGGCTGCCATCACGGGTTGACGCCGGGCATCGCTCGGAAGGCGCTCGCAATACGGGCTCGATGTCTACGCGTTCGCGGCAGGCGCTTGTGAACTCTCCCTGTGACAGTACAGGATCCGTGTTGGTTTGGTTTGAGGGAGGACATCGTGGCAAAGCGAATCGTTGAGAGTCCGCAGGCGATGAAAGCGCTGGTCGGTCAGGAACTGGGGGTCAGCGACTGGCTGGTCATGACACAGGAACGCATCAACGTATTCGCCGAAGCAAGTGGCGACCATCAGTGGATCCATGTCGATGTCGAGCGCTGCAAGACGGACATGCCGGATGGGAAGACCATCGCGCACGGTAATCTTACCCTGGCCGTGATCTCCACCTTCGCCCGCGATGTACTCAAGATCGACAATGTGCGGAACGGTATAAATTATGGCTCGAACAAAGTGCGCTACACGAGCCCCGTGCAGGTTGGTGCGCGCATCCGCGGCCGCCAGAAGCTGCTAGCCGCCGACGACATGTCAAACGGCGGCATTCGCATGACATACCAATGGACCGTCGAGATCGAGGGCAAGGAACGTCCGGCATGTGTTGCCGAGACCATGAGCATCGCCTACGCCAAGACATAAGCGCCACCCTATACGTTGCTGCCGCTCTTCCTGCCCGCGAGTGCATCCTTCGATGTCTGATCGGCAGACATGACGGCATCTGGCCGCCGCATATTCTCGGGATTTCTAATTGCCGATGGCGATCGACGTTGCACCGCAATGTTGCGCAGCAACAAGATTCTCCAGTTCACGCGGCGTGAGACTTTCTGTTTTCCACCAGCTCGAAACCGTCGGTCACAAGCCGGCCGGCGTTTCGTCGACGTGCATCGGGAACAACCACTCGACAATCATGGCCCGGAGAAAACCCGCTGAAAGTGCCCGAATCGATCGAAATTCGAGTCGATTTGTGCGGCGCATGGTGGTGGTTTTATCCGCGAATGCGCCCGGAAATCGGGCTTTATTTGCGACGCGTAGCCGCTTGGAGAGCGAGTTCGTAGCCTCGCTGGCGGACAGGGCGGGATTCGAACCCGCGGTGGCTGTTACACCACGCACGCTTTCCAAGCGTGTGCCTTAAACCGCTCGGCCACCTGTCCGGGGAGTGCGGTTGGCCGCTCTTATAGCGCGACCGCCGCCATGGGCAACGGCATCTTCCCCCGACCTGCCGACTTGGCTAGGGTGCCGGCCGCCATTTGGGGGATCGATGGTGGTGTTTCGCGTTTTGGGGTGGTTGTTGCTGGCGCTGGCGGTTGCGGCGGTGGTGCATGACGGGCTTGCCTGGTGGGCGGAAGGGTCCTTCCACCTGCTGGGGTTCGGCGACCTGTGGTCGCACCTCGATGCCCGCTCGCTGGCCTACAGCCAGAGCGCCGTCCAGAGGCATCTCTCGACCGTGCTGTGGAGCTGGATGGTGCGGCCCGTCCTGATGGTTCCGGTCCTGCCGGCCTTCCTGGGTCTGGGCCTGGTCTGCCTGTGGCTGGGCGGGCGCAGCGGCCAGCAACGCGAGTCCGTCTTCTTCATCGGCTCGCGCCCGCCGCGGCGGCGGCGCAGCCGCGGCCTCAGCTGATCAGCGCCCTCAGCTGATCAGCGATTGTCCATCTTCAGCGCGGCGATGAAGGCCGACTGCGGGATTTCCACGTCGCCGATCTGGCGCATGCGCTTCTTGCCCTTCTTCTGCTTCTCCAGAAGCTTCTTCTTGCGGCTGATGTCGCCGCCATAGCACTTGGCCAGCACGTCCTTGCGCATCGCGCTGATGGTCTCGCGCGCGATCACCCGGCCGCCGATCGCCGCCTGGATGGCGATCTTGAAGAGCTGGCGCGGGATCAGGTCCTTCAGCCGCTCGCAGAGCGCCCGGCCGCGGCTTTCGGCGGCGTTCTTGTGCACGATCATGGAGAGCGCATCGACCGGCTCGGCATTGACCAGGATCGAGAGCTTCACCAGCTCGCTTTCCTCGTAGCCGTCGATCTCGTAGTCGAAGCTGGCATAGCCGCGCGTCACCGACTTCAGGCGATCGTAGAAGTCGAACACCACCTCGTTCAGCGGCAGGCGATAGACCGCCATGGCGCGGGTGCCGGCGTAGGTGAGCTCGATCTGCTGGCCGCGCCGGTCCTGGCAGAGCGTCAGCACGGAGCCCAGATGTTCGTCGGGCGTGATGATCGTGGCCTTGATCCACGGCTCCTGCATGCTCTCGATATAGACCGGGTCGGGATAGTCGGCCGGATTGTGCAGCTCCATCTCCGTGCCGTCCGTCATCTTGACCTTGTAGACGACCGAAGGTGCTGTCGTGACGAGGTCGAGGTTGAACTCGCGCTCCAGCCGCTCCTGCACGATCTCGAGATGCAGGAGACCGAGGAATCCGCAGCGGAAGCCGAAGCCCAGCGCTGCGCTCGATTCGGGCTCGAAATGGAACGAGCTGTCGTTCAGCCTGAGCTTGGAGAGCGATTCGCGCAGCGTCTCGAACTCGGCGGCATCGGCCGGGAAAAGGCCGCAGAACACCACCGGCACCGATGGCTTGAAGCCCGCCAGCATCTCGGCCGCGGGCTTGCGGTCGTCGGTGATCGTGTCGCCGACCTTGCAGTCGGCGATGGTCTTGATGCCGGCGATGATGAAGCCGATCTCGCCCGGTCCCAGCTCGGCCGCATCCGTAGCCTTGGGTGCGAAGATGCCGACCTTGTCGAGATCGTAGGAGGCGGCCGCCGCCATCATGCGGATGCGCATGCCCTTCTTCAGCACGCCGTCCTTGACGCGCACCAGGGTGACGACGCCGAGGTACGGGTCGTACCAGCTGTCGACCAGCAGCGCCTTCAAGGGCGCGTTGCGTTCGCCGGTCGGCGCCGGCAGTCGCCGCACCATCAGTTCCAGCAGCTCGTCGATGCCGACGCCGGTTTTAGCCGACACGTGCGCGGCCTCGGATGTGTCGATGCCGATCACGTCCTCGATCTCCTTGCACACCCGCTCGGGATCGGCGGATGGCAGGTCGACCTTGTTCAGGACCGGGATGATCTCGTGGTTGGCATCGATCGCGTGATAGGCGTTGGCCAGCGTCTGCGCCTCGACGCCCTGGCTCGCATCGACCACCAGCAGCGAGCCCTCGCAGGCCGCCAGCGAGCGGCTGACTTCATAGGCGAAGTCGACGTGGCCCGGCGTGTCCATGAGATTGAGCACGTAGGTCTTGCCGTCCAGGGCGGGGTAATTGAGCCGCACCGTCTGCGCCTTGATGGTGATGCCGCGCTCGCGTTCGATATCCATCGAATCGAGCATCTGGTCGTGGAACTCGCGTTCGGTCACCGCGCCGCAGCGCATCAGCAGCCGGTCGGCCAGCGTGCTCTTGCCGTGGTCGATGTGGGCGATGATCGAGAAATTGCGGATCAACGACAGGTCGGTCATTTCACTCTAACTCTAGCCACGCAACACGGCGCCGGTCGCCTTGGCGACAGCCGCCACGATCTTGGCCGAGGCCGCCTCGATCTCCGCATCGGTGAGCGTGCGCTCGACCGGCTGCAGGGTGACGGCGATGGCGATGGATTTCCTGCCCTCGGGCACGCCCTTGCCGGCGTAGAGGTCGAAGGCCCGTGCGCTCACGATCAGCGCCTTGTCGGCATTGCGCGCGGCGCGGACGATCTTCTCCGCCTCGACGCTCGTGTCGACCAGGAAGGCGAAGTCGCGCTCGACCGGCTGGAAGGCCGACAGCACGAGCTTGGGCCGCGCCTTGGAGGCTTTGGCCTTGGGTGGCGGCGGCGCATCGAGGAACACCTCGAAGGCGGCGACCGGACCTTTTAGGTCGGCGGCGGCGGCAATCTCGGGATGGAGCTCGCCGAAATGCGCCATCACGCGGTCACCGAGCTTGATCGCGCCCGATCGGCCCGGGTGATACCAGTCCGGCGCACCGGGTTGCGCACTCATGTTTTCGACCGGCGCACCGATGCCGGCCAGCACGGCCATGGCGTCGGCCTTGGCGTCGAAGGCGTCGACCGTGCGGGCGGGGCCGGCCCAGTTGCGCGGCACGGCCATGTTGTGGCGCAGCCCCGCGGCCACGGTGCGCTGGCCTGTGGGCGTTGCGTCCTTGTACTGCGGGCCGACCTCGAACAGCGCCGGATCGGACAGGCCGCGCGACTCGTTGCGCGTGGCTGCGTCAATCAGGTTGGGCAGAATCGAAGGCCGCATCGTGTCGAGTTCGGAGGCGATCGAGTTCAGCAGGCGCAGGTCGGCGCCGCCGCCGCCGAAACGCTCGGCCTGTTTGAGCGGCATGAACGACCAGGTGACCGCCTCGTTCAGGCCGCGCGCACCCAGCGCCCGCCGCGCCTGCGGCACGCGGCGCTGCAGCCAGTCGCGCACCGGCTTCGAGGTCGGCGACAGCTGTGGCAGCGACGTGGTCGGGATCTTGTCGAAGCCGAACACCCGGGTCACTTCCTCGACCAGGTCGGCCTCGCCCACGATATCGGGACGCCAGGACGGCACGGCGGCCGTCCATGGGCCGTTGCCGGTCACCGCGAAGCCCAGCTTGCCCAGGATCGCGGCGGTGTCCGCGGCTGGCACGTCGATGCCGGTCAGTGTCTTTACGCGATCGGCGCGCAGCTCGAAGCTGCGCTGCCAGGCCGTCATGACGCCGCTAGAGACGATCTCGCTCGCCTCGCCGCCGCAAAGCTCGAGGATCAGCCGGGTCGCCGCCTCGGCGCCCCACCAGCACGATTCAGGGTCGATGCCGCGCTCGTTGCGATAGCGCGCGTCGGATAGGATGCCGAGCTTGCGGCCAGACGCCGCGATGCCGATCGGCTGGAAGTAGGCAGCTTCGAGGAACACCTCGGTGGTGTCTTCCTGCACGCCGGTATCCTCGCCGCCCATGATGCCGCCGATGCCGTGCACGCCCTTCGAATCGGCGATGACCGAAATCGAGGGATCGAGCGCATAGGTCTTGCCGTCGAGCGCCAGGATCTGCTCGCCGTCGAGCGCCTGGCGCATGACGAGATCGCCCGACAGCTTTCCGGCGTCGAACACGTGCAGCGGCCGGTTGAGATCGAAGGTCACCAGGTTGGTGATGTCGACCAGGGTCGAGATTGGCCTCAGACCGACCGCCTTCAGGCGGCGTTGCAGCCAGTCGGGCGAGGGGCCGTTCTTGATGCCGCGAAAATGCCGGCCGACCACGAGCGGGCAGGGGCTGTCGGGCGTGGCCTCGTAGCCGTGCGTCCACTTGATCGGGCTCGCATAGCCGCCCTTGATCTTGTCGACCTTCGGTGGCTTCAGCGTGCCGAGGCCCGCCGCCGCGAGATCGCGCGCGATGCCGTGCACGCCCAGACAATCGCCACGATTGGGTGTGGCCTTGATCTCGATCACCGCATCGTCGAGGCCGAGTGCTTCGGCCGCCGGCGAGCCAGTCGTGGCGCTTTCCGGCAGATCGATGATGCCGCTGTGATCGTCGCCGAGCCGCAGCTCGCGCGAGGAGCAGAGCATGCCATTGCTCTCCTCGCCGCGGATCTTGCTGGCCTTCAGCGTGATGCCGGTGCCGGGAATGTAGCTGCCCGACGGCGCGAAGATCCCCTTCATGCCGGTCCGCGCATTGGGCGCGCCGCACACGACCTGGATCGTGCCCGTGCCGGTGTCGACCTTGCAGACGCGCAGCCGGTCTGCGTTAGGATGCTGGATCGCCTCGATGACGTAGCCGACCACGAAGCCTTTCAGGGCCTCGGCCGGATTGGTGATGCCCTCGACCTCGAGGCCGAGCATGGTCAGGTGATCGCGCACCTCGGCCAGCGTCGCTTCGGTATCGAGATGCTCCTTGAGCCAGCTGAGCGTGAACTTCATCGCCCGAGCCCTCCAGTGAGGGAGGGCGATTCCAGCGCGGAGAAGCCGTAGTGGCGCAGCCAGCGCAGATCCGAATCGAAGAAGCTGCGCAGGTCGGGAATGCCGTATTTCAGCATGGCGATGCGGTCGATGCCCATGCCGAAGGCGAAGCCCTGGTAGATCGCGGGATCGAGTCCGCAATTCCGGATGACGTTGGGATGGACCATGCCGGAGCCCAGGATCTCGAGCCACGAGTCGCCCGCGCCGATCTTGAGCTCGCCGTCCTTCCACGAACAGCCGATGTCGACCTCGGCCGACGGCTCGGTGAAGGGGAAGTAGGACGGGCGGAAGCGCAGCGGCAGGTCGTCGATCTCGAAGAAGGCGCGGCAGAAATCGACCAGGCAGCCCTTCAGGTGGCCCATGTGCGTCGTGCGATCGATCACCAGGCCCTCGACCTGGTGGAACATCGGCGCATGGGTGGCGTCGCTGTCGATGCGGTAGGTGCGGCCGGGCACGATGATGCGCAGCGATCCGCCGTCGGCCAACCGCATCTGCACGTCCTTGCTCAGCATGGTGCGCGCCTGCACCGGCGAGGTATGGGTGCGCAGCACCATCGGCGTGCCGTCGGCGCGCGGCGGCAGATAGAAGGTGTCCTGCATCTGACGTGCCGGATGGTTCGGCGGAATGTTGAGCGCGGTGAAGTTGTGCCAGTCGTCCTCGATGTCGGGACCGTCGGCCCAGGTGAATCCCATCTCGCCGAAGATCGCGCCGACCTCGTCCATCACCTGGCCGATCGGATGCAGGCTGCCCCTCTCGACACCCTGGCCCTCGGGCCGGATCGGCAGGCTGATGTCGACTTTCTCCGACGCGAGCCGGGTCGCCAGTGCCGATGTACTGAGCGTTCCCTTGCGGGCCTCGAGCGCCGCTTCGACCTCGCCCTTCAGCTCGTTGACCTTGGCGCCGAATTCGCGGCGCTGCTCGGGCGCCATCGCGCCCAGGGTCTTCATCAGCCCGGTGACGCTGCCCTTCTTGCCGAGCACGGCCACGCGCACTGCCTCGAGCGCCCCGAGATCGGTGGCGGCGATGACGGCGTCGAGCGCCGCACTCTTGATCGTCGAAAGATCGTCCATCTCTGCCGTTCTCTCTGAACCCGACACGAAAAGAGGGAGCCTGTGGTCCAGGCTCCCTCCTTGATCTCGTTTCCGAAGCGCCCCCTGGCGCGACGTACTACTTGAGGGCGGGCCCTACTTCAGAGCCGCTTGCGCCTGTTCGACCAAAGCCTTGAACGCCGCCGGCTCCCGCACGGCGAGATCGGCCATGACCTTGCGGTCGACCTCGATCCCCGCCTTGAGGATGCCGTTCATGAACTGCGAGTAGGTGAGACCATGCTCGCGGGTCGCGGCATTGATGCGCTGGATCCACAGACCGCGGAACGCACGCTTCTTGTTGCGGCGATCGCGATAGGCATACTGCAGGCCCTTCTCGACCTTCTCGATGGCGACGCGGAACGCCGCATTGGAACGGCCGCGATAGCCCTTGGCGAGCTTGAGGACCTTCTTGTGACGAGCGTGTGCAGCCACGCCCCGCTTGACGCGTGACATGGTCTACCTCTCGTACGGAAAGAAGTTGCGCTTGATGATCCGCGTGTCCGGATCGGACACCAGGGTCATGCCGGTCTGCTGGCGCAGGAAGCGGTTGCCCCGCTTCGTCATGCCGTGGCGCTTGCCGACGACGCCATGCTTCACTTTACCGGAGGCCGTGAAGCGAAAACGCTTCTTGGCCCCGCTCTTGGTCTTCATCTTGGGCATTTTTGTTCCTTTTCAAAGGGTTAGCGCCGGAGCACAGGTCCCGACCCCCTATCGAAACAGGGAGCCGAAAAGTCCTTACAAAGCAGCCGAGGCAATGCCCTTATTGGCCAGGCCACTCGAAGGAACGGGGCTTATAGCGATGCGGCCCAGTCCGTGCAAGCGTGCCAGGATCCGGCAGAGCGGCGCGGGAGAGGGAATTTTCGCATGAAACTGGCAGGCAGGGTGGCGCTCGTGACAGGGGCGCAGCAGGGCATCGGGGCCGCCATTGCGGTCGCATTGGCCGGGGAGGGGGCTGACGTGGCGCTCACCTGGCTCGACGACCAGGCTGCCGCCGAGGCCGTGGCCGCGAGCGTCCGGGCCGCCGGCCGCCGCGCCCTTCTCATCAGGGCCGACGTCTCCCGCCTCACCGAAGTCGAGGCGATGGTGGCCGAGGCGGTCCGCGAACTCGGGCCGCCCGCTATCCTGGTGAACAACGCCGGCGTCTATCCCCGAGTGCCATTGCTCGAAATGCGCGAAAGCGACTGGGACCATGTGCTCGACATCAACCTGAAGGCCGGCTGCTTCGCCACGATTGCAGTGGCCAAGGCATTGATCGCCGCCGGCAAGCCAGGCTCGATCATCAATCTTTCCTCGCAGTCGGTTCGCGGCGCCGTGCGCGGCGTGCACTACAGCGCCAGCAAGGGAGGCATCGTCTCCATGACGCGCGCCATGGCACTCGAACTCGCGCCGCACGATATCCGGGTCAACGCCATCGCCCCCGGCACCACCGATACGGCGCAACCGCGCTACGGCAACACCGACGCCGAGTTGATCGAGATGGCCCGCGTCAACATTCCGCTCGGCGGCAAGCTGTTGACGCCAGAGCAGATCGCCCGCACCGCGATCTTCTTGGCATCCGACGACTCGAACGCCACGACTGGCCAGGTCCTGCATGTCAATGGCGGGTCTTACATGCCCTGAGGCTTGAGCAGACCGTCTCGATCGCGATACCGTCGCCGTCCGGGTATATGAATGGTGAAGTCACATGATGGCCAGGATTGCTTTCGGTTCGGCGCTCTCGACGCTTTGTGTGATCGCCCTCGTCGGTGGGGCAAGCGCTCAACAGGCCCCGGTCTGGTCGGATATCGAATGTATCCAGTCGAAGATCATCGCGCCGCCCGGTTTGAAATGCCGTGCAACGCAGGAATATGCCGGCGGTACGGGATACTGGAGCGGGGGTGCCGGCGGCACGTTCCGACGCTGGTCGACCGAGGGCACGCTGAACGGCCACAAATTCTTCTACCATGCCAACGAGGTGACGAGCCTGGGTTCGAGCATCATGGAAGCCAAGTCCCTGCAGGACGGGCTCCAGGAAATGACCCGCGAGGCCAGGGGCGCCAGCAACTTCTCCCAGCTGGGCGACCGCGGCGGCGTCGAATACATCACCTTCGTCGGTGCTGACGGCGAGTCGTGCGTCGGCATCCGCAAGTACGGGCCCTCTGTCCGCGCCGGCTATCAGTGGATCCTGAACGCCATGCGATGCTCTTCGACGGGAAAGCCTGTGCCCCAAGTCGAAATCGACAGGTTCATCGCCGCCGCGGGCTTCCGCGGCTAGATCTCCCTCGGCGACGCCATCAATTGCAGGGCGGCTGCTTGGCGCCGGTTTCGATGAACTGCGCGATGCAGGGGCCGAACTTGCGGGCAAAAGCGTTGTCGTATCCCGCGCCGTGGCCCTTGAAACCCGCGGGATCGGAGATGATGACGGCCTGTACGCCCGAGGCGGCGAAGGCGGCGCTCGCATCGTCCATGCGTCCGCCCACATCGTAGCTGTCGCCGGTGAAGTTCACCATGGCAATACGCGGTCCGGGCTTGATGCCTTTTACGATCTGTTGCCATTCCGAACGCGCGATGGAAACGTCGCGCATGTCCTTGACCTCGCCGTGGTGGGCGGCAGAGATCGAGATCACGCCGTCGACCGGGGCACCGCGCATGGTCGCTGCCAGCGATACCCAGCCGCCGGCCGATTGTCCTGCCAGGATCACGCGGCGATAGCCCATCGCCTTGGCCTGCCGCACCGCCTCGGCGAGCTGCGTGGCGTCGCCCGGCCAGTCGCGGATCCATTCGCGGTCGAAGCGATAGAGGTCGTAACCCTGGGTGGCGAAGATGCCGACATAGCCTTGCGGCGCGGACGAGGTCGCGTCCTTGCCGCCCTTGTAGCCGTGGCTCCACACGCTCAGGCCGGTTGCTGCTTGCGGTCCCTTGTTCTCCCATTATGGCTCGGGCCGCAGGCGCCCGATCGGCGCCAGTTGCGGCGGCGCGGCGGCCTTCCAGTCCCGGCCGTTCAGGACGACATTGTTGACGGCGTAAAGCGTGCACGCCGACTTGCTGCGATCGGCGCAGGACTTCAATGCACCCGCAACGGGACCAGCAGGATCGGCGCCGCCGCTGCCGGTCCAAAGATATCCCTTGCCGTCGGCAGCGATCGCAAAGACACGGTGCGGTCCCAGCTTCTGGAAGTCGGCATAGGTGCGGGCGGCTTCCGGGCCGAGTGGTTGGGCGGCCACCGAGGCGGTGAACCCCGCAACAGAAGCCACAATTGCAACCACCATGAGATTCATGCGTTATCCTCCTCGGGAAGGCTAACATTCAACCATGACGAAAACCGCAACCTTTGCTCTTCTCGCGCTGTTCGCGGCCGCTCCCTGCCGGGCGCAAACGCCCGTACCGGCTGCGACCGAACCTGCCGTCACCTTGTCCAGTTCCGAGCGTGTGCGCGACAACCCCACGTCCCAATACATGCTGATCAAATCCGTGGCGGCGCATGTGATCGGTACTGTCGACGCGCGGGCGCGGCCGGTCGAACCCGAGGGCTACAATCTGCTGAAGTACTGCTGGACCTCCGCCAATGTTCTTGGCGACTGGTCGGAGCACGCGGGTCTCACCGGTGAAATGGTGGCACGTGCCCTCGAAACCTATTCCTGGGCGCGCGACCTCGGCCGCGCCGGCTATCCGGCGCCCGCGGTCGCCGAGGCGATCGGCCAATATGAGGCGGCGCTGATTGCCGCCGGCTTCACCGGGGCGGCACGCGACCGTGCCCTCGGTATCCTGGTCGGCACGCTGGAGGAAATTCGCCGCGGCGCACCCGGGGCGGCCAAGATCTTCAAGGTCAACCGCTGCGGCCGGGAGATCCGCTCGATGGCGCTCAATTACAAAACGGCGCCCGAGGGCGGCCGAGCGCGCTTCATTCCCTACGTGCTGCACCGGATCTGCAGCGCGCAACAACTGGCGCCCGACGATCCGGTGCGCTGCGACTACTGGATGAACGCCAAGGCAGAGGGCCCGATGTCGTTCGCGGGTCCGATGGTCTACAGCGTGCGCTGGCCGGACGGCACGGTGGCGGCCGGCCAGTTCGACCCCGACGAATTGCGCGACGTCGGGAGCGTGACGTTGCGCGAGCGGCTCCTGAAAAAGTAGAGAGCCAAAAAACAGAAGGCCGGCCTGGCGCCTACTTCGGCGCCAGCACCATGATCATCTGCCGGCCTTCCATGCGCGGCATCGATTCGATCTTGGTCAGCGGGTCCATCTCGCCACGTACGCGGTTGAGGACCTGGAGGCCGAGTTCGGAGTGGACCATCTCGCGGCCGCGGAAACGCAGGGTGACCTTCACCTTGTCGCCTTCCTCGATGAACCGCTTCATGGCGCGCATCTTCACTTCGTAGTCATGCTCATCGATGTTGGGGCGCATCTTGATCTCTTTGACCTCGATGACCTTCTGGTGCTTGCGCGCCTCGTGAGCCTTCTTCTGCGCTTCGTACTTGTACTTGCCGTAGTCGGAAATCTTGGCGACCGGCGGAACCGCGTTGGGCGAGATCTCGATCAGATCGAGACTGGCTTCCTCGGCCATCTCGATGGCCTCGCGGGTGCTGACGACGCCGACCATCTCGCCGTTCTCGTCGATCAGTCGGACTTGTGGCGATTTGATTTCGGCGTTGACGCGCGGACCCTCGCGGGTGGGCGCGCTCTGTTGAGCAGGTCTGGCTATGGCTTTCTCTCCTTCGTTGAAGCCCCCCTTCTTTCGATACGGACGGGGCGGGATACGAAACCGCGGCCGCCCTAGAAGGGCGGCCGGGCTCCAATTGAAAGTGTAGTGACGGCGGCCCCGAGTTCAAGGACCTCCTGCTTGTCCGAACCGAGGCGCCGGATGGCCACCGTACGGGCCTCCATGTCGCGCCGACCGACGGCGATGATCAGCGGCACGTGGGCCAGCGAGTGCTCGCGGACCTTGTAGTTGATCTTCTCGTTGCTGAGATCGGTGTCGACCCGCATGCCGACGGCGCGGAGCGCGTCGGCGACTTCGTTGGCATAGGCGTCGGCGTCGTTCACGACCGTGACCACCACCGCTTGCGTCGGCGCCAGCCACAGCGGGAAGCGGCCGGCGTAATTCTCGATGAGAATACCGATCATGCGCTCGAAGCTGCCGAAGATGGCGCGGTGCAGCATGACGGGCCGCTTGCGCGATCCGTCCTCGGCCACGTAGGTCGCATCGAGCCGCTCGGGCAGCACGAAGTCGACCTGCAGCGTGCCGCACTGCCAGTCGCGGCCGATGGCGTCGCGCAGCACGAACTCCAGCTTCGGGCCGTAGAACGCGCCCTCGCCGGGATTGAGGATGACGTCGAGACCGGCGGCCTTGGAGGCCGACAGAAGCGCGCCCTCGGCCTGGTCCCACACGGCGTCCGTGCCGGCGCGCACCGGCGGCCGGTCTGAGAACTTCACGAAATAGTCCGTGAAGCCCAGATCGCGATAGACCTCGTCGAGCAGCTTGCAGAAGCGGATCGTCTCGCTTTCGATCTGGTCTTCGGTGCAGAAGATGTGGGCGTCGTCCTGCGTGAAGTTGCGCACGCGCAGGATGCCGTGCAGGGCGCCCGACGGCTCGAAGCGATGGCATGAGCCCATCTCGGCCATGCGCAGCGGCAGCTCGCGATAGCTCCTGAGGCCGACGTTGAATATCTCCACGTGGCACGGGCAGTTCATCGGCTTCAACGCGAAGATGCGATGCGCCGGATCGGCCATGTAGTCGCGCAGCCCATCCTCGTTCTCGCTGAGATACATGTTCTCGCGGAACTTCTCCCAGTGGCCCGATTCTTCCCACAGCTTGCGGTCGACGAGCTGCGGCGTCTTCACCTCGACATAGCCGCCGGCCTCGAGCTTGCGTCTGAGATAGCTCTCGAGCGTGCGCCAGAACGTCCAGCCCTTGGGGTGCCAGAACACCATGCCGGCCGCTTCTTCCTGCTGATGGAAGAGGCCCATCTCGCGGCCGAGGCGGCGATGGTCGCGTTTCTCGGCCTCCTCGATGCGCATGAGGTAGGCCTTCAGGTCCTTGTCGGAGAAGAAGACAGTGCCGTAGACGCGCTGGAGCTGGGCGTTGTTCTTGTCGCCGCGCCAGTAGGCGCCTGACACCTTCGTGAGCTTGAACGCCTTGCCGAGCTTGCCCGTCGAGGGCAGGTGCGGCCCCAGGCACATGTCGAGCCAGTCGCCCTGCTTGTAGACGGTAATGATCTCGTCCTTCGGCAGTTCGTCGGCCCATTCGGCTTTGAACTTCTCGCCGTGCTGTACGAAGTAGTCCTTGATCCGGGCGCGATCCCAGACCTCGCGCACGATCGGCAGGTCGCGGTCGACGATCTCGCCCATCCGCTGCTCGATCTTGGCGAAGTCGTCCGGCGAGAAAGGCTCGGCGCGCACGAAGTCGTAATAGAAGCCGTCCTCGGTTGATGGGCCGAACGTGATCTGCGTGCCGGGGAAGAGTTCCTGGACGGCCTGGGCCAGCACGTGCGCCGCGTCGTGACGCAGCAGTTCCAGCGCCGCCGGGTCCTTCGACGTCACGATGCCGATCTTGGCGTCGTGGTCGACGACATGGCCGAGGTCGACCATCTTGCCGTCGACTCGCAGCGCGAGCGCTGCCTTGGCAAGGCCGGGTCCGATCGAGGCGGCGATTTCGGCGCCGTTCACCGGTTTATCGAACGACCGGACCGAACCGTCCGGCAGGGAAATATTGATCATGACAACCACCGATTGGAAAGAATCCGAACACAGCCCATCGGCCGACGCGGGGCGTCGGCGGATGCCGGCCGGGAAGCGGCACAAGTGCGCGCGCCCGGCCGAATCAAGTTCGGTCGGTGGTGGGTGTCGTCGGAGCGCTGAAGAACAGTCGGTCCATGGGGCCGGAGATAGTTGCGTGGCCCGCCAGAGTCAAGTTGGGCGGCCGCCGTGCGGTCAGTCGCGGGTGGCCGTCCAACTGAAGGGAACGGCGGTACCGTCGCGGCGGTAGGAGCCGGTGAGCGTGCGGCTGTCGCGGGCGAGCAGGCGGAACGAGCCCTTCATCGGATAATCCGAGCTGTCGAAGGGCTGGGCGAAGTCGCCGGCCCAGACAGTCTGGTGATACGACACCGGCCCGCGCAGGGTGGCGGCGGCACCCTTCATCGACCAAATGCCGACCAGGCCCTCGCCGCTGGCCGTGCGCTTCAATTCGATCGTTAGCACACCACTGCACGGACAACCCGAGCCGGTCGGGCCCTCCCAGGTGAGATCCCAGCTGCCGATGAAATCCTCGACCGTGCCGGTCGGCGGGCCGAGGAACTGGCCGGTCGGCCCACCCGACGGCGGCATCGGGATCTGCGCGACGGCTGGAGCGGCAGCGACGGCAAGAAGCAGGGCGAGAGTGGTCAGGCTGGGCATGGTCAGGCCAGGCGTTCGTAGAGCGCCAGCAAGCGCTGGTTGGCCTCGGCCAGCGCGTAGCGGCCACGGACATGCTCTTGGGCGGCACGCGCGACCTCGGCGCGGCGCTCGGTCGAGAGCGACAGCGCGCTCCGCAGCGCCTCCGCCAGCGCCGCGGCGTCGCCCGGCGGCGCCAGCCAGCCCGTCACCTCGGGCCGCAGCGTTTCGGCAGCACCTCCGCCATCCTCGGCCACCACCGGCCGGCCCATCGCCTGGGCCTCGACCAGCGTGCGGCTGAAGCCCTGCCGGCTGCCGCCGGTCGCCACCACCACGTCGGCCAGCATGTAGGCCGCCGGCATGTCGTCGACGTAGGGGCCGATCTGCATCCGGCCGTGCAGCTCGGCCGCCTCGATGGCGCGCTCGAGTTCGCGTTCGAACGGCGTCGGCGCGCCGGCCGAGCCCAGCAGCAGGCAGAACACGTCGTCGCGGCCGAGCAGCCGCAGCGCCTCGATCAGGATCTTCTGGCCGTTGTCCTCGCCCAGGCGCGCCGGGCAGAGCACGAGATGCTTGCCGTCGGGCACGCGCAGGTCGGCCGCGAGGCGGATCACCCGGTCGGCGCGCACGATCGCCGGATCGAAGCGATCGAAGTTGATGCCGGGCGAAATGGTTTCGAGGCGGTCGGCGAGGGCCGGAAAGCGTTGCCCGGCATCGCGCGCGACATGCTCGGACACCGCGATCACGGCATCGGCGCGCATCTGGCGGCGCTCGAGGAAGCGGCCCATCAGGTCGTCGGCGACGAACGGGCGATGCAGCGTGGCGATCCACTTCTTGCCGAGCCGCCGGGCAAGCGCGCGGGCGATCCAGGCGGTGGCGGGCGAGCGGGCCTGCACGACATCGACGCGGGCGTCGCGCAGCGAACTTGCCAGCTTGCGCGGCAGCGCGAGTCGGCCCCACAGCCGGTTGCCGTCGACCGGCAGCTCGATGTGCGTGGCGCGCAGCCGCAGGAGGTCGGGCACCATGGCGCCGCCCGGCGAGGCAACCAGCGCCGAACCGCCCGCCGCGATCACGGCCTGCGCCGTATCGAGCGTGGCGCGGGCGAGGCCGCCGCCGGCGAGGGTGGGCACGATCTGAAGAAGCTTGGGCGCGGACACGGCGTTCTATTTTTCGTAAGAGTGGAGATGGAGACCGAGCAGGTAACACGGGAGGGGCAACGTGGGTAGAGTCGAGCGGCTTCAGCGCCCCGACGGCAATCGCGTCGCCTATGCGAAAACCAGGGGCCGTGCGCCCACCGTGATCTTCCTCGGCGGCTTCCGCTCCGACATGACCGGCACCAAGGCTGTGGCACTCGAGGACTGGGCGCAACGCACGGGCCGCGCCTTTCTGCGCTTCGACTATCTCGGCCACGGCCAGTCGTCGGGCCGTTTCGAGGATGGCACGATCGGCCGCTGGCTCGATGACTCGCTCGCGGCCATCGACCAGCTCACCACCGGTCCGCTGGTGCTGGTGGGATCGAGCATGGGTGGCTGGCTGTCGCTTCTCGTGGCACGCGCCCGGCCGCAACGCCTGGCCGGAATGGTGCTGATCGCGGCCGCACCCGACTTCACCGAACGCATGCTGCTGAAGGGGCTCTCGGCCCAGGATCGCATCGCGCTGGAGCGCGACGGACGGCTGGAACGGCCCTCGCAATATTCGCCCGAGCCCTCGGTCTTCACCTGGAAGCTGATCGAGGAGGGGCGCAATCATCTGCTGCTCGACAAGAAACTGACGCTGCCCTGTCCGGTGCGCCTGCTGCACGGCCAGAGCGATCCCGACGTGCCGTGGGAGTACTCGCTGCAGATCGCGCAGCATCTCGAGGCGCCCGAGGTGATCACCACCCTGATCAAGGGCGGCGACCATCGCCTCAGCACGTCGGCCGACATAGCCCGCCTGATCGCTACGGTTGAGGAGCTTTCAGGATAGCGGTCAGGCCTTCGCGATAGGTCGGGTACTTGAGCACGACGCCGAGCTTGCGTTTTATCTTGTCGTTCCGGATACGCCGGCTCTCGGAATAGAAGGAGCGGGCCATGTCGCTCATCGCCGGCGCCGCCTCCTCCCACGGAATCGACGACGGCACCGGCACGCCCAACAGCTCGCAGGCGAAGGCCACCACCTCGCCGGTCGAGACCGGCAGGTCGTCGGCCACGTTGTAGAGGCTGCCGGGATGCGGCGAGGTCATCGCCTTCACGACGGTGGCGGCGATGTCGGCGACATGGGCGCGTGAAAAGATCTGGCCGGGCTTGTCGATGCGCCGCGCCGTGCCCGCCTTCACCTGGTCGAGCGCGCTGCGCCCCGGGCCGTAGATGCCGGGCAGCCGGAAGATGTCGAGCTTGGCGCCGGCCTCGAGCGCCATCGCCTGCCAGCCGCGCTCGGCCGCCAGGCGTTCGAGACTGCGCGGCTTGCCGGGACTGGGCGGCGTTTCCTCGTCGACCCAGCCGCCGCCGTGATCGCCGTAGACACCGACGGTCGAGAGGTAGCCCAGCCATGGCGCCTGCCTCAGCAGCGGCGTCGCGAGGCGGAGCGCGGGATCGCCCGCGTGGCCCGGCGCGATTGTGCAGACAACGTGCGAGCTGTCGCCAAACGCCGCGGCGGACAGCGGAGCGGTGCCGTCGAACACATGCGTCTCGATGCCGCCCGCCCGCAGGCTGGCGGCTTTTTCAGCACTTCGGCAGGTGCCGGCCACGGTCCAGCCTTCGGCCTTGGCGAGCTGGGCGATTTCAAGGCCGCTGTAGCCCAGGCCGAAAATGAAAAGGCGTTTGGTCATCTTGTCAGAATCGCTCTGGCGGGGTTCTTTTCAAGGATGATGTTTCGACGCCTCGTTCTCGTCGCCCTTCTGGCTCTTGGCTTGGCCTCGCCGGGAGCGGGCCAGGGCCTCAGCCCGTTCGAAAGCACGCCCGATCATCTGTTGCGCTACACCGAGTGCATGAAGCTGGCGCGTCGCGAGCCGCTCCGGGCGCTGCCGATGGCGGAGAAGTGGAATGCCGAGGGTGGCGGCCTGGGTGCGCGCCATTGCGTGGCCGTCGCCATGTTCCAGGCCGGCAAATATTCCCAGGCGGGTGCGCAGTTCGAGGCGATCGCCCGCGACATGGGCCAGGATCGCCCCGGCCTGCGGGCCGAACTGTGGGCCCAGGCCGGCCAGGCGTGGCTCGAGGGGGGCCAGGCCGAGAAGGCGGCGGAAGCGCAGAGCCGCGCGCTCGACCTCAAGTCCAACGATGCCGACCTGTGGATCGATCGCGCGCTCAGCTATGCCGCCATGTCGCAATGGCCGCGCGCGATTTCCGATCTCGACCAGGCGCTGCGCCTGCGGCCCGACGACGTCGAGCTCCTCGTGCTGCGGGCCGCCGCCTGGCGCAACGCCCGCAAGCCGTCCCAGGCCATGGCCGATGTCGTCCGCGCGCTGCGGATCGCGCCCGACCATACCGAGGCCCTGCTGGAACGCGGCTTCATCAATCTGGCGCAGGGCAACCGGGGCCAGGCCAACGACGACTTCAACCGGGTGCTGCGCATCGTCCCGCCCGGCTCCGACGCGGCGCGGCGGGCCCAGGCGGGGCTGGATGGCCAACAGCCGGCGGCCGTGACGCCTCCTGCCGCGACCGGCACGCCGCCTGCGCCAAACGCCCCGCCCAAAAGCGGTGGGAAGCGGTAGTATGGCGGCAATGACTGAGGTAAGAGCCAAGGCAATGAACCGACTCATCTCGACGATCGCGCTCCTCTTCCTGATCCCCGGCGTCGCCGCTGCCCAGCAACAGCAACAACCGCCGGCCACGCCGATGTATCCCGCCCCGCCGCCGCAGCAGGCGCCGACCGTGCAGCAGGGCGCGCCGACCTCCGGGCTTGCTTCGCCGCTGGCGGCGACCGGCCAGGCCAAGATCGACCGGACCGATATCCAGTCCGACGTCGAGGCGCAGCTCTTCATCGATGCACGCAAGATCGTCTGGGGCCGCTACGCCAAGATCAAGGGCGCCAAGTCGGGCGACGTCGCGGTGACCAAGCAGGGCGGTCTCTGGACGATCAAGGGTCGGCTCGACAGCGTGGCGCCCGGCACCGAGGGCGACTGGACGTCGATCGACGGCGTGGTCGAGCGCATCTCGGCCGGAGTCGTCCAGATCCGGGGCGAAGTGGCCTTCCGGGTCGCCAAGGTCGAGAAGGGCACGCCCTGCAAGGTCGCGGGCACGCTCACCTTCCGCCGTTCCGGCAAGTCGCAGGTATGGCGTCTCGCCGAGGGCGACAATCCCTGCGACGGCACGCGCGAGGCCTTCGATCTCGTCTACGAAAAGCCGGTCGAAAAGAAGCCCGTTCCGACGCAGCCTAAGCGGGGTTAGCTCTTCGCCGGCTGCCCCTTCGTCGGCCCCAAGTGGCGCAAGCGCAGGCTTGCCAGGCAGGCAACGGCGGCGAAGGCCACAAAGCTGGTCGGCACCCAGAAAGCAGCGGCCGTAAGGCCGGCACTTCCGACGTCGGCCGAAAAGCCGCTGACGTTGGCCGCCAGTCCGGCGAGCGCCGCCCCCAACGCGAATCCCATCTGCTGCACGGTCGCCACCGACGACGCGGCAACCGCTTCGTCGCCCGGTCGGGCGCTGCTCATGACGCGTTGCGCGATGAAAGCCCAACACAGGCCGATGCCCACGCCCACCAGCACGATCGCGGGAAACAGCGGCAGGGGATGCCACGGCGTCAGTACGGCGACGGCCAGCAGGCCGATCCCCATGGTCGCCGGGCCGATCAGCATCAACCGGTCGGGCCAGGCGCCCGCCGCGCCGGCGACGAGGAGGGCCGCGGCGGTCCATCCGAGGGAAGCGCCGGCCACGGCATAGCCCGCGGAAAGAGGATCCAGCCCGTGCAGGCTCTGCAGGAAGACCGGCACGTAGATCTGCAGTGGGCTATAGGTCACGCAGACCAGCAGGACGAGCCACAGTCCGACGCCGGTCGGCGTTCGAAGCGAGAAGGCGTCGCTCGGCAGTAGCGGCGACGTCGCACGACGATCGAGCCGCAGCATCGCCGCCAGCGAGGCGACCGCCACGACAAGCAACGCCACCTTCGCGACCGGCGAGGCGACGATCGCTGCCGAGGAGGTGCCGGCAATCGCGGCACAGATGAGGGCGACGCGGCCTGCCGGCACGCGCCGTATCGCCGAGCGTTGATGCGCCACCGCCGGCAGGGTGCGGAAGGCGCTAATCGCCAGCACGCCGGAGATGGCCGCGATTGCCAGGAAGCCGCTGCGCCAGTCGCCATAACGCACGAACAAGCCACCGACGAGCGGCCCCACGAGGATCGACACGCTCCAAATGCCCGACAGCAGCGCAATCGCCCGCGCCCAGGTCGCTTCGGGAAAGGTGCCGCGCACAAGCACATAGGCCACGGCCGACAACAATCCGCCGCCGAAGCCCTGGACGAACCGGCCGGCGATGACTAAGCCCATCGCCGGCGCCAGCGCGCAGAGCAACGCGCCGATCCCGAATATGATCGCGCCGGCGCAAAAGGTCGCCCGGGCGCCGGCCACGGCCGTCAGCAGTCCGGTGCAGGTAGCCGCCACGATCGAGGAGGCGAGGAACGCGGTCGTCGGCCAGCTCATCATCGCCGCACCGCCAAGCTCGCCGACGACGGTCGGCAGAATCGTCGCCAGCATCAGCACGTTCATCGAATGCAGCAGCACGCCGCCCAGAAGAACGGCCAGCGCCGGAATCCATTCCGGCCGGAGAAGCGACCGCCATCCATCCTGGGCCGAACTCTGCGGCATGCCTGTCGCTTCCTCCGGGAGACCGACCGCCCGCGGTTGCGCGTCGCCGGCTTCGGGTTTATTTTAGAAAGTGTTTACTTTCTTAAAAAAGAGCATTTCCCCCGACATGCGTCAAGCCAAGGCCCCGGCTAGCAACCAGGATCGTCATCAGGATCGCAACCGGGATCGCGTCCTGTTCCACCTCAAGATGCGCGGCTTGCAGACCGCGAACGATGTCGGTGCGCGCCTCGGCATGACGTCGGCGGGTGCGCGCCAGCACCTTGCCGGTCTCGAGAGCGCCGGCCTGGTCGAGAGCGAGGATCGGCGCGAAGGACGGGGGCGGCCGAAGAAGTACTGGCGATTGAGCCATCAGGGTCACGCTCGCTTCCCCGACCGCCATGCCGACCTCACGGTCGATCTGCTGAAAGCCACCCGGGCCGTCTTTGGATCGCGCGGCGTGGAGAGGCTGGTGCGCCACCGCGAGCGCACGAGCCTCGCCGACTACGGCGAAGGCGTCGCTCGACGACGTTCCCTGCGGGGAAAGCTCGCGGCCCTCGCCGACCTGCGAACCCGCGAGGGCTACATGGCGAGCGTCACGCAAGAAAAGCCCGGCGCCTTCCTGCTCGTCGAGAACCACTGTCCGATCTGTGCCGCCGCGGCGGCTTGCCAGGGCCTGTGCCGTTCGGAGTTGGCGATCTTCCGCGCGGTGCTGGGCCGCGACGTCACCGTCGAACGCGTCGATCATATCCTGGCCGGTGCCCGCCGCTGCGCCTATCGGATCGGCCGGCGTCGCAAAGTCGCCTAGGCCTTCAGCCTCTCGATGGCCTGGCGCGCGAGTTCGTCGACGCGCTCGTTCTCGGCGTGACCGCTGTGGCCCTTGACCCAGCGCCAGTCGACCTTGTGCAGAGCATGCGCGGCATCGAGGCGTTGCCACAGGTCGACGTTCTTCACCGGCTTCTTGTCGGCGGTCTTCCAGCCGTTCTTCTTCCAGCCCTTGATCCACTTGGTGGCGCCATCGAGGACGTATTTGCTGTCGGTCGTCAGCCGCACCTTGCAAGGCCGCTGCAGCGCTTCGAGGCCGGCGATCGCCGCCATCAGTTCCATGCGGTTGTTGGTGGTGGCAGCCTCGCCGCCCGAGAGCTCGCGTTCCTTCTCTCCCATCCGCAGGATGGTGCCCCAGCCACCCGGTCCGGGGTTTCCGCTGCACGCGCCGTCGGTGAAGATTTCGACCTCGGGACTATGTTTTGCAGGCGAGGGGGTCACCGCTCGCCCCTCATAGGCCGCCCCTCATAGTCCATAGTCCGCCAGCGACGCCGCACGCCGGTGAAAGCGCAGATAGGCGATATATTCGAGCGGGTCCTTGCGCTTCACCAGCGCGGTGGCTGGCGTATGCAGCCAGTCGTAGAGCCGCGTCAGCAGGAAGCGCAGCGCCGCCCCCCGTGCCAGCAGCGGCAGGGCCGCGCGCTCGGCGTCGTTCAGCGGCCGGACGCTGTCGTAGGCCTGGATCATCGCCCGTGCCTTGGTGGTGTTGAATGACCGGTCGGGCTCGAAGCACCAGGCGTTGAGGCAGATGGCGACGTCGTAGACCAGCGCATCGTTGCAGGCGAAATAGAAGTCGATCAGGCCCGACAGCTTCTCGTGCAGGAAGAACACGTTGTCGGGGAAGAGATCGGCATGGATGACGCCCGCCGGCAGGTCGCGCGGCCAGTTGGCTTCGAGGAAATCGATTTCGGAGCCGAGCTCGCGGGCGAGGCCCGGCGCCACGTCATCGGCATGGGCACGGCTGCCGTCGAACAGCGGCCGCCAGCCCGCGACCGAGAGCGCATTCGGCCGCGTGATCGCGAAGTCGCGGCCGGCGAGATGCAGCTCGGCCAGGGCGCGGCCGATCGGACCGCAGTGCTGGACACCGATCCGGCGTGGCCACAGGCCATGCAGGAAGGTCGTGACCGCTGCCGGCTTGCCTGCCAGTCCGCGGATCGCCTGGCCGTCGCGGCCGTGGATCGGCTTGGGACAATTGATGCCGCGCGCCGCCAGATGGTCGAGCAGGCCGAGGAAGAACGGCAGGTCCCTCGGGTCGACGCGCTTTTCGTAGAGCGTGAGGAAGTATTGACCCTTGGTCGTGGTCAGCAGGTAGTTGGAATTCTCGACGCCCTCGGCCACGCCCTTCAGCGCCTCGGCCTCGCCGATGTCGTAGTCGGCCAGGAACGCGTCGAGCTCGGCTTCGCCGACTTCGGTATAGACTGCCATCTCAGCTCACCGGCACATCATGCCACAAGCAGCCGCGGCAGCTTGAAGACGACGTTTTCCTCGGTCGTGCGCACTTCCTCGACGGTGACGTCGTAGCGCGCGCGGCAGGCCTCGATCAGTTCGTCGACCAGCAGTTCGGGCGCCGAGGCGCCGGCGGTGATGCCGAGCCGCCGCGGCCCGTCCGACCACCCTGCATCCAGCCACGCCCAGTCCATATCGACGGCGCGCTGCACCAGGCGGGATTTCGCGCAGCCGTAATTCGCCGCGACCTCGACCAGTCGCATCGAGTTCGACGAGTTGGGCGCCCCGATCACCACCAGCGCGTCGCAGCGTCCGGCGATCGCCTTCACGGCGGCCTGGCGATTGGTGGTGGCGTAGCAGATGTCCTCCATCTTCGGCCCCTGGATGGCGGGAAACCGGCGGCGGAGTGCTGCCACGATCTCGGTCGTGTCGTCGACCGACAGCGTGGTCTGCGTGGCATAGGCGAGGTTGAGCGGATCGGCCACTTCGAGCGCCTCGACCTGGGCCACGTTCTCGACCAGCAGGACCGCGCCGGGCGGAAGCTGGCCCATGGTGCCGATCACTTCCGGATGGCCGGCATGACCGATCAGCACGACGCGGCGCCTCGACTCGTGGTGGCGCTCGGCCTCGCGGTGGACCTTGGAGACCAGCGGGCAGGTGGCGTCGACATAGAGCAGGTTGCGTCGGCCGGCCTCGGCCGGCACGGCCTTTGGCACGCCGTGCGCCGAGAACACCACCGGGCGGTCGTCGGGCACTTCGGCGAGTTCGTCGACGAAAATTGCACCCTTGGCCTCGAGATTTTCGACCACGTAGCGATTGTGGACGATTTCGTGGCGGACATAGACCGGCCGGCCATAGCGCTCGATCGCGCGTTCCACGATCTGGATGGCGCGGTCGACGCCGGCGCAGAAGCCGCGCGGGCTGGCGAGCAGGATCGTGAGCGGCTTTTTCAACGCGGCCATGAGAATTCGTTCTTCGGGATGCCGACCCGCTCGCTTGCAGGTCTGCGGACCATTGCCTAGAGTCCGCCCTCAAGAATCGATGACAACGGATTGGCGCGGCACCGTAACAAAGCCGCCGCAGCGGGGAAAGCAACATGACCGAGCCGGTTGTCGCGGCCAGAGTGCCGGCCAAGGTGGCGCTCGAAGCAGGCAAGGACTATTGGTGGTGCGCCTGCGGAATGAGCAAGAGCCAGCCATTCTGCGACGGCAGCCACAAGGGCGGCAGCTTCTCGCCGATGAAATACACGGCCGAAAAGTCGGGCGATTATTGGATGTGTGCCTGCAAGCATTCGACCAAGAAGCCCCTGTGCGACGGAACCCACAAGAACCTGCCATGACCCTCGGAAAATTCGCTGTTCGCGGGTCGGCGGCGCTGGCCCTTGCCCTTGCTCTCGGAAGCTGCGGTGGCGGCCCGGCGCCCCCGTCGTTCGTCTGCCCGCCGCCGCTCACGGTGCAGGATGCCGGCCGCATCACCCACTTCAAGGATGGCCCAGGCCGCGATCCGCGCGACATCGCCTACGAGGCGGTGCTCGTCAAGGCGGGCTCATCGTGCAAGCTCGGCTCCAAGGCGATCGACGTCACCCTGGCGATGATCGTCTCCGCCTCGGCCGGCCCCGCGGTGACGGCCGGCACGACGCAGGTGCCGTACTTCGTGCGCGTGATCGACGGCACCGGCAGGGTAGTGCAGGGCCAGGACTTCACCGCCGGTTTCAAGCTGTCGGCCGCCAACCCCCGCGGTGAGTCGCAGGAGGAGCTGTCGTTGAGCCTGCCGTTCGGCCAGATCAGCGATCTGACCGGCTACCGCATTGCCGTGGGCCTGAAGCCCAGCCTGGAGGAGCTCAACTACAACCGGCGGGCAGGCGGTCGATGAGCGCCTATGCCGACAGGCTGGAAGCGTTGGCGGCCGAGGCCGCCGATCGCTGCACGGGCTGCGGCAAATGCTTCGAGGTCTGCCCGACGGCGCGCGAGATCGGGCTCGACCCCGGCGAGGCGAAAGCCCGCGTGGGCGAACTGCTGGCTCTCACGCTCGACGGCGGCCCCGCGGCGGACGGCCTGCAGAAATGGCTGAACGCCTGCGACGGCAGCGCCCGCTGTACCGACGCCTGTCCCGAGAAGATCAACGTCCGCCAGTGGGTGACCATCGCCAAGATGAAGGCGCTGAACGCGGCGCGGCCGCGCGAGGTGGGGGCGGCCAATGCCGCCGGCCGGTTCCGCCACATGGCGCAGGCGGTGCGGCTGCTGGCCTCCATGCAGCTTCCGTCGGAGACGCTGAAGAAGATCCTCGAGCCGGCCGAGCGACGGACCGCCGAGATCCTGTTCTATACCGGCTGCAACGTGCTGCGCACGCCGCACATCGTGCTCAACGTCATGGACATCCTCGACGCGCTCGAACTCGATTTCGACGTCGTCGGCGGCACCGCCCACTGCTGCGGCGTCTACCAATTCCAGGAAGCCGACCTGCCGACCTACGAGCGCATGGGCCATCGCACCTTCCAGCGCTTCGGCCAGTCCGGCGCCTCGAAAGTGCTGACCTGGTGCCCGACCTGCACCAAGAATTTCGACGAGCTGGAGAAGGACGTCGAGGAGCCGTTCTTCGATCTCGGTCACATCAGCGAATTCCTCGCCGCCAACCTCGAGACGCTGAAGACGCGCTTCGTCGATCAGCCGAAGCGGCGCGTGGTGATCCACGAGCATCTCGGCATCGGCGCCACGGTCGACAGCATCCGCAAGCTCCTGAGCGCCGTGCCCAACCTCGAACTGGTCGAGCTGGTGCAGGATTCGGGCTTCTCCTATGCCTGCGGTGGCCAGGCGGCCAAGTTCAAGGGCCGCGAGCAGGCGATCCATCGCGCACTGGCCGAAGGCGCCATCGCGGCGGGCGCCGACACCATCGTCACCATGTACCATTCCTGCCATCGCGCGCTGGCCGGTGCCGAAGCCGTCTACCCGCTTAAGGTGGTGAACTTCACCGACGTGATTGCCGAGGCACTGGGCCGCGGCGGCCATCCCGACTACTACCGTCTCTACAAGGCGGGCGGCGCGATGGACGAGGCCGTGACGGCGGCGCGCACGTTCCTCACCGGCAACGGCGTGCGTGTCGACGAAGCCTCGGTGCAGTCGCTCACCGCCGACATTTTCGACGAGACCGGCCTCGCCGGCTCGCGCGAAGCCTTCGCCCAGGCCTTCACGGCGCTGGCGAGAGAGGGCTGACGGGCGTGGCCACCAACATGGCCACCAACTCGGTCGAGTACGCCAGCGTCTGGCTCTTCTCCTACGGCACGCTGCAGCAGGACGAAGTCCAGCTCGCGACATTCGGCCGTCTGCTCGAAGGCCGCGCCGATGCGCTGCCGGGCTACGCCACGTCGCTGTTCGAGATCAAGGACGCCGAGGTCGTGAAGACCAGCGGCAAGACCCACCATTTCATGGCGCGGCCTTCCGGTAACGCGGCCGACGAAGTATCGGGCGTCGTCTTCCGGATCACGCCGGCCGAACTCGCCGCCGCCGACACCTACGAGGTCTCGGACTACAAGCGCATCGCCGTCACGCTGAAGTCGGGGCAGGAAGCCTTCGTCTACGTCGGCGCGTGAAGGATCAGGCCCGAGATCGCCGTCTCATCGTTATGTCTGCGCGTTTCTTTCCAGCGCAGCATTCGCTGGCGGTGTGCACCCAGCGCTACTGCTCTTTCACTGCCGCTGCGGCGCGCCGCTTCATCAGCTCCTGGTCGCGCTTGTTGCCGGCCAGCGCGGCGGCCGCTTCGAAGGCGGCACGCGCTTCTTCGTGGCGGCCGAGCTTTTGGAGCAGGTCGCCACGAACACCCGGCAGCAGGTGATAGGTTTTCAGCGCGGGCTCGCCCACGAGCCGGTCGACGATCGATAGCCCCGCTTCCGGGCCCTCGGCCATGCCGACTGCCACCGCGCGATTGAGTTCGACGATGGGCGAGGGCATGACCGCAGCAAGCTCTGCGTAGAGTGCGGCGATGCGTGCCCAATCGGTGTCGACCGCCGCTGGCGCGAGCGCGTGGCAGGCGATGATGGCCGCCTGAAGCACGTAGAAGCCGCCGGCGCCGCCGAGCTTGCGCGCGAGGTCGAGCGCCTGCAGGCCGCGCCGGATCTGGAACCGGTCCCACAGCGCGCGGTTCTGGTCGAGCAGGAGGATCGGCTCGCCCGTGGCGTCGGTGCGTGCCACCGTACGCGAGGCGTTCAGCTCCATTAGGGCCAGCAGGCCATGCGCTTCGGGCTCGTGCGGCGCGATGGCGGTGAGCACGCGGCCCATGCGCAGCGCCTCGTTGCAGAGTTGCGGGCGCAGCCAGTCCTCGCCGCGCGCCGCCGTGTAGCCTTCGTTGAAGATGAGGTAGACGACCTCCAGCACCGAGGACAGCCGCTGCGAAAGTTCCTCGCCGCGCGGCGTTTCGTAGGCCAGCCCCGAGTCCGACAGGGTCCGCTTGGCGCGCACGATGCGCTGGGCGATCGTGGCGTCGGGCAGCAGGAAGGCCCGGGCGATCTCATCGGTCGTGAGGCCGCAGATCATCCTGAGCGCCAGCGCCGTGCGGGCTTCGCGCGGCAGGCGCGGATGGCAAGCGGTGAAGATCAGCCGGAGCATCTCGTCGCCGATGTCGTCGTCCAGGGCGGAGTCGAAATCCGGCATGGCCTGCTGCTGCTGTTCCAGGTCGAGGGCCACGAGCTCGTGCTTGCGCTCGAGCATCCTGCCCCGGCGCAGATGATCGACGGCCCTGCGCCGCGCGGTCGTCATCAGCCAGGCGCCGGGTTTTTCCGGAACGCCCTGAGGCCACTGTTCGAGGGCGGCCAACAGGGCTTCCTGGGTCAATTCCTCGGCCAGCGGCACATCGCGCAGCATTCTCGCCAGGCTGGTGATCAGCCTGGGCTGCTCGATCCGCCAGATGGCCAGGATCGCGCGATGGGCGTCGGCGGCCGTCCGGGCCGCCGACGGCACCCGCCGAGGCCCAGCCTCAGTGGGCGGGAGAGGCGAAGGCGCGAAGTTCGCATGTGCCTTCCCAGCCTGGCATGTAGTCCTTGTGGAGCTGCATGAACTCCTTCGCCATCGCCATGGCCTCATCCTTGTCCGACAGCTCGAAGATGGCGTAGCCGCCGATGACCTCCTTGGCCTCGATGAAGGGGCCGTCGACGACGCTGAGCTGGCCGTCCTTGATCTGGACCCGGGCGCCGGTGGAGAGCGGCATCAGGCCGCCGTTGTCGATCATCCGGCCGGCCTTGATTTCGCGGTCGGCGAGCTTGCCGACCGCCTCCATGAAGGCGGGCGTCGGGGGGGTCCGATGGGGTGACGTGACGATATACATGAAGCGCATTTCCAAACTCCTCGTGAGGCGAGCCGCCGGCGCCGTCGCCGCGGACTGTCCCGCTCATTTAAGTCGTCGAACCGGCCCTGGGCGGATCGACTGGCGCTGGCGATTTATTTTTCCCTGACCGCCAGCACTGCCGAGGCGGCATCGGCGAAGAAGCGGACATGGTCCGAGAGCGGCCCCTCGAAGCGGCCATAGACCTTGTAAGTCGCGGCCTGCAAGACGACGCCGATCGTCGAGGCCGCCGCGAGGTCGATGTCGCGCCGGGGGATCTCGCCCGCCTTCATTGCCTGATCGATCACCTCGCGCACCACGTCCACCGGATTGGGCGTGCCGTCGGGAACCTGGATCAGGAACGAATGCTGGTTGAGCAGGTGGTAGGCGAACAGGGTCCAGTCGCGGTCGGCCCAGTCGCAGTAGCAGCGCACGATGGCCTCGATCTTTCCCGCCAGGTCCTTGTGCGGGTGCTGTGCCGCATCCAGCGCCTCGGCCAGGGCCCGGTGATGGCGCAGGAAAAGGTCGAGCGCCAACTGCTCCTTGCTAGGGAAGTGGCGGTAGATCGTGCCCTCGGCGATCGAGGCCGCGAGCGCGATCTCCCGTGTCGTCGTCTCCGCCACGCTGCGCGCGACGAACAGCACCAGCGCCGCGCGCTCTATCCGTGCCTTGGTATCCTCGGCTTTGCCCATGTCGGGCACTCTATGAGGGAGCGCTCACTTGTTAAAGCGCCTTCGTCCGATCCCTCGCAGAACCAGCGCCAATCGATCACCCAGTCGAACGCGACGGCGGAGGGCGCGGCCTCGCTTTGCAGGGTCAGGAACTCGGTAAAGGCACGATGGATCAGCATGTGAACCTCCATGGAATGAGCGAGCGCTCATTTATTAAGTGAACAATCACTCAATTTCAAGAAGAATCTCATTGACGCCAATCGTCTTATTAGGTAGGATAACACTTATGAACAAGCCTGTGCCTTCCGTCGCGATCTCTTTGAGGCCTGTCGCGGCAGAGAATGGCAATTTGAAAATGTCCCGTTCGGCGGGACATCGGCCGCCGCGGGGAGAGCCGCCAATCGCGCGGCGGATCAACGGTTTGGAGTGGATGCACCGCGACATTGGGCTCGCGCCTTAGCGTCCGGAAAAATGTCCCATGTCGCGGCCTTTGCGCGTGACGGCCAGAAGGTCACCGCCTATGGTCTGATCACCCAGACGATCCCTGTGGGAGAGACCGCCTTTCTTTTGGCGGCGCCGAAGGAGCAACCGGCCCCGGAAACTCTCAGGCAAACGGACCGCAGGAGGATGGGTCTCTGGAAAGTGGCGGGCGCCTCATCTGGCGCACGCCCACCGACGAAGTAAGCCGGCACTCTTCTACATAGAGAGTTCCCCGGCGAATCTTTCAGGTCTCCGGACAGAGGGGGTCGCGAACGGCGCAGTCCTTGCGTCGTGTTAACGCGACTCTGACGGAGATCTTTTTGACCGAAGTCCCAGCCGGCCCCCTGAAGCGCACGCCGTTGCATGCGCTGCATAAAGAGCTTGGCGCGCGCCTCGTGCCGTTCGCCGGTTATGAAATGCCGGTGCAGTACCCGACCGGCATTCTGGTCGAGCATGCGCAGACGCGGAACGCCTGTGGCCTGTTCGATGTCTCGCACATGGGCCAGGTGCGCCTCACCGCCAAGGCTGGTCACAACGCGGCCAAGGCGCTCGAGACGCTGGTGCCGGGCGATATCGCGGGCCTGGCGCCGGGCCAGCAGCGTTATACGCAGTTCACCAACGACGCTGGCGGTATAACAGACGATCTGATGGTGACCAGCACTGGCGATCACCTGCAGCTGGTCGTGAACGCGGCCTGCAAGGATGCCGACCTGGCGCATATCCAGGCTGGGCTTTCGTCTTCCTGCGAGATCGAGCCGATGTTTTCCCGCGGGCTCTTGGCGTTGCAGGGCCCGCAGGCGGTGACCGTGTTGTCGCGCTTCGCGCCGCAGGTCGCGGAGATGAAGTTCATGACCGGCGCCTTCGTCATGATCGAGGGCGCCCGCTGCTACGTCACGCGCTCGGGCTACACCGGCTGCGACGGCTACGAGATTTCGACGCCGGCCGATGCCGCCGACCCGATCGCGCGCAAGCTGCTGGCGCACCCCGAGGTGAAGCCGATCGGGCTCGGCGCCCGCGATTCGCTTCGGCTGGAAGCGGGCCTCTGCCTCTACGGCCACGACATCGACACCACCACGACGCCGGTCGAGGCAGTCCTGCTGTGGAGCATCGGCAAGGAACGCCGCCTCCAGGGTGGCTTCCCCGGCGCCGCGGTCGTCCAGAAGCAGATCGCCGAGGGTTCACCGCGCAAGCGCGTCGGCCTGCTGCCTGAGGGAAAGGCGATCGCGCGCGAAGGCGCGGAGATCGCGATTGGCGGCAAGGTCGTGGGCATCGTCACGTCGGGCGGCTTTGCGCCTACCCTCGGCCGCGCCATCGCCATGGGCTACGTCGAACGCAGCCAGTCTTCAAACGGCACCAAGGTCGAACTCGTCGTGCGCGGCAAGCCGGTGCCGGCCGAGATCGTGCCGATGCCCTTCGTCAAACATGCCTACTACCGCGGATAGGAGTCTCAGATGGCCGACGTCAGATACAGCGAAGAGCACGAGTGGATCCGCGTCGAGGGCGACACCGGCACGATCGGCATCACCCAGTATGCCCAGGAGCAGCTGGGTGACGTGGTCTTCGTCGACGTGCCCGCATCAGGCCGCAAGGTCGCCAAGGGCGAGTCTGTCGCGGTGGTCGAATCGGTGAAGGCGGCGTCCGACATCTACGCCCCGGTTTCCGGCGAGGTGATCGAGAGCAACGCGGCCCTCGCCGACTCGCCGGGCGACGTCAATACCGAGCCGATGGGCAAGGGCTGGTTCTTCAAGATCAAGATGTCCGACAAGGGCGAACTCACCGGCTTGATGGACGAGGCGGCCTACGAAGCCTTCGTGAAGAGCCTGTCGTGAAAATGTCTTCCGGACCTCGCGCGTCCCGCGCGCCTCATCCGGCGCATTCACATGCGCCTTAAGCGCGCGGTCCGGAAGATCGTGAACAAAGTACCTACCAGGAGCGTTTGATGCGTTATCTGCCTCTCACCGACGCCGACCGCCGCGAGATGCTGAGCGTGATCGGCGCCCGTTCGGTCGACGAATTGTTCAAGGACGTGCCGGAATCGGCGCGGCTCGGCGCCAAGATCGCGGGCCTGCCGGATCACCAGGGCGAGCTCGAGGTCGAGCGTGCCTTCCAGGCCTATGCGGCGAAGAACCTGTCGCCGTCCTCTGTGCCGTTCTTCATCGGCGCCGGCGCCTACCGACATCACGTGCCCTCGACCGTCGACTACATGATCCAGCGCGGCGAGTTCCTGACGTCCTACACGCCGTACCAGCCCGAGATCACGCAGGGCACGCTGCAATACCTCTTCGAGTTCCAGACCCAGATCACGATGCTGACGGGCATGGAAGTGGCCAACGCCTCGATGTACGACGGCTCGACCGGCACCTCCGAAGCAGTGCTGATGGCCAACCGCGTCACGCGCCGGCACAAGGCGCTGGTCTCGGGCGGGCTGCATCCGCAGTACCGCCGGATCATCGAGACGGCCGCCAAGTGGGAAGGCTTCAGCGCCGTGATAGGCAAGCCCGATGTCGAGGGGCTGGAAGACCTGATCGCCGCCGTCGACAAGGAGACCTCCTGCGTCGTCGTGCAAAACCCGAGCTTCTTCGGCCATGTCCGCGACTTCGCCAAGCTGGCGGCGGCCTGCCATGCCGCAGGCGCGCTGCTGATCGTCGTAGTTACCGAGGTCGTCTCGCTGGGCCTGATCACGCCGCCGGGCGAGATGGGCGCCGACATCGTGGTCTGCGAGGGCCAGTCGATCGGCAACGGCCTGGGCTTCGGCGGACCTTACGTGGGCCTGTTCGCCACGCGCGACAAGTACATGCGCCAGATGCCGGGCCGCCTCGTGGGCGAGACCGTCGATGCCGACGGCAAGCGCGGCTTTGTGCTCACGCTTTCGACGCGCGAGCAGCACATCAGGCGCGAGAAGGCGACATCGAACATCTGCACCAACGCGGGCCTCTGCGCGCTCGCCTTCACCGTGCATCTCACCTTGCTCGGCGAGGCAGGGTTCAAACGGCTGGCCGAGATCAACCACGCCAAGGCATCGGAACTGGCCGACCGGATCGGCGCGGTGCCCGGCGTAAAAGTGTTGAACGACAGCTTCTTCAACGAGTTCACGGTGCGGCTGCCCAAGCCCGCCGCGCCGGTCGTCGAGGCGCTGGCGGCCAAGCGCATCCTGGGCGGCCTGCCGGTGTCGCGCCTGATCCCGAACGATCCCTCGGTCGAGAACCTGCTGCTGCTGGCCGCGACCGAGACGGCGACGGAGGAGGGCATGGGCCCGTTGGTCGCTGCGCTGAAAGAGGTGTTGTGATGGTGCAGTCGATCGACCGTTCACAAGGCCGCGCCACGGGCGGTGAAATCGGCAATGCCTCCGCCGCGCCGGCTACCTTCACCGGCAATCGCGCCTTGCAGATCGAGGAACCGCTGATCTTCGAGATGGGCCAGCCGGGACGCTGCGGCGTCGACCTGCCGGAGCCTGCGCCGAGGTCCCCTGGAGTGAAAGACCGTCTCAATGGTCTCCGCCGTGCCGGTGACATCGGCCTTCCGGGTTTGAGCGAGCCGCAGGTGGTGCAGCACTACACGCGGCTCAGCCAGAAGAACTACGCCATCGACATGGGCGTCTACCCGCTGGGCTCGTGCACCATGAAGCACAACCCGCGCATCAACGAGAAGGTGGCGCGCCTGCCCGGCATCGGCGACCTCCATCCGCTGCAGCCGGTCTCCACCGTGCAGGGCGCGCTCGAACTGATCGATCGGCTCGCCCATTGGCTGAAGACGCTGACCGGCATGCCGGCCGTGGCGATGTCGCCGGCCGCCGGCGCGCATGGCGAGATGTGCGGCATGATGGCGATCTCCGCAGCGCTGGAGGCGCGCGGCGAACGCGCGCAGCGCAAGACCGTGCTGGCGCCCGAATCGGCGCACGGCACCAATCCCGCAACGGCGGCAGCACTCGGCTTCATCGTGAAGCCGATCCCGGCCAACGAGCGCGGCCGCGTCGATCTCACCGCTCTCAAGGCGGCACTCGGCCCCGATGTGGCGGCGATCATGCTGACCAATCCCAACACCTGCGGCCTGTTCGAGTCGGAGGTCGTCGAGATCTCCGCGGCCGTCCATGCGGCGGGCGCCTACTTCTACTGCGACGGCGCCAACTTCAACGCCATCGTCGGCCGCGTGCGGCCGGGCGATCTCGGCGTCGATTGCATGCACATCAACCTGCACAAGACCTTCTCGACGCCGCACGGCGGCGGCGGTCCGGGGGCGGGGCCAGTGGTGCTGTCGGCAGCCCTTGCGCCTTACGCGCCCTATCCGTGGATCGTGAAGGACGGCGACAAGTGGCATGTCGCGGAGGACGAGGCCAAGGTCGAGGGCAAGCCGCTCGGGCGGCTAAAAGCATTCCACGGCCAGATGGGCATGTTCACCCGCGCGCTCGCCTATATCATGAGCCACGGCGCCGATGGGCTGAAGCAGGCGTCGGAGGATGCGGTGCTGAGCGCCAACTACGTGATGGCGGCACTGCAGGACGTCATGAGCCAAGCCTTCGAAGGGCCGTGCATGCACGAGGCGCTGTTCGACGACAGCTTCCTGAAGGACACCGGCGTCAGCACGCTCGATTTCGCCAAGGCGATGATCGACGAGGGCTATCACCCGATGACCATGTACTTCCCGCTGGTGGTGCATGGCGCCATGCTGATCGAGCCGACTGAGAGCCAGGCCAAGGAGGATCTCGACCTCTTCCTGGGCGCGCTACGTTCTCTCACCGCCAAGGCGAAGACGGGCACCGCCGCCGAAGCCTTCAAGGCGGCGCCTCTCTACGCGCCGCGCCGCCGCCTCGACGAGACGCTGGCGGCACGCAAGCCGATCCTGCGCTGGAGGCCGTCGAACAATCCGCCAGAGACCGATCCGGTGAAGCAGGCGGCGGAGTAGCGGCATGCGGGTCTTCACCACGCTGCCGCAGGAAGACCTGCGCAAGGTCGGCCCTGCCGCCCAGGCGATCGAGGCCACGGGCTACACCGGCGTCAGCACCCAGGAGAACCGGCACGACCCGTTCCTGGCGCTGGCCGTGGCGGGCGTGGCGACCAAGAAGATCGAGCTGCACACGGGCGTCGCCATTTCCTTTCCGCGTTCGCCGATGGTGGCGGCCAATATCGGCTGGGATCTCGCGGCCAGCACGGGCGGGCGCTTCACGCTTGGTCTCGGCTCGCAGATCCGCGCGCACAACGAGAAGCGCTTCTCCGTGCCGTGGACCGCGCCCGCGCCACGCATGCGCGAATACATCCAGGCTGTGCGAGCGATCTGGGCGGCGTGGAAGAGCGACGGCAAGCTTCACTACGAGGGCAAGCACTACCGCTTCACCCTGATGACGCCCAACTTCGTGCCCGAAGCCTACGATGGCCCCACGCCGCGTATTGGCCTCGCCGCCGTCGGACCCTTCATGCTGAAGGTGGCGGGCGAGGAAAGCGACGGCGCCAAGCTGCACGTCTTCTGCACGCGCAAGTACCTCGAGAACAAGGTGTTGCCGATCCTGACCGAAGGCTTCGCCAAGTCGGGTCGCGCGCGGGAAAAATTCGAGATCTCGGGCGGCGGCTTCGTCGTCACCGGCAAGGACGACGCGGCGGTCCAGAAGCTGTTCGACTGGGTGCGCTATCGCGTGGCCTTCTATGGCTCGACGCCGGCCTACTGGCCGGTGTTCGAGGAACACGGGCTGGGCGATCTCGGCCGCAAGCTCAACGTCATGACCAAGGCCGGCCAGTGGAACGAGATCGCGGCCGAAGTGCCGGACGACGTCGTGCACCTGTTCGCCGCGGTCGGCCGCCACGACCAGATCGCCAGGGCGATCGAGGCGCGCTTCGGCGGGCTGGTCGATTCGATCAGCGCCAGCGCCAACTCGTCCAAGCCGGCCGACCTGCCGCCCGACCTGCTGCAGGATCTGGCCAGGATCCCGACGATCTACAAGCCATAAGAAAAGCCCCCGCCTTGCGGCGGGGGCACCAGGTGGCCCGCGATTGATTTTATGCGGGCGATCCGAAATTCAGAACGATCAGTGCAGGCGCTTCGGCAGCTCGGCGATGGCCTCGTCGACCAAGGCCTGCGTGCGGCCCGAGCTGACCTGCTCGCGCAGCAGCGCGCGGGTGGCGGAGAGCGCTACGTCGACGGCGGTGTCGCGCACCTGCTTGGTGGCCAGGGCCTCGGACTGGGCAATGCGGTCGAGGGCCTGCTGCTCGCGCAACGCCACGGCCGTCTCCAGGTTCGAAGCGGCCCGTGCCTGCATGCGCGCCGCTTCCTCGCGGGCCTGCTGGACGATGGCGCCGGCTTCGCCCGCCGCCTGGGCGAGCGTGCGGTCGGCTTCGGTCTTGGCCTTGAGCGCATCGGCCCGCAGCTGCTCGGCATCGCTCAGCGCCTTGGCAATGGCCGCCGAGCGCTTGTCGAGCATCTCAGTGATCTTCTTCCACAGGATCTTGCCGGCGAGGGCGAAGAAGATGACGAAAGCGACGGCGACCCAGAATGCCGGGTCGGAAAACATGCCGCCGTGTCCGGCATCGGCGCCGGCTGCCCAGGCAGTGCCGATCATCGACCAGTCCCCTTCACGGCGGTGGCGACCTTGGCCCCGAGTGCCGCGGCGTCCGCCGGCTGACCGGCGAGCTTGGCATAGGCGCTCTGGGCAATCTCGCCCGCCATCTGTTCGAGGCCGGCCATGACTGTGTCACGCTGGCCGGCGATGCGCTTCTCGGCCTCGGCGATGCGACCATTCAGCTTCTCGCCGAGTTCGGTGAAGCGCGCCGAGGCGAGCGCGCTGTCGGCCTCGGCCTGAGTGCGCTGCAGACCGCGCGATTCCTCGCGCGCGTCGGCCAGGCGCTTCTCGTAGGCGGCGACCAGTGCCCGCGTGTCCTCGTTGGCCTTTTCGGCCGCGTCCAGGTCGCCCTGGATCTTGGCCTGCCGCTTGTCCAGCGTGTCGGAGATCGCGGGTACGGCGAGCTTCGACATCACCAGGTACAGCACCACGAACGCGATCACGAGCCAGAAGAGCTGCGGCGCGAAGCTGTGGAAGTCGAGCTGCGGCATGCCTCCGGCGGCGAAGGCGGTGCCACTCACGAGCAGCGAGCCGAAAAGGCCCGCCGCCAGGGCGCTGTAACCTGATGTACGCATGATCGTCAGTTCCAAGCCGGCTGGCTTAGAACACGAACAGGATCATGAAGGCGATGACCAGCGCGAACAGCGCGACGGCCTCGGTGAGCGCGAAGCCCAGGAGCACGTTGCCGAACACGCGGGGAGCAGCTTCCGGGTTGCGCAGGGCGCCCGAGACGAAGCTGCCGAAGATGTTGCCGATGCCGACGCCGACGCCGGCGAGAGCGATGGTGGCGAGGCCGGCACCGATGAGCTTGGCTGCTGAAGCGTCCATGATGATTGTCCCTTCGTTGATAATGCAGGTGTTAGTGATGGAGGTGGATGGCGTCGTTCAGATAGAGGCAGGTCAGGATGGCGAAGACATAGGCCTGCAGGAAAGCGATCAACAGCTCGAGGCCGGTGAACACGACGATGAAGGCGAGCGGCGCCCAGCCGCCGAGGATGCCCATCATCACGACGAAGCCGCCGAACACCTTCAGCATGGTGTGACCGGCCAGCATGTTGGCGAACAGTCGGATCGACAGGCTGAACGGGCGGATGAAGTAGGAGATGATTTCGATCGGCACCAGCAGCAGCAGCAGCACCCAGGGAACGCCCTTCGGCACGAAGAGCGAGAAGAAGTGCAGGCCGTGCCGGGCGAGTCCGATCAGGGTGACGCCCACGAACACGAACAGCGCCATCGCGAAGGTGACGACGATGTGGCTGGTGGGTGTGAACGAGTAGGGCACCATGCCCAGCACGTTGCAGAACAGGATGAAGATGAAGAGGGTCAGGATGAACGGGAAGTACTTCTTGCCCTGGCTGCCGACGTTCTCGCGCACCATGCCGGCGATGAACTCGTAGCCCAGCTCGGCGACCGACTGCAGGCGGCCCGGCACCAGCGCCCTCTGGCGCATGCCGACAACGAACACGCCGGTCGCCAGGATCACGGCGATGATCATCCAGAGCGACGAATTGGTGAAGGAGACGTCGAGGCCGCCAAGCTGGAAGTGCAGCAGTCGCTTGATCTCGAACTGCTCCATCGGGCTATGCATTTAGGACTTCCCCACTCGTTCCAACGCCCACAACCAACTCGAGGCAGCCCACCTCAAGGCAGGCGCCGACTCTCGTCTTCGCCTTTCGCCGCCTCATCCGAATAGACCCGGATGGCGCGCCACGCATTGTTGGCGCCTGCGCCGAACCCCAAAATCAAGCCGGTCACCAAAGAGTACGGCGCCCAGCCCAGCCAGCGGTCGAGCCAATAGCCGAGAAATCCTCCGACCAAAAGGCCCGCGATCATATCCGCCAAGACGCGATAGGCAACGCCCGTTTGCCGCTGCGACATTCCGCTCGGGTCGCTGTTCTGCTGCGGTTTTTCGATCTTTCCGCGGGCTGCCTTGAGCCTTGCATCCAGGTCGTCGACACGCCGGCGGTCGCCTGCAGGATCGGGTGTTTCCATCGCTTCTGCCCTCGGACGACGTCGATAGAGACTACCCTCGCCATCCGCTTGCGGGCGGATGTCTAGGGGGTGGGTCGGGCCCTGTCAAGGAACCGATTCCCGTTGTTTGCCAATCGGTTAGTGACCCCCTCCAGCACTGCCGGAAGCCTTCAGAACCGTGAAGGTCGCGTCGCCGTCGCGCTCTACCTGTGGCACCAGATCTACCTCCCAGTCGAGGTACTGCCGCATGGCGGCTTCGACGTCTTCCTTGAAGTCATAGGGACGGTACCAGACGTCGGTCGGCGGGTCGGCCATCCGCACATGGCCGGCCTCCAGCGCCAGCCCGGCCTTGCGCCATGCCGCCGTGCCGCCCGTCAGGATCGCCACTGGCAGACCGCCGCCGGCGGCTTCCGCCTCCGACTCGGCAAGGGCTGCGATCTCGCCGTCGGGCGAGGCCAGCACGATGCGCGTGACCCCCTTCTGCTTGGCCAGCATCTCGGGAATGGTCTTGGCGAGATTCGCGCGCACGGCGAACCAGGCGCCCGGGACATGGCCGTCGCGATAGCGGAGGCTGGTGTCGAGGTCGATCACCAGGGTGGCCGCCAGCGACGTGTGCAGTTCGCCCGCCGTCACCGACGGGGGCGCGGGCAGGTGGAAATCCGCCGGGAAGCGCAGCTCCGCGGCCGTCGTGAGTTCGGCCTGCGCCGGCTTGTGGTCGAGCAGGTAGGTCTCGGCCCAGCCCATCTGCATCAGCCAGTGCGCCGTCATGGTGGCGCGCACGCCGTCATTATCGTGCAGCACGATGGTGGCGTTGCGCGCGCCGACATATTGGTCGGTCGCCTGCACGAGCTGGCCGCCGGCCGCGTGCCGGAAGCCTTTCAGGTGGCCCTGGGCATATTCGGCGGGATCGCGCACGTCGAGGCGATAGAGCGGGCCACCCTTGGCCTCGAGTTTGGCGAGCCCTGCCTTGTCGATCTTATTGATACTCATCTTCCGGGCGATGTTCGCCGCGGCCGCTTGGGCGAACTTCGCGGCCTCCGGTCCCTGTGGGCCGAAACTCCTGGTTTCGCCGCGCGCCACCTTCAGGCCGGCGAGGTGCCAGCCCATGGTGCCGTTTTTCAGCGCCATCACCTTGTTGGGCAGGCCGGCGTTGATCAGCGACTGCGCGCCGATGATCGAGCGTGTGCGGCCGGCGCAATTGACGACGACCAGCGTGTCGGGGCTCGGCACGAAGTCTTTTACGCGATAGACCAGTTCGGCGCCGGGGCAGTCGATGCCGCCGGGGATCGACATGTTGGTGAATTCCGGCAGCGGCCGGGAATCCAGGATCACCATGTCGGCCTTGGAATCGAGCAATTTCTGCACGTCGGCGGCATCGATGCGCGGCGTGTCGTTGCCGTGCTCCACCACCTCGCCGAACGCCTTGCTGGGGACGTTGACGCCGGTGAAGACCTCGTAGCCCGCGTCGCGCCAGGCTTTCAGCCCGTCCTTCACGACGGCGACATTGTTGTAGCCCAGCACGGAAAGCCGTGCGGCGGCGCGGTTGGCGCGGCCGGCCGATTGGCCTTCCTCACCGCTGTCCATCAGCACGATGCGCGTCTGCGGGTCGGGCAGGAGTGCCAGCGCGCGCGGCTCGAGGCGAGAGAGGGGCAGGGGCGTGGCGAACAGCGGATGGCCCTGGGTCGAGAACTCACCTTCCTCGCGCACGTCGAAGAACGCGAACACCTCGCCCGACTTCAGCATCGCCTTGAGCTGCTGCACGGTGAGCAGCGGCGTCAGGATCTTGGCCTTGGCCATGAAGCGCTTGGCGGCGCCGGTCGCCATGTCGACGCTGACGCGGTCCGGCAGGTGCTCGAGGCTGAGGCCATAGAAATGAAGGTGCATCGCATTGCCCGATCCGACCGGCGTCTCGATATGGTGGAAGTCCTCGGGCAGGTAGGCGATGACGTCGCCGCGCTTCAGCGTCTTCTCCTTGGCCGGTGCTTCGCGCAGCTGGACGAGGTCCTCGCGCGCGCCATTGTCGAGCCGATCGTAGACCACGTTGCGCTCGGCGCCATGGACGCCGGCGATGATCGCCCAGGTCGTGTGATTGTGCGGCGGCACCTTCTTGCCGCGCCCGCCCGCCGAGGCATAGAGCGCGAAGCGATGGTCGGGATCCTCGCTCAGGCGATAGATGCCGCCGTCGGGTCCGAGCGGAAACTCGTCCTGGGGAAAGAGCTCGGCGCGCGCCGCGAGCGCCGACAGGAGGCCGCCGATCTTCTCCAGGCTGCCCCTGGTGACGCCGCTCTTTTCGATGCTGCGGGCCTCGTCGATCAGATGCCGCACGGCGGCGGCTCGCTCTTGATGCAGGTTCATTTGATCCTCCGTTGGCCCCCAGTATAGCCATCGGGCGCTTGTCGCCACACGGCAAGTCCCACTACGGTGTCGCCATGAAGAACATCCTGTACGCTGCCCTGCTGGGCGCGACGACTCTGGTGGCAGCCTCCGCCCTGGCCCAGACTATGGCCCAGGCGGTGACCAAGCCGCCCGCTAAGCCGTCGGCGGCAGCAAAACCCGCCTCGGGGACGACGGCCCGGCCCGCCGGCCGCCAGCTGCCGTATCCCACGGCCCAGGCCCGCCGCCCGGTCTTTGTGCCTGCGGCACCGGTCATCGAACTCGACGAAGCCGCTGTCGTGGTCGACCTGCCGACCGTGCTCGACGCCGAAAACCGCGACCGCTACCGGCGTATCTTCCAAGCCCAGGGCGCCGGCCAATGGGCCGAGGCCAGCGCCGAGATCGCCAAGCTGCAGGACAAGAGCCTGATGGGCTATGTCGGCGCCCAGCGCCTGCTGAGCCAGGGCCATCCCGCGCGCTACGAGGAACTCGCCACCTGGCTGCAGGAGTACAACGACCATCCCGACGCCCCGGCGATCTACCGGCTGGCGCTGGCGCGGCGCACGCCGGGCGGACCCGAGCTGACACCCGCGAGTTTTGTCGGCTTCACCCCGGGCTCGCCGAGCTTCGCCGCCGCCCGCACCGTCACCGGCGCCGACGCCTCGCAGGCGGCTGAACTGCGCTTGCGCCTGCAGCAGATGGCCGACGACGGCGGATATAATGCGGCCTTCGTGCTGCTCGACCGCAAGTCGACCGTCGATACGCTGGGCCCGCAGGAAGTCGAACTCTGGCGTGGGCGCATCCGGACGCGGTCGCTCGAAGCCGATGCGCAGCGCGGCGTGGAGGTTTCGGTCGAGGTCGGCCTGCCGCCCGACGCCAACTGGAACGCGGCAATGGGCGCCTTCACCCGCGGCAACATGGCCGAGGCCGCGCGTCGCTTCGAACTGGTGGCCGACGCGCCGCCCGATCGAGCCTCGTCGTGGACGCTTTCCGCCGGCTCGTTCTGGGCGGCGCGCGCCAATCTGCTCGCCGGCAACCCGCAGAAATTCGCACCCTACCTCAAGCGCGCAGCGCTGCACGGCACGACTTTCTACGGCCTGGTGGCCCAGAAGGCGCTCGGCATGACGATCGCGCCGGACTGGAAGGTGCCGGAACTCGACCGCCGCCGGACGGATCTGTTGCGCAGCAACAGCGCCGGCAAGCGGGCACTCGCGTTGCTTCAGCTCGGCGCCACCACGGCAGCCGAGCGCGAGCTCTATGGCGCCTCCATCGACGCCGATCCGCAGTTGGTCGAGGCGGTGCTGGGTCTCGCCAGCAAGGCTTCCCTGCCGGCTCTGTCGGTCCGTGTCGGCAACGCCAACTGGGACCAGCGCCACAAGATCGCGGGCTATGACGGCGCCATGTATCCGATCCCGCCGTGGCAGCCCTCGGGTGGTTTTACCGTCGATCGCGCGCTGGTCTACGGCTTCATGCGCCAGGAATCGGCATTCAATCCCAAGGCGCGCTCGGTGGTGGGCGCCATGGGCCTGATGCAGTTGATGCCCGGCACCGCACGGGTCGTGTCGACGCGCTACGTCCCCGAGCAGGCAGGCGCCAATCCCTACGATCCCTCCACCAGCATGGCGCTGGGCCAGGCCTATATCTCGTGGCTGCTGAACGGCGTCGACGACAACCTCGTGCGCACCGCGGCGGGCTACAACGGCGGACCCGGCAACGTGATGAAGTGGGACGGCTCGCTGAACGCCGGCCAGGATCCGCTGCTCTACATCGCCTCGATCCCGCTCCACGAGACGCGCGACTTCGTGCAGCGCGTGCTGGCGAACTACTGGCTCTACCAGGTCCGTCTCGGCCAGCCGACACCGTCGCTCGACCAGATCGCCGCCCACGAATGGCCGCGCTACACGGCTCTGGATACGGCCCAAGGCACGAGGCGCTAGAACATGTTGCCGTTGTCGGGCGTAAGGGTCGTCGAGTTCTGCCAGGTCCTGGCGGGGCCATACTGCGGCATGCTTCTGGCCGACATGGGCGCGGAGGTGATCAAGGTCGAGCCGCCCGAAGGCGACATGATGCGCCAGTGGCCGCCGATCACGATGGGCTCCGATGGGGGCTTCAGCGAGAACTTCGCCTCGATCAATCGCAACAAGCGTTCGGTCGTGCTCGATCTAAAGAACCCCGCGCACAAGGCGGCGGCGCGCCAGCTGGTCCTGTCGGCCGACGTCGTGCTGGAGAACAACCGGCCGGGCGTGATGGATCGCCTTGGCCTCGGCTACGAATCGTTTCGCACCGAAAAGCCCGGCCTGGTCTATTGCTCGATTTCGGCTTTCGGCCAGAGCGGGCCGCGTTCGACCGAGGGCGGCTTCGACGTCACGGTGCAGGCGATGAGCGGCATCATGAGCGTGACCGGCGAACCCGACGGCGCACCGGTGAAATGCGGCGTGCCGGTTTCCGATACCGGCACCGGCCTCTACGCCGCTTTCACCATCGTCTCGCTGCTGCGCCGCGTCGCGGGCGGCGGCCCGGGCGCGCACATCGACGCCTCGATGCTGGGCTGCAGCCTCGGCATGGCAGCGCTCCAGACCAGCGAATATTTCGGCACTGGTCGCGACCCCAAGAAACTTGGCTCGGCCCATCCGCGCAACGCGCCCTATCAGGCTTTCAAGGCGAACGACGGCCATTTCGTCATCGCCGCCGGCAACGACAGACTGTGGCAGAGCGTCACCGAGGTGGTCGGCAGGCCCGACCTGCTGGCCGACGCGCGCTTCAAGACCACGCAGCTGCGCGCCGCCAACCAGGTGGCGCTGAAGGACCTGCTCGAGGTCGAGTTCGCCAAGGCGGGCGTCGATCACTGGCTCGCCGTCTTCGAGAAAGCGGGCGTGCCGCACGGCCGCATCAACAGCTACAGCCAGATCCTGGCCGATCCTCAGGTCGCCCACATGGGCTGGATCGAGGAGATGGAACTGCCGTCCGGGGTGAAAACCAGGACCTTCGGCAATCCGGTGAAGATTTCGGGAACCAACCTCGCCAAGCGGCGCGATCCACCGGCGCTCGGGGCCGACGGCGAGGCGGTGTTCGGGTTGGCATTGTCACGAAAGGCCGCGGAATGAGCATCGACCGCCTGCGTCGCTTCATCGGAGACATGACGTCGCTCACGGGCGGCGCGTGGCAGGACAAGGACGAGACGGCGATCGTCGAGGTCGGCGCCAAGCTTCTGGGCGAACTGGTGAAGCACGACGACTGGCTGCCGGAGCAGGCGGCCAAGGCGCCGCCGCACGGCTACGCCCAGAACCTGCTGTGGTGTGATCCGTTCGAGCGCTTCTGCGTCGTCAGCTTCGTGTGGGCGCCCAGCGCCAACACGCCGGTGCACGACCATCAGATGTGGGGACTGGTCGGCATGCTGCGCGGCTCGGAGACCTCGCTTTCCTTCACGCGCCATCCGGAAACCGGCGCACTGGTGCCGGGCAAGCTCACCACCCTCGCGCCGGGTGATGTCGAGGTACTGGTGCCGGCGCCGCGCAATCCCGTGGGCGACATCCATCAGGTCACCAATGCGCTGGCCGACAAGCCCTCGATCAGCATCCACGTCTATGGCGGCAACATTGGCGCCGTGCGCCGGCATACGTTTGATGCCAAGACGGGGGCGCCCAACCTCTTCGTGTCGGGCTACACCAACCGCGAGCAGCCGAATATCTGGGATCGGTCGGCTGAGGTTCGCGCTACGTCGTAGGACGCGTTCTTGTCTATTCTGCGCGGTGCGGGCTCTCGCGCCTCTGAAGGCGCTGCCGCCCGCCCATCCTCACAAACACTAGCGCGTCGCGCTAGTGTTTGTGAGGATGTGGATGTGTCGGGTCGACCCAATAGACTTCTTCGACTTTCTCGGCCGGCGTGATGTCGATGTTGACGGCGACCGCCTCGTTGTCGGAGCGGACCAGCACGCATTCCAGCGGCTCGGTCTCCGAGGCGTTGATTTCCTGGTGCGGCACGTAGGGCGGTACATAAATGAAGTCGCCCGGGCCCGCTTCGGCGATGAACTGGAGCTGGTCGCCCCAGCGCATGCGGGCGCGGCCCTTCACGACATAGATCACGCTTTCGAGGTGGCCGTGGTGATGGGCGCCCGTCTTGGCGTGGGCATGGATGGTGACTGTCCCCGCCCACAGCTTCTGCGCGCCGACCCGGGCGAAATTGATCGCCGCGGCGCGGTTCATGCCCGGGGTCTGGGCGGTATTGGTGTCCAGAGAGCCTGCGGGGATCACCCGCACGCCGTCATGTTTCCAGTCGGTCATGATTTCCATCTAGGCCCGGCGGCTCGCTTCGACAAGCGAGGAAAGGTAGAATGCCCGCATGAATAGAATTGATGAGAGCAAGCCGTTCAAGCCGGTGAACATCGCCGTTCTCACGGTTTCCGACACCCGCACGCCCGAGACCGACAAGTCGGGCGACACGCTGGTCGAGCGCCTGCAGCGCGACGGCCACACGCTGGCCGACCGCGCCATCGTCATCGACGACATCGCCCTGATCCGCGGCCACGTGAAGAAATGGATCGACGATCCCGCCATCGAGGTCGTGATTACGACCGGCGGTACCGGCGTCACCGGCCGCGACGTCACGCCCGAGGCGCTGGAGGCGCTTTTCGAGAAGAAGATCGAGGGCTTCGGCGAGACCTTCCGCTGGATCAGCTTCCAGAAGATAGGCACCTCGACGATGCAGAGCCGCGCGACAGCGGGCGTGGCCAACGCCACCTACATCTTCGCCCTGCCGGGCTCGACCGGCGCCTGCAGGGACGGTTGGGACGACATCCTGCGCCAGCAGCTCGACATCCGTTTCAGGCCCTGCAACTTCGCCGAACTGATGCCGCGCCTGAACGAAGGCAAGATGCCCCGAAGCGGGTGAGGGTCAGTAGCTGATGCTCTTGGCCGATGCTCTGTTGGCGGCACTGAAAGAACGTCCGCGCTTCGCCACTTTTACGTCGGAAGATCTCGAACCATTGCCGGCGACCGGCACGGCGCATGGCCATGTTCGCCTGCCCGACGGGCTGATCGCGCGCGTCGCCTACGCCTATGAAGGCGATGCGGGCGCGGCGGCCCGGCTCGACACGCAGGCGGCGGCGTTCCGGCTGATGGCGTCGAGCAACTGCACACCCGTTCTGCACGACGTCCTGCCGCCGCGCGCCGGCCTGCCCGGCGGTGCGCTGATCGTGGACCGCATCGTGGGCCATGCGCCCGTGTTGCCGCGCGATCTCGGCGCGATCGCGACCTCTCTGGCGACGATGCATTCGGTGAAGCAGCCGCCTGTATCGTCACCGATCGCGCGTCAGCAGAACCCATTCCTCGAGACGCTCGAAGTTGTCGAGCAGAACGCGATGCGTTTTCTCGACAAGGCCGTGCCGGACTCTGGCGCGCGCGCCGAGATCGCCGACGAACTCGGCCTGATGCGCGACATGGCACCAGCGCTCGGCAATCGCCCGCAGCCGCTCACGATCGCGCTCGCCGACACCCATCCCGGCAACTTCATCGTAGATAAAGAGGGCATCGCCTGGTTCGTCGACCTGGAGAAGGTGCACGTGGGCTCGCCCGCGACAGATCTCGCCCACGCAACGCTGCCGACGTCGACGCTGTGGCATCCCGACGTCGGCCAGATCCTGAAGCCGGGACAAGTGGCGGGCTTCTACGCCCATTATCTCGCGCGCATCGGCGAGGTGCGGGCAGCGGAGCTGGAGCCCTGGCTGATGCCGATGCGCCGGCTCACCTGGTTGCGCACGACGATGTTCATGGCGCGCTGGCGGGTGCAGACGCGCCAGCCGCGTGACCCGGATGATCCAGGTCAATGGAGCGACGCCGGCCTCGAACCCGCGATGAAGGTTCATCTGCAGGCGCGCATCGACCAGTGCTTCGAGCGCTAGGCGATCCGGGCCATTCGCGCCGAGTGGCTATAGCGGCTTCACCATCCGGAGCGTCTCCGCTTCGAAGCCGCCGCGCTTGTAGAAGTCGATGGCGCGGCGGTTGTTCGCGAACACGTCGAGGCTGAGGAACCGGTAGCCGCGCGTCCGCGCCCACTCTTCGGCCGCGGCCATGAGCCGTGTCGCCACGCCCGATCCCTCCGCATCAGTGGTCACGGCGAGCAGCGAGACGTAGCCGCACGGCTCGTCGGTGACGCCGTCCTTGCCCGGCCGCATATGGACATAGCCGAGCCGGCGTCCGTCGCCCGACCAGGCGATCAGCGTCTGCGAACTGTCGTCGGCGGCGGCAAACGTCGCCGCCATGTAGCGCGTCTGGAAGACTTCCATGGCCGCGAGGTCGTGCCACGCCGGTCCCGGAACGCCGGACAGGCGGGGCGACAGCGCCCTCAGAAAATCCCCATCCTCGGGGCGGGCGGTGCGTAACTCGATAGTGTTCATGGTCCTCTCTCTAGGGATGGCGGCTGACACAAACAACGCCCACAAGCGGCGGTGGCTTGACTCGTTCCCTTTTTGTTCTAAGAGTCGGGCCATGAGGCCGACCGCTCCGCCCGACTATCCCGACGATCCGATCGCCGAGCCCGTGCACAAGGGACGCGGCGCGCTGTCGAACGAGACCAGCCGCTACGACACCGAGAAGCGCATCCGCACCACCGACGGCTGGGAAACCGAGGTGGCGGCCGCGGCCGAGGACGACGACGCGCTGCCGCCCTTGCGCACGACGCTGACGCGCGATGCCACGCGCACCATCATCGCGCGCAACAACTCGCCGGACATCGGCTTCGACCGCTCGATCAATCCCTATCGCGGCTGTGAGCATGGCTGCATCTACTGCTTCGCCAGGCCGACGCACGCCTATCTCGGCCTCTCGCCCGGCCTCGATTTCGAAACCAAGATTCTTTTCAAGCCCGAGGCGGCCAAGCTGCTCGCGGCCGAACTGGCGGCGCCCAAGTACCGCTGCGAGATGATCGCCATGGGCACCAACACAGATCCCTACCAGCCGGTCGAGCGCGAGCTGAAGGTGACGCGCCAGATCCTCCGCGTGCTGAGCGACTTCAACCATCCGGTGGGCATCGTCACCAAGGGTCATCTGGTGACGCGCGATATCGACATCCTGGGCGACATGGCGCGGCGCAACCTGGTCGAGGTCTTCCTGTCGGTGACCACGCTCGACCGCGATCTTGCCCGCGTGATGGAGCCGCGCGCCTCGACACCGCAGCGCCGGCTCGATGCGATCCGCGCGCTGGCGACGGCCGGCATTCCGGTCGGCGTCCTCAGCTCGCCGATGATCCCGGGCCTGAACGACCACGAGATGGAATCGATCCTGGAGGCGGCGATGGATGCGGGCGCCACGCGCGCCGGCTACATCGTTCTGCGCCTGCCGCTCGAGATCAAGGAACTGTTCGAGGAATGGCTGCGCGCGAACCGGCCCGATCGCGCCGAGCGCGTGCTGTCGCTGATCCGCCAGATCCGCGGCGGCGAGCTCTACCAGGCCGAATTCGGCACGCGCATGAAGGGCGAGGGTCCGATCGCGCAGTTGCTGAGCGCCCGCTTCAAGGCCGCGACCAAGCGGCTGGGGCTCAACGCCCTGCGCAACCGGCTCGACACGTCGGCGTTTCATGTCCCGGAGTCCGCCCGCACCGCTTTGGTCGATGCCAAGCGCGACGCACGGCAGATGAGATTGCTCTAGAGGAGTTTTGGCCATGGCCGACGAACTGGTCTTCTTCACCAATCCCTAGTCGCGTGGCGCTACGACCCACTGGATGCTCGAGGAAATCGGCTGTCCTTATAAAACCGTGGTGAAGGAATTCGGGCCCGACATGAAGTCGCCCGACTATCTCGCCCTCAATCCGATGGGCAAGGTGCCGACGATCAAGCATGGCGACACCGTCGTCACGGAAACCGGTGCGATCCTCTGCTATCTCGCCGATGCTTTTCCCGAGGCGAAGCTGGCGCCTCCGGTCGGCCAGCGCGGCGGCTACTATCGCTGGCTGTTCTTCGTCGCCGGCTGCTGCGATCCCGCGATGAGCAACAAGGCGACCGGCTGGAATCCTCCGCCGGAACTGGAGCGGCGTTTCGGCTACGGCTCCTACGAACGCACCATGGACACCGTGGCCAAGGTGGTCGACGGCAAGCGCACCATCGCCGCCGACCACTTCACCGCGGCAGATCTCTATATGGCCTCGTTCCTGTACTGGGGCATGATGTTCGACACGATCGAGAAGAAACCGGCGTTCGAGGCCTATGTGGCCCCGCACATGAAGCGCCCCGCCGCGATCAGAGCGGACGAGAAAGCCAAGCACCTCGCGGCCAAATCCGGCTAGGATTGGAGACCGCAGTTTGGTTTCTAATCATGGGAGCGCGCCACTCCAGAGACTGTGAATTTATTCGACTGCTACGACAAAGGAACG
>JAQSDW010000001.1 GCA_029946105.1 Reyranella sp. | reverse complement strand
CCGCAGGCCTACGCTCTACTACGCAGAGAGCGTTTGTTCCCAGGTCCTTTCCCTCCGCCATTACCCTGTCGCAAACGGTCGCCAGCCTCGCCGTGGGCCTCAAGAAATCCCCTTATTCCGAGGGATTTTAGCGATGCCGACCGAACCTCAGAGACCGGCGCGGCGTCGATTTTCGGTCTCTAAAGTCCCTCCGTCTCTTTTCGACCGAACCACCCTCGATTTGGTTCGGTCGAAAAAGAAGAAATGTTTTCAATGACTTGTCGATTTGATGTCTGGCGGAAGTTTTGACGGGTTCCTCCGCTAGGCATGTCTTCGTAAACACCCGAGGTAGGCGTGGTGCTGCGTAGCCGGGCGTAGGATTGTGTAGCGTTTGCCAGGCTCACCCGCGCCGGATGAGAGGCTAGCCGGCCACGGCTACCATCAAGATGGTGGCTAGCCATTCTCAAGGCTTTTAGCTTGCCAGGAACTCACGCTCCCCACAGCAGGCCGCCATCGACCGGGATATCGGCGCCGGTGACGAAGTCCGATGCCGGGCTCGCCAGAAACGCGGCGATGCCGGCGAAGTCGTCAGGCGTGCCGATGCGGCCGGCGGCCGTCCGCCGAAGCGCAGCAGTGTGGAACTCCGCCATCGACTGGAGCGGCTTGGTCATCGCCGTGTCGATGTAGCCGGGCAGGATCGTATTGACCTGGATATTGTCGCTCGCCCAAGCCGAGGCGCAGTTGCGGCTCAGTTGAATGATCGCGGCCTTGGTCGGGCCATAGACGGTCCAGCGCGCGCCGCCGATGTAGGATGCCATAGAGCCGATGTTGATGATCTTGCCGCCACCGGTCTTCTTCATCTCAGGGTGGGCGGCTTTGCTCATGACGAAGGCGCTGGTGAGATTGGTGTCGATCACCTTGTGCCATTCCGGAAGGGTCAGCTCGTCTGGCGCCTTGCCACTGCCGATGCCTGCGTTGTTGACGAGGATGTCGAGGCGACCGTGCCGTTTCACCGCCTCGCGGACCACCGAATAGCAGTCCTCTTCCTTCGTCACGTCCATCACGAATGCGCTGACCGGGCCCACCTTGCCAAGCTCGGCGACGGCTGCGTCGTTCTTGGCGGCGTTGCGGCCCGCGATGACCACCGTCGCTCCGCACTCCAGTAGCCCGCGCGCGATTCCCGCACCGATGCCGCCATTGCCGCCGGTTACAATGCCGACCTTGCCTTTCAGATTGAAGCGCTGCATCTCCCGATCCCCCCTTATTGATTTGCTCCTCACTCCATCAAGTCGCAGCGCACACCTTTCAGACTGACCTGCAGGCCCGCCGCTTCGCTCCGAATTTGCTTCATGGACTCTCCGTTCCAATGGGTGTCGAAAGCTTCCTTGCTGGCGTAGACCTCAAAAAGCATAACCGTGTCGGCCTCGGCCTGAGGCACCAGGATGTCGAACCTGAGCGTACCCGGCTCGGTGGCGAGACAGCGCTCGGCGTGCGCCCTGAGAGCTTTCAGATACTCGTCCCGTTTCCCCGCCGTCGTTTTGATGGTTGCCACGATCGCAAGCTTGGCCATTGTCTTCTCCCCTATCCTGTCTATTCGGGCATGGTTTTGAACAGTCGACTGGAATGCTTCGCGATATTGGGGTCGATCACGTCCTGCCGCAGTGAATGCATTCGCGCGAACGTGCCGGTTTCGTCAGCGCCGATAAGCCGGGAGTAGCCGACGACATCGGCGACAAGGATCGCGGCGAGGCAGCGAGCGGTGGTCATTCGGGGAGACCCAGCTGGACCAGCAGGCGGCGCGCGTCCAGATAACGTTGTCTGTGCGGCTCCCGCTCCGGCGTCCAAGGGCCGACGGGTCCCATGTGCGAATTGGGGTTAATTCCAAGACACCGCTGCACCAGCCGGCGCGCTTCTTCAAGTTCTCCGAACCCGGCCCTGATGGTGGCGGCAAAACGAAGCGCCGGGAGCGAGCGCGGGGCATTGGCAACTGCCTCTTCCACACATGCCAACGCCTCGTCCTTTCGCCCCAGAAGGAAATAGCCGATCGCCAGTGGCGTCTTGGTCTGGTTGAAGGGATTGAGCTGCAAGGCGCGCATGCAATGCTCAACCACGAGTTCTGGGTCGCCCGAGCGAATACGGATCCACGCGCTCGACTCCATAACGCCGGACATGTTGGGGTTAAGCCCGATGGCCTTGTCGATGATCGGAAGTGCAGAAGCAGCATCCGCACCGTATTGAATACGAAGGAAGGCACAGCCCGCAAGGATACTCGGGTCGTTCTGCCCCAGTTCGAGAGCGCGCTCGCTCAGCCGACGCCCTTCCGATATTTCCCGGGGCCGATCATCGGTCCAGCTCTGCATCCACCGTTGAGCGTAACACCATGAGAGATGCATGAGCGCTGCGGCGTTGTGCGGATCGTGTTCGACAGCCCTTGAGAACAGCTTCTGAGCTTCCTGATTGGCTTCGCGGGACCACATTCGGTATTTCGGCAGAGCCCTTAGGACACAGTCATGAGCATTCAGACTTCTGGTTGGCTTCAGTTGGGCATATCGAATCTCGGATTCATGGATCTTCGGCTCGACGATGCCGACAACACTTGATGTGATCCGGTCCTGCAGCGCGAACACGTCATCAAGGTTGCCTTCAAAACGGTCGGCCCAAAGATGGGCGTTCGTCGCCGCCTCGATCAACTGTCCGGTAATGCGCACGCGACCGCCAGCCTTGCGCACCGAGCCTTCGAGCACGTAGCGCACGTCGAGTTCCCGGCCAACCTGCTTGATGTCCACTGACTTGCCTTTGTAGGTGAAGGTCGAATTACGGGCGATCACAAACAAGGAACTGAAGCGGGACAGTGCGGTGATGATGTCTTCCACCATACCATCGGCGAAATATTCCTGCTCGGGATCGCCACTCATGTTCTGAAATGGCAGCACCGCGATGGACGGCTTGTCCGGCAGTGTGAGCGCTGGGGCAGCGCCCACTGTTGATGTGGTCGTCTTCACACCCGCGACAGCAAATACCTGAACCGGTCGGGCGATGTTCTTAAGCTCGATCTCACCCTTGTCCTCGAAGCCGACCTCGATCCGATCACGCACCTGCTCGTGGACTGCGCGCGAGATCGTAATGCCGCCAGGCTCAGCAATTCCTTCGATCCGGGCTGCGATGTTGACGCCATCGCCCATGAGGTCATCGTCCTGCACCATGACATCGCCGACGTGCACGCCAATACGGAGGGGGAGAGAGCCCGTCGAATTGGCCTTCTGGATGGCTATCGCACAGTTCACGGCCTGAACCGCGCTGGCAAACTCGACAAGGAAGCCATCGCCCACGGTCTTGAACAGTCGCCCTGAATGCTTCGCGATATTAGGATCGATGATGTCTTGCCGCAGTGAATGCAGCCGGGCCAGCGTGCCGGACTCGTCCACGCCGATCAGCCGGGAATAGCCGACCACATCGGCGACGAGGATCGCAGCGAGGCGGCGATTAATGTTCATCGCAACGCCTCAGCAGTGCTCGGGTCTTCGAGGCCGGCGGCGATATGGAGGAAGGTCGTCATCCGGCGCAGATGTTCCGGATTTCTATGAGGAAAGGTACCCGTCAGCACTCGCTCAACGAACTCCGGTCCAACACGACGGGCCGCCCCAAGCGCGGCTTTAGCCCTTTCGATTTCACCCAAGGCTACGTAGCTCATAGCGAGGTAAACGTGCAATGAAGGCAAGCCAGGTGCCTCGTCGATCCCAAGTTGGGCATAGGTGACACTGTTCGCATACTGTTGCGCTGAAAAGCAGGCCATCGCGAGTTGCTGGTGCAAGTTAGGTCGCATGGGCTCCCGAGGACTTACGCGTAAGGCATGCAGCAAATGCTCAATCGCACTTTCTGGATTCCCCGCTACAGTTTCGACGTAGGCGAGCCCCATCAGTGATACCATGTTGTGCGGATTGAGATCGTGACCGCGTCGCGCGCTATCGAGCGCCTCGCCAATCGAATGCTGCTCCGGTGCCAATGTAAGAAGTACACCATTCAAGGTGTGACCAGTACCGTCGGCGCGGTCGACCTCGATTGATCTCCTTGCAGCCGTTATACCATCCCGAAATGCCTCGTCGCGATCTAAGGCCGTGGCGCGCATGAGATGTTGGGTCTGAGATAGTGTGAGCGCGTTCAACGCAATAGTGCTGTCGGGGTCGATGGCCAGCGCCGCCCGCGCCTCCCCAATCGCTTCGTTACATAACGTGCCGTCAGATTTCACCCATGCGTCCCAAGCCCTAGCGTAGGCGCGAACAGCAATCTCGTATGCGCTTAGGCTGTCGGGTCGTCGCCGTCGCACCTTCGCAACCTCGGCTTCGGAAATGTACGGAGCTATGGCACGAACGATGGCCTGCGTGACCTCTTCCTGTACCGCGAAGATATCCTCCAGGACTCGATCATAGCGTTCGGCCCAGATGTGAGTGCCGGTCGGAGCGTCGATCAATTGGCCCGTAACCCGGATTCGGTTTGCGGACTTTCGGATACTGCCTTCAAGCACGTATCGAACGCCGAGTTGCCGAGCCACCTGTCGGATATCAGGTGATTTACCTTTATAGGTAAACGAGGAATTGCGGGCGATGACGAACAGCGAGCGAAACCGAGATAGCTCAGTAATAATGTCCTCGGTGATGCCGTCCGTGAAATACTCCTGCTCCGGGTCCCCGCTCATATTCAGGAACGGTAGCACCGCGATGGACGGCTTGTCGGGCAGCGCGGGGGCGGGCGTTGCCTCATTCGGTGATACCGCGGCTTTGGCGCCCACTACAGCGTACACATGAACGGGGCGGGCGATATTTTTGAGCTCGATCTCGCCCTTATCCTCGAAACCAACATCAATTCGATCACGCACCTGCTCGTGGACTGCGCGCGAAATCGTGACGCCACCGGGCTCGGCTAGGCCTTCGATTCGAGCTGCGATGTTGACGCCGTCGCCCATCAGGTCGTCGCCCTGGACCATGACATCCCCGACGTGCACGCCAATGCGGAGTGGGAGGGAGCCCGTCGAATTGGCCTTCTGGATGGCCATCGCACAGGTCACGGCCTGAACCGCACTGGCGAACTCCACCAGGAAGCCGTCGCCCACGGTCTTGAACAGCCGCCCGGAATGCTTCGCGATACTGGGGGCGATCACGTCCTGCCGCAGTGAGTGCAGCCGCGCCAGCGTGCCGCTCTCGTCCGCGCCGATAAGCCGGGAGTAGCCGACGACATCGGCGACGAGGATCGCGGCGAGGCGGCGCTCGGTCATTCGGGAAGCCCCGCCGTACGCAGCCCCTGCTTGTACTTCTCGCAAAACTCGGCCGGATATGGGCCTAGATAGTTCTCGAGCCGCGAAACCCGAAGCGCCGCATCGACCGAGGCGAGGCGGAGCGCGTACTTTTGGGCGACCTCCGTTTTTCCCGCGAAGGCCGCACTGGCGGCTCCGATCCGTAACGCGGCGTGAGCATCCGGATTGCTTTGCATCATGCTTTCAGCGGCCCGCAAAGCATCTTCATGCCTGTCGAGAAAGAAATAGGCATGGGCGAGGGCGCTCTTCCAGCTTCCCGACTCGTTCAAGGGATCGAGTCGCGCGGCGTGCGACAGATCCGCCAACGCTTCGGCAGGCTTGCCCGACCAGAGGTGAAGCCATCCGCTGAAGAACCACGCACTCGCCAGGTTCGGATTGAGGGTCAAGGCGCGCTGCGACTGCTCTCTTGCGAAGGAAAGATCGCGCAGGAGAACGGCGATGGCCCAGGCCGTATGTCCGAGGGTAGCAGCATCGTCGCGCCCAATATGCACGGCCTGGCGGATGAGCCGGTCCACTTCTGCAATGTCAGTTGCGACATCGCCGCCGATGCCCGCCGTCTTCCGGGTGGCGTAGGCACCGAGGAGCAGTCCCATCGACGACGAATGAGCCGGGTCGATCTTCAGGGCCCGTCTCAGCAGGCGCACCGCCTCGTCGCTTCTTTCCAGGTTTACCCGCCACCACAATGGCAATGCCCTCAGGTAACAGTCGTGGGCGTCAAGGCTTGCGGTGGGCTTGCGGAGCGCGCGTTCGATTTCCACTTTCTCGACACCCGGCGCAATGGCGGCGATGACTTTCTCGGTGACCTCGTCCTGCAGATTGAAGACGTCCTCGATCGCTCCATCGAACCGGTCGGCCCACAGATGCGCACCGCTCGCCGCCTCGATGAGCTGCCCGGTGATGCGTACCTTTCCGCCGGCCTTGCGGACGCTTCCCTCCAACACATAGCGGACGCCAAGCTCTCGACCAACTTGCCGTACGTCGGGCGACTTTCCCTTGTATGAAAACGACGAATTGCGCGCGATTACGAACAACGACTTGAACCGCGACAGGGCGGTGATGATGTCCTCAACCATCCCATCAGCGAAGTATTCCTGCTCCGGATCGCCGCTCATGTTCTGGAACGGCAGCACTGCGATGGATGGCTTGTCTGGCAGTGCGAGCGTCGGCTCGGATTCCTTCGGCGATACTGGCGCTCTCGATTCTTGGGGCGATGCGACTGTATGCGCAGGCCAGTCTTCGGGACGCCATTCTGCACGGAACGCCTGCACCGGCCGCTCGATGTTCTTGAGCGGCAACTCACCGAGGTCGTGTAGCGTGGCCTTGAGCTTGCCAGTAACGGCATTGTGGACGTCACGGGAGACCACGACCCCGCCTGGCGGCGCCTCCGCCTCCAGCCGCGCCGCGACGTTCACGCCGTCTCCGTAGAGGTCGTCCCCGTCGACGATGAGATCGCCAAGGTGGAGTCCGATCCTGAAGACGATCCGGGTCTCTTCAGGCTGGTCGTGATTGGCCTCGGCGACAGCCTGCTGGAATTCGATGGCGGCCCTGAGTGCATCCACGGCGCTGCCGAACTCGGCCAGCGCACCGTCTCCGGTCAGTTTGACCAGGCGGCCGCCATTCCGGGCCAGGGCTGGCTCCAGGCGCTCACTGCGGTGGGCCTTCAGCCGCGCCAGCGTGCCGCTCTCGTCGCGGCCCATTAGCCGAGAGAAGCCGACAACGTCAGCGGCCAGAATCGCCGCCAGCCTGCGCTGTTCGCGCGCCAATAGCATTTCCCCCGTTTACTTGTAGGGATCGTAGGGGCGCCGCACCGACTGGGCAACGGGGCCGAACCGTCAGCCGAACACGACCTCGGCCTGCGCCGACCAAGGCAACTTTGCAGCCGCGACCAGATCGTTGAGCGAGAGCGCCGTCGGCTCGCGGTCGGGAGCAGTTGCTGAGCCGGCTCGATGCAATTTTCCAGGCGGTCCATGATGCCGGCCTATGCACGTCTGGACAATCGGCCGAAATTGCAGGTAGTGGGGCGAGCATCAAGTCGATCTCGGCCTTCCTGGCGATGTAGGCGTCGAGGGCGGCGCGGCCTGACGACACGTCACGGGGCGCGGTTGAGCACCAGGCTGCAGGTGCGGGAATTGGTCGGGTTCTCCTGGCCGCTCGCCCGGATGGTGTTGCCGTCGAACGTCCCCGACAGGCGGAGACCTCCCGCGGCGGTTTCGGCGCTGGCGCCGGCGTAACGTCTGACGATGACGCTGTTGCCCTCGACCGAGACCTTGATTTCGCGAGTCAGGCCAGTGGCGGACGACCCATTGAACCCGCCGCCGGAACTGACTCCGTTCGTGATCTGCGGGTTGAGGTCGACCGTGAACGGGAGCTGCCCCCCCGCACTCCCCGCGCCACTGTCACAGGCGTAGGTGCCACGCCACAGCCCATCCGGCGAGGCTGCCGCGGCAGGGGCGGGCGCGGCGACGCCCGAGCTCAGCGTTGTTCTAAAGCCAGCCCGCGAGCCGGAGAAATAAAGGTCGATCGATCGCCCTTTAGCGCGGCCCGAGACCTTCAAGGGACCCGTTAATCCATTCCCGACTATGCAGCTCAGATAGCCCTCGCCACTTACAATGCCTGTCAGCGAAATCGACACAGAAAACGGACTGGGGCTGCAACCCGGTGAACTGATCGTGCCCGAGCCGCGCCCTTTGGTCACCGTGAGCGCAATGGTCACGCGGGACGCCGAGCCTGAGTAGCCACCGAGATTTTGGTCGCCTGCATAGGTCCCATCGAAGCCGCTCGTCGTCGGCCCATCCGGCGAAGTCGCCGCGGCAGGAGCGGCGGCGGGCGAAGCGGCGACCGCCGGCGCGGCTGCGACAACCTTGATCTTCTCTTCCTCGATCTTCTTCTGCTCCTCGTCCCAGCGCGCGATGGCCTGGGCGGCACCGCGCAGCAATTCGTCGCGCTGCGCCGCTGGCAGGAAGCCGGTCGCCGGCTGGTTTCTCGACTTCTGCCAGCGCGTGATCGCATCGCGCGAGCGTGGCCCAAACGCGCCATCGCTGCCGCCGGTGGCGAAGCCCAGCGAGGTTAGCGCGACCTGCAGGCGCTGGCGGTCGGCGGTCGTCAAAAGCAGCGTATTCTCGGCCGCCTCCGCCGCCTTCCTGTCCGACACCTCGTTCTCCGCCAGCCGCTTGGCTGCCGCTTCCTCCTCGGCCTTCTGGCGTTCGGCCTGCGCCTGCGCCTTGGCGACCGCCTCGGCGTCGGCGCGGCTCTTGGCCTGGGCTTCGGCGGCCGTGCGGCGTGTCGCCTCGGCGTCCGCCGCCTGGCGCTCGGCCTGCGCCTTGGCGAGCGCCTCGTCGGACTGGCGCTTGGCTTCCGCTTCAGCCTCAGCCTGGCGCTTGGCTTCTTCCACGGCTTGCCGTGCGGCGGCGATCTCGGCCTCGGCCTGGCGCTGGGCCTCTTCCTCGGCGGCGCTCTTGGCCGCGGCCTCGGCCTGCGCCGGCTGGGTCGCCGCCGCCGTCTGCCGGCGCGTCGTTTCCATCTCCGCTTTCAGTCGCGCCAGCTCCTCCTCGGCCTTCCTGGTGCGTTCGTGGGCCAGCGCGAGCTCGGCATCGGCCGCCCGCTTGGCAGCGGCGTCGGTCTCGACCCTGCGCTGTGCCTCTTCCTCCGCCCGACGCTTCTCGGTTGCCTCGGTCTCCGCTTTGCGCCGGTCACCCAACACCTTCTCGAGTTCGGCGACCGAGAGGTCCTGTACGGCGACGGCGGCCGGCCCGCGCGAGGCGAGCACGATCCAGGCACCGGCCAGCAGGACGAGGATCGTCGCCGCGATGCCGGCGTAGAGCGCGAGCGGCCTTCTCGGCACGGCAGCGGGCGGTGGTTGAAGCGTGCCCGCCGTGGCCGGCTGCAGGGTCGGTGCCCGGCGCTCAGGTGGCACCATATGCGTCATCTCGAGATTCGAGAACGGTGCCACGTTCTGTGCCAGGATCTCGCGCCATTCGCCGATGCTCTGCGGCCGGTCGGTGGCCCGCACTGCAAGGCCCGCGTCGATGCCGGCGAGCAGGCCGGGCGAGTATCCCGCCGGTGCCAGCACCGACAGTGGCTCGTAGGTATCCTGCAGCAGCCGGTCGACGGCGCTCGGCGGCGCCTTGCCGGTGATGGCGTTGTAGAGCGTGGCGGCCAGTCCGTAGATGTCGGTCCACGGGCCCTGGCGCGCCGAAGTAAACTGCTCGGCGGCCGCATAGCCCGGCGTGAACAGAGCCGTCATGTTCGTGGTGCGGCCGGCTATCGCTGCGCGCGACGCGCCGAAATCGATCAGGGTCGGGTTCCCGGCGTCGACGATGATATTCGACGGCTTGATGTCGCGGTGCAGG